>NZ_JBNCKP010000037.1:0-48332 GCF_049841575.1 Micromonospora sp. DT201 | reverse complement strand
CGCCTCGCGGCTGCCCGGGGTAACGCCCCGACCTGGCGAATGTTCTCGGTGGCTCGCGGCTACCGGGGATGTAACCGTGCCGGGCCGGCGGGTGTTCCCGGCTGGGCTCCCGCCCACCTGAGCTGGGGGGTACCGCGAAGCCCGAGGGCTGGGGCGGCATGCCAGGTATAACGACCCCCGCCAGCCCCCGATTCCACGACCAGGATGACCCCGACCACGGAACGAAATCCCCCATACGGAACAAACCGACCCGACGCTGGCCTCGCGTATCGGGCGGTGAGCGGTGATCCACTCCAGTTCGGCGACATGGCGGTATCCGCCGGACGGGATACCCCCATGTCGGCGATATGGAGTGGATCACGGCGCCTGTCCGGTTGGCGCCGGCCGACAGGACTCGGCCCGGCCTCAGAGCGGCGGGGTGTCGGCCCAGGTCGGGTCGTGCTGGGCGGGGGCGGTCCGCCGGTCATGCTGCGCCGGGATGGTCGGGTCGTGCTGGGCGGGGGTGGTCGGGTCATGCTGGGCGGGGGTGGTTGGGGTGGTCGGGTCGTGCTGGGTCGGGATGGTCGGCATGGTCGAGATGGTCGGCCAGGGGATCTCGGGCGCGCGGTGGAAGGCTGTGCCGGCTATCGCCCAGTGCGGGCCGTGAGCGGCCAGCCGGTCGCGGAAGCCGGCCCAGTTGTGCGTTGCCCGGGGTGACCAGCCCAGTTCGGCGATGGCGGGGAGCCGGGGGAGGAGCATGAATTCGATGTCGGCCAGCGTTGTGACCGATTCGGTCCAGAGCGGCGCCTCCACACCGAGCACCGCCTCCGTGGGTACGCCCGTGATGTGCGTGCCGGGGTCCCAGTCGTACGCCTTTCGCACGTCGATCAGGCCAGCCCAGTCGTGTCCGATCGGGGTGTCCGGGGTGTACTTCATGTCCAGGTAGGCGTGGTTGCCGGGGGAGAGGATCAGCCGGGCGCCCCTACGTACGGCGTCGGCGGTGGTGGGGTCTTCGGCGTTGGTGCCCCACCACTGGAGCACCCGCCCGTCGACGTGGGCGGCCGGTGCGAGCTGGTGCCAACCGACGACGGTCTTGTCGAGGCCGGCCACGATGCGCTGGACCCGCTCGACGAAACCGGTGTAGACCTCGCCCTTCACCTTGAACGCCTCGTCGCCACCGATGTGCAACCACGGCCCGGGGGTGAGTTCGGCCATTTCGCCCAACACGTCGGTGATGAAGTCGTACGTCCGCTCGTCGGCCGGGTCGACGTAGCTGAAGCCGACCTCGGTGCCGGTGTACGTCGGCGGGGCGATCTTGTCCGGTGCCAGCTCCGGGTACGCGACCAGCGCCGAGTTGGTGTGCCCGGGGAGGTCGATCTCCGGGACGATGGTGATGTGGTGGGCGGCGGCGTAGGAGACGATGCGCCGGTAGTCGGCCTTCGTGTAGTGCCCGCCGGGGCCGCCGCCGACCTCGGTCGTCGCGCCGATGCCTGTCAGCTTCGGCCAGGAGTCGACAGCGATCCGCCAGCCCTGGTCGTCGGTGAGGTGCAGGTGCAGGTGGTTGAGCTTGTAACGGGCCAGGTGCTCGATCACCCGCAGCACGGCCTCGACGGCGAAGAAGTGCCGCGCGACGTCGAGCATCGCGCCCCGGTACGGGAACCGGGGGGCGTCGGTGATGGTCCCGCCGGGTAGCGCCCAGTGCGCGGTGACCGGGGCTGGGCTCTCGATGGCCGGTGGCAGCAGTTGGCGCAGGGTCTGCACGCCGTAGAAGAGGCCGGTGGCGGTGACGGCGGTGACGCGTACCCCGTTGGTGGTGATGTTGAGCCGGTAGCCCTCCGCGCCGAGGTCGGCGGTTTCGTCCAGTACCAGCGCGATGCCGTCGGTGGGGTCCGGCGTGGTGGCGTCGGTGACCGGCAGCGGGTACCCGGTGGCTGGCCGGAGCAGCTCGGCGAGTTGCACGGCGACCGCCAGCGCGGCGGGGTCGGCGCTGGCCACGATGACCGCCTCGGCTGGCAGCACCCAGTCCTCGGTCGGGTCCGGCTGGACCTGCCGGGGGGCGGGCACGACGTCGGTCAGCCGGTGTGGGGCTGGCGGGGCGAGCGACTCGGCGGCGGTCCGCTCGGCTGCCCGGGCCAGCGTGGCCGCGTCGGGTTCCCGGGCCGGCAGCGGCACCGCAGCGGTGGGCCTGGCCGCGGTGGGGTCGGCGGCGGGGTCGAAGGAGGGGATGGTCGACACGGCGGCGACTCCGGGGGTGTATTCGCGTCGGTTATGGCAAAAGTGAGGTTCGCTGGCTGGCGTGCCGTCAAGCGTACGACTCCTGGCCAGGATGCGTGTTAGTGCGCGTGGAAGCGTTCCCAAAAACCGGTACGAACACGGATAGTCGTGATAGCTGTGCCTATTGTCACCGAACGGTCCCAGAGCACCCCAAGTTCGCTTAACCTTCGCCCACCGATTGGCGTCGACTCCGGGATTACCGGTGGTCCGTCCGGGGGAAGAAAAAAACTGAACCTTCGTTAAGTGTCAATCCGGCGCGTGTGTGGAGGCTCTGGTGGCAGCGCAAGAGACCGTCGATCACAAGTACGTCTACGACTTCTCCGAAGGCAACAAGGATCTCAAGGACCTGCTCGGCGGCAAGGGGGCGAACCTCGCCGAGATGACCAACCTCGGCCTGCCCGTTCCGCCCGGCTTCACCATCACCACCGAGGCCTGCCAGGCGTACCTCGCGACGGGACGGGAGCCCGACGGCCTCGCCGGTCAGATCGAGGCGCACCTGGAGTCGTTGGAGCGTGTGATGGGCAAGCGTCTCGGCGACCCGCAGGACCCCCTGCTGGTCTCCGTCCGTTCCGGGGCCAAGTTCTCCATGCCCGGCATGATGGAGACCGTCCTCAACGTCGGTCTCAACGACCAGAGCGTGGAAGGACTCGCACGACAGGCGGTCGGCTCGACTGGCCAGGCCGCCTCCGGCGGCAACGACCGGTTCGCCTGGGACTCCTACCGCCGGCTCATCCAGATGTTCGGCAAGACCGTCTGCGAGGTGCCGGGCGAGGCGTTCGAGCACGCCCTGGACGAGGCCAAGAGCGCCAGGGGTACGTCCAACGACCTCGACCTCGACGCGGACGACCTGCGCGGGCTGGTCGACGCGTACAAGAAGATCTTTCTTGAGCACACCGGTCGGGAGTTCCCGCAGCAGCCGCGCGAACAGCTCGATCTCGCCATCCGCGCGGTCTTCGAGTCGTGGAACGCCGAGCGCGCGGTGCTCTACCGCCGTCAGGAGCGCATCCCGGCCGACCTCGGCACCGCGGTCAACGTGGTGACCATGGTCTTCGGCAACCTCGGCCCAGATTCCGGCACCGGCGTCGCGTTCACCCGTGACCCGGCCAGCGGCGCGCAGGGCATCTACGGCGACTACCTGGCCAATGCCCAGGGCGAGGACGTGGTCGCCGGCATCCGTAACACCGTGCCCCTGCAGGAGTTGGAGCAGCTCGACAAGGCGTCCTACGACGAGTTACTCGGCATCATGGCCCGGTTGGAGGAGCACTACAAGGACCTCTGCGACATCGAGTTCACCATCGAGCGCGGCAAGCTGTGGATGCTGCAGACGCGGGTCGGTAAACGCACCGCGGCCGCCGCGTTCGTCATCGCCGGGCAACTCGTCGACGAGGGCCTGATCGACCTGGACGAGGCGCTGCACCGGGTCAACGGAGCGCAGTTGGCCCAGCTGATGTTCCCCCGCTTTCAGCTCGACCACGAGTTCCAGCCGGTCGCCACGGGCATCGGCGCCTCGCCCGGCGCGGCGTCCGGCACTGTGGTCTTCACCTCCGCGCGGGCCGTCGAGCTGGCCGCCGAGGGCGCGTCGGTGATCCTGGTCCGCCGGGAGACCAATCCCGACGACCTGAACGGCATGATCGCCGCGAAAGGCATCCTCACCTCCCGGGGTGGCAAGACCAGCCACGCCGCCGTGGTGGCCCGGGGCATGGGCAAGACCTGCGTCTCCGGCGCGGACGACATCGAGGTGAACGTGCCGGCGAAGCGGTTCACCGTCGCCGGGCAGACCGTCAACGAGGGCGACGTCGTGTCCATCGACGGCACCACCGGCAAGGTCTACCTGGGTGAGGTGCCGGTCAGGCCGTCGGAGGTGGTGCAGTACTTCGAGGGCAGCGTCGATCCCGAGCACATCGACAACGCGCTGGTCCGGGCCGTACACCGGATCATGACGCACGCCGACGGTAAGCGGCGGCTCGCGATCCGCACGAACGCCGACACCGGCGCGGATGCGGCCCGGGCCCGGCGCTTCGGCGCCGAGGGCATCGGGCTGTGTCGCACCGAGCACATGTTCCTCGGCGACCGGCGGGAGTTGGTCGAGCGGCTGATCCTGGCCCGGGCCGAGGGTGAGCGGGAAGCTGCGCTGGCGGCGTTGCTGCCGTTGCAGCGGGCCGACTTCGAGGAGATCTTCCGGGAGATGGACGGCCTGCCGGTCACCGTGCGGCTGATCGACCCGCCGCTGCACGAGTTCCTGCCGCCGTTGGAACAGCTCGCGGTCAACGTCGCGGTCGCTCAGGAACGCGGCGAGGACGTCGCCAAGGAGGAGGCACTGCTCGCTGCCGTCCGACGGATGCACGAGGAGAACCCGATGCTCGGGCTGCGGGGCGTTCGCCTCGGCCTGGTCATCCCCGGCCTGTTCGCGATGCAGGTCCGGGCCATCGCCGAGGCGGCCGTCACCTGCGCCCGTGGCGGCGGCGTGGCGAAACCGGAGATCATGGTGCCGCTGGTCGGGGCCGTGCAGGAGTTGGAGACGGTCCGCGCCGAGGCCGAGAAGATCATCGCGGAGGTGGTCGGGGACAGCGGGGTCGAGGTGCTGATCGGCACCATGATCGAGGTGCCCCGAGCGGCGCTGACCGCCGGGCAGATCGCCGAGGCGGCCGAGTTCTTCTCCTTCGGCACCAACGACCTGACCCAGATGGGCTGGGGTTTCTCCCGCGACGACGTTGAGGGCGCGTTCTTCTGGCGCTACCTGGAGTTGGGCATCTTCGGCATCTCGCCGTTCGAGTCGATCGACCGCGACGGCGTCGGCCGGCTGGTGCGGATTGCCGCCGAGGAGGGCCGGGCCGCCCGGCCCGGGCTGAAGCTGGGTGTCTGTGGTGAGCACGGCGGTGACCCGGACTCGGTGCACTTCTTCCACGAGGTCGGCCTGGACTACGTGTCCTGCTCGCCGTTCCGCGTGCCGGTGGCCCGGCTGGAGGCGGGCCGGGCGGTCGTGGAGACCGGCGGCTCGGACAGCCGTTGACGCGGGGTCGGCGGCGGACCGGGCGACCCGGCCGCCGCCGGCCTCAGCGCTCAGATCGGCGGGCGACGCCAGGTCGGTCGGGCTGGGCGGCGTAGCTGCGTCGGCAGGGTCGCCATCGGGGTACGCACGGCAAGCGGCGCGTGCGCGTCCGGGACGGAGGTGGCGCCGATCCCGCCGCCGCGCGTGTTGTCCAATACCGAACCGGCCCGTCGGGCCACCGCCCGAGCCTCCTCGTGCAGCGCCTCCAGATCGTCCGCAGCCGACACGGTGACCAGGGTCAGCAGGGCGGTGCGCCCGGCCGGGTAGGTCACCACGCAGCCGGCCGTCGTCGAAACGACCGACTCCCGGAACTCACCCCGCCGGACGGTGTCGGCGACCCGGTTGCCGAGCCCGAAACTGGCGGCGGCCAACGCGGCGAGATGGGTGGCGTCGGTGCTGGGCAGATCGCTGGAGATGAGCAGACCGTCAGTGCCGGCAAGCACCGCCCCGGCAACCTCGGGTCGGCGTCGGCGCAGCCCGCGTAGTTCCGTTCCCACCACCGTGTCTGCGTCCACGAACTGCTCCCTTACCGGTCGGGATCTGCGTGTCGGTCGGCTGGTCACGTTCTGCGCTGGGAACGCTACCGCTGGCGACTTCCGCCCGCGAGCCCGTAACCCACGGCAATCGGTTGACAACTCCGGGCCGATCGGCGGTTGTGGACATCCCCCCGACGCGTCGGGGGCGGGTCGAGCAGCTGTGGCGGGCGTAACCTTGGCTCGCTCGCACACGGCCGATTGCGCACGCCGTCGAACGGGAAGGGTTATTGCATGACCAGCGTCTGGGAGAGCCTGACCATCGATGCCCGCGACCCGGCCCGACTGGCCCGCTGGTGGGCCGAGGCGCTCGGCTATCAGATCGTCACCGAGAAGCCCGGCGGCGTGGAAATTCGCCAGTCCGCAGACCAGCGCCCCGCCCTGTTCTTCGGCCCGGTGACCGACGGCAAGGACCGCAAGAACCGGCTGCACCTCGACCTGCGCCCCGCCAATCAGGAAGCCGAGGTCGAGCGCCTGGTCGACATGGGCGCCCGGCACGTCGACATCGACCAGGGTGACGTCGAGTGGACGGTGTTGGCCGACCCGGAGGGCAACGAGTTCTGCGTGCTCCGTGAGCGCGAGGAGTGAGCCGGGTTTGCGAGCCCCGCAGTCGCGAACAGCGGTGGCTCCGTGAGCGCGAGGAGTGAGCAGGCCGCGGCGGACGCCCGGCTGGTCGAGGAGCCACCCAAGGACACCGGGCACCGCCGGTCACCGTACGAGCGCGACCGTGCGCGGGTGCTGCACTCCGCCGCGTTCCGCCGGCTGGCCACCAAGACCCAGGTGCACACCGCAGGCACCGACGACTTCCTGCGTACGCGGCTGACGCACTCGCTGGAGGTGGCCCAGATCGCGCGGGAGATGGGTGCCCGGTTGGGCTGCGACCCGGACGTGGTGGATGTCGCCGGGCTCGCCCACGACCTCGGGCACCCGCCGTTCGGCCACAACGGCGAGGCGGCCCTGGATCTGCTCGCCACACCGTGCGGCGGCTTCGAGGGCAACGCGCAGACCCTGCGGGTGCTGACCCGCCTGGAGGCGAAGGTGCTCGCCCCGGACGGCTCGTCCGCCGGGCTGAACCTGACCCGGGCGTCGCTCGACGCGATCGGCAAGTACCCGTGGCCGCGCCGCCCCGGGGAGCGCAAGTTCGGGGTGTACGCCGACGACACGGCGGTCTTCGAGTGGATCCGGGCCGGTGCGCCCGGCGACCGGCGCTGTCTCGAGGCGCAGGTGATGGATTGGGCCGACGACGTCGCGTACTCGGTGCACGACGTGGAGGACGGCATCCACGGCGGGTACGTCACGCTGCGCCCGTTGCTCGCCGACGCCGACGAGCGGGCCGCTCTCTGTGCCGACGTGGCTGGCGCCTACTCCGGGGAGTCCGCGGCCGACCTGGCCGAGGTGCTTGTCGAGTTGCTGGCGGATCCGCTGCTCGCCCCGCTCGCCGGCTACGACGGCAGTCACCGCGCCCTGGTCGCGTTGAAGGCCACCACCAGCGGGGTGACCGGGCGGTTCGTGTCCGCGGCGGTGGCTGCCACCGAGGAGCGGTTCGGTCCCGGCCCGCACCGGCGCTACGCCGCCGACCTGGTGGTGCCACGTCTGGCCCGGGCGCAGTGTGCCCTACTCAAGGGCATCGCGCTGCGGTACGTGATGCGTCGAGCCGGCTTCCGTGGCCGCTACGAGCGGCAGCGGACGATGCTGGCCGAGTTGGTCGCCGCGCTGGTCCGGTGCGCGCCGGACGGGCTCGACCCGATCTTCGCCCCGCTGTGGCGAGCCGCACCAGACGACGCCGCCCGACTGCGCGTGGTGGTCGACCAGGTCGCCTCACTCACCGACCCGGCGGCCGTGACCTGGCACACTCGCCTGGTCGGTAGGAGCGCACCGCCGACTGACGGCGGAGCAGATTAGGCTAGCCTAAGCAACATGTCGGAACGCCCCAGGAACGTCACCTCCGCCCGGGTGCTGCGCACCGAGCGGCCCACCCCGCACCTGATCCGGCTCGTCCTCGGTGGGGACGAGCTTGCCGGCCTGCCGGTGGGCGAGTTCACCGACCACTACATCAAGGTGGTGTTCCCGCAGCCCGGCGTCGCGTACCCGCAGCCGTTGGATCTCGCCGCGATCCGCCGGGACCTGCCCCGGGAGCAGTGGCCGCGGCAGCGCGCGTACACGGTGCGACGCTGGGACCCGCTGGCCAAGGAGCTGACCGTGGACGTGGTGTACCACGGCGACGAAGGGCTGGCCGGGCCGTGGGCCGCCGCGTTGCGCCCGGGCGACCCCGTGCACTTCGTCGGCCCCGGTGGCGCGTACGCCCCGAACCCGGACGCGGACTGGCACCTGCTGGCCGGCGACGAGAGCGCCCTGCCGGCGATCGCGGCGGCGTGCGAGCGGCTGCCACTGGGTGCCCCGGCCCACGTCTTCGTGGAGGTCAGCGACCCGGCGGAGGAGCAGAAGCTGCTCAGCCCTGGTGCGGTCGAGCTGACGTGGCTGCACCGCGGCGAACGCCCGGTGGGCGAGGCGCTTGTCGCGGCGGTGCGGGAGTTGGAGTTCCCGCCCGGCCAGGTGCATGCGTTCGTCCACGGCGAGGCTGCCTTCGTACGGGAGCTGCGCCGGCTGCTGCGCACCGAGCGGGGCGTACCCGTCGAGCGACTCTCCATCTCCGGCTACTGGCGGCGCGGCATGGACGACGAGGGCTGGCGCTCCACCAAGGCCGACTGGAACAGCCAGGTGGCCGCCGAGGAGGCTGCCGCCCCGGTGGCCGTCGAGCGGGCAGCCGCCTGAGCGGCGCTCAACTCTCGGGCTCGTCGTCCGACTCCCGGCGGGCCAAGGCGAGTCGCCGGGTGAGCAGCACGGCGTACCCGATGATCGCTGCGGACAACAGAAACAGCATCAACCTCGGCTCGTGCACCGTCGCGGTGATCACGCTGACCGAGATCACTCCGTAGCCGGTGATCGCCAGTCGGGGAACGCTCGGCTGCGACCAGAGCCAATACAGGGCCAGCCCACATATCGTCCAGATCACGACCGAGGCGGCCAGCAGGAGCCGCAGCTCCAGCGGCAGGCGGTCCGCGTTCTCGTCGATCAGTCGGACCACCTGCCCGAGCGACCAGCCGAGCAGCAGCAGCGACCCGCCGAGCGGGATGTGCAGGTAGCCGTACGCCTGCCCCCCGCGCAGCCGGCGCTGCGTCAAGCGGGTGGTGACGAAGGTGGTGTAGACCCACCAGACGGCGGCCGGCACCAGGAAGGCCATCCCGGCGGCGACGATCATGTGCGGCCGGGGGTGGTCCGGCACCGCGAAGAGCAGGCTGGCCAGCGCGCTGCCCAGCACGATGATGGTGAACTGCCCGATTCGCTCGGGCAGGTGGCGGTTGTCCACGGGCCACTGGTTGAGCCGGCGTTTGCCGACCCACGGTGTGGCCAGTTCGATGCACATCGCGATGACCCACAGGGTCGGGCGCAGCGTGTTGGGCGCGGCCAGCGAGGCCAACCAGATCAACCAGCCTGCCCCGAAGCCGATCAGGTAGACCGAGGTCACCGCGCGGGCCATCGGGCTCGTCGGCCGTGCCCGCAGGTACAGCAGGAGCAGCACGCCCCGCACGATGAGGTACCCGACTGCCAGGAGCACGCTGTCCGGCACCTCGTCGACGCCGAGCGTCATCGTGCCCGCGCCGACCAACGCGCCCAGCACCAGCACTCGGTGCACCGTGTCATCCGGGTCGAACCGGGTGTCGTAGTAGACCTGCCCCACCCAGGCCCACTGGACCACCACGAAAAGCCCGATCACGGCCAGCACGGCGCGCGGTGACGGAGTCGGGTCGTTGCCCAGCCGGGCGACCACCGCCGCCAACGCGTACACGAAGATGATGTCGAGGAAGAGCTCCAGCCAGGTGGCATGGCGGTGGCCGGCCTCGTCCGTCCGCGGGGCCTGTCCGCGTAGTCCCAATCGGCCGGCCAGCCAACCGGAGGACTGGACACCGTCGGCCCGTACCCTGCGCATCTGGTCATGGTCCCTGCGCGGGCCCGGCCGCCGGGGGGAAATCGGCGAGCCGGCAGCGGTGGCCGCCACACCGGCGTCCCCCGGCGGGCGCGTCGTCGGTCCGGCAGGGCAGGATGTACGCCGAGGGGGTGGCGCATGGCCGGGCGGATCCGGGACGAGGACATCGCACTGGTCCGGGAACGCACCTCGATCGGGGATGTGATCTCCGAGACGGTCACCCTGAAGTCCGCCGGCGGCGGCAACCTCAAGGGTCTGTGCCCGTTCCACGACGAGAAGAGTCCGTCGTTCAACGTCTCTCCGGCCCGCAACGTCTGGTACTGCTTCGGCTGCGGGGCCGGCGGCGACGCGATCAAGTTCCTGATGGACGCCGACCATCTCAGCTTCGTGGAGTCCGTCGAGCGGCTGGCCGGCCGCGCCGGCATCCAACTGCGCTATATCGAGGACGACAAGGGCACCCCGCGCCCCCGCCCACAGCAGGGCCAGCGCCAGCGCCTGGTCGCCGCGCACGCCGCGGCTGTGGAGTTCTACCGGGCGCAGCTCAGCACTGCGGGTGCCCGGCCGGCACGGGAGTTCCTGGCCAAACGGGGCTTCGACCGGGCCGCCGCGGAGCGCTACGGCTGTGGTTTTGCGCCGGAGGGCTGGGACCTGCTCACCAAGCACCTGCGCCAGCAGGGTTTCACCCACCAGGAGCTGGTCACCGCCGGGTTGTCCCGAGAGTCCCGCTCCGGCACCCTGATCGACCGGTTCCGCCGTCGGCTGCTCTGGCCGATCCGCGACCTCGCCGGTGACGTGATCGGTTTCGGCGCGCGCAAGCTCTTCGACGACGACGACGGCCCGAAATACCTGAACACCCCCGAGACGCCGATCTACAAGAAGTCGCACGTGCTCTACGGCATCGACCAGGCCAAGCGGGAGATCGCCAAGCAGGGTCGGGCGGTGATCGTCGAGGGCTACACCGACGTGATGGCCTGCCACCTCGCCGGGGTGACCACGGCAGTGGCGACCTGTGGCACCGCTTTCGCCGCGGACCACATTTCGGTGCTGCGTCGGCTCCTGTTCGACAGTGACGAGGTGGCAGGCGAGATCATCTTCACCTTCGACGGTGATGCTGCCGGCCAGAAGGCCGCGCTGCGCGCCTTCGAAGATGATCAGCGGTTCGTCGGGCGTACGTTCATCGCGGTCAGCCCGGACAACATGGACCCGTGCGACCTGCGGCTGGCCAAGGGTGACCTGGCGGTGCGTGACCTGGTCGCCCGCCGCGAGCCGCTTGTCGACTTCGCGCTGCGACACGTGATCAGCCGCTTCGACCTCGACACCGTCGACGGCCGGGTCGAGGCGATGCGCCACGCCGCGCCGCTGGTCGCGCGACTCAAGGACCGGGAGAAGCGCCCGGAGTACGTTCGCAAGCTCGCCATGGACCTCGGCATGGAGATCGAGCCGGTGCAACGGGCGGTGCTCGCCGCTGCCAACACCCCGCCGCCCGGCTCCCGCGACGCCGCACCCGCCGCCCGGCCCGCCTCGGCCCGCGCCGAGTCAACACCGGACAGCCCGCAGTCGATGGTCGAGCGGGAGGCGTTGAAGCTCGCTCTCCAGCAACCGGTCCTGGCCGGGCCCATGTTCGACGCGGTCGAGGCCACCGAATACCGCCACCCCGTGCACGTCGCGGTGCGTACGGCCATCGCGGCGGCCGGTGGGGCCGCGTCGGCGACCGGCGGCGCGGTCTGGATCGAGTCGGTCCGTGACGCCTGCGACGACCTGGCAGCGGCGGCGCTGGTCGGCGAGTTGGCGGTGGAGCCGCTGCGGATCGACGGCGAACCGGACCCCCGCTACGTGTCGATCACGATGGCGCGGGTGCAGTTCGGGTCGGTGACCTCCCGAATCCGCGACCTCAAGTCGCGCATCCAGCGGATCAACCCGGTCAACAACAAGGACGAGTACTTCGCCGCCTTCGGTGAGCTGCTGTCACTGGAGCAGCACGCCCGGGCGCTGCGCGAGCAGGCCGCGGGAGGCCTCTAGATGGGACTGTTCAGCCGCAAGCCAAAGCTGCCACCGGCCTCCCGGCCGCCGCTGACGGCCGACGAACGGGTGCTGGCGTGGGCTGCCGCCGGAAACGGCGAGGGCGACGGGGTGGTGGTCGCCAGCAACCTCGGGTTGTGGCTGCCCGGTCGAGGGCACCGGCTCGGCTGGCACACCATCCTCAAGGCGGTCTGGTCCGGCCGGGAGCTGACCGTCACACCCGCCGAGCCCTTCGCCGAACGCGACGGTTACACGGTGGTCGCCGACGGCCCGGCCGAGACGTACCTTCTGCTCGACCCGGGTGAGCTGCCGCACCAGGTGCGGGCGCGGGTCACCCGCTCGGTCGCGTACACCGAGCACCAGCCGGTGCCCGGCGGCGCCGCGCGGGTCGCGGCCCGCCGCGTGCCCGGGGTCGACGGTCTCACCTGGACGGTCCGACTCGACCCCGGCACCCCGGCGGACGACGAGGCCCTGCTCGTCGAGACCGACCGTCTGGTCACGGTGGCCCGCGCCGCCACCAACCCCGGCGACCTCTGAACCTCGCCGAAAGTCGGTGGGGAGGTGTCGGACTCGACGGTTAGGGTCGGGCGGTGACTTCGGGGCTACCACTCATTCAGGCTCGGGGGCTGGTGAAGCGGTTCGGTGACTTCACCGCCGTGGCCGGCATCGACGTCGAGGTGCGCTCGGGCGAGGCGTTCGGCTTCCTCGGGCCGAACGGTGCCGGCAAGTCCTCCACCATGCGGATGATCGGCTGCACCTCCCCACCGAGCGGAGGTGAGCTGCGCATCCTCGGCATGGACCCGGTCGGTGACGGGCCGGCGATCCGGGCCCGGCTCGGTGTCTGCCCGCAGTTGGACAATCTCGACCCCGAGCTGACAGTTCGGGAAAACCTGACCGTCTACGCCCGCTACTTCGGCGTCTCACGCCGGGCGGCCCGGGAACGGGCCGACGAGCTGCTCGACTTCGTCCAGCTCGCCGAGCGGGCCGACAGCTTGGTCGAGCCGCTGTCCGGTGGGATGAAGCGTCGGTTGACCATCGCCCGCGCGCTGGTCAACGATCCGGAGATCGTGCTGCTCGACGAGCCGACCACCGGGCTCGATCCGCAGGCCCGGCACCTGGTGTGGGAGCGGCTCTTCCGGCTCAAGCAGCAGGGCGTCACGCTGGTGCTCACCACGCACTACATGGACGAGGCCGAGCAGCTCTGCGACCGGCTGGTGGTGATGGACGGCGGGCGGATCGTCGCCGAGGGCTCACCCCGGGCGCTGATCGCGCAACACTCCACCCGCGAGGTGGTCGAGCTGCGCTTCGCTGCCGAGTCACAGGAGTCATTTGCCGGCAAGCTCGACGGCGTGGGGGAGCGGGTCGAGGTGCTGCCGGACCGGGTCCTGCTCTATGTGCCCGACGGTGACGCGGCGGTCGCCGAGGTCGCCGCGTTGGGGCTCAACCCGGCCAACGTGCTGGTGCGGCGCAGTGGCCTGGAGGACGTCTTCCTGCACCTGACCGGTCGCACCCTGGTCGACTGACCGACCTTTGTGATCAGTCGCGCTGGCTGGGAAGGCGCGCGTAGGCCCCGGGTTGTGGCCACATTCGATCTTGGGCATAGCATCGGCCGGCCCGGTCGGTGGGTGCACCGAACCGGCCGACGTTCATGGAGGTTCGATGTCCGATCTGCTAATCGCCAACCGACGTCAGGCGGGGCTTACCGCCCTTTACCTGGGCATCTTCGCGATGGTCTGGTTCAGTGTGCCGGCGGCGGAGCAACCGCTGCGTGCCCTGCTCGTCGTGGGCAGCATCGTCGCACTGCTCACCGCCGTGGTGGGCGGCGTGCTGTCGGCTCGCCTCCGGGGTGCCGCTGTCCCCCGGGACCGGGCAGCCGACCGCCCGTACCTGCTCATCGTCGTCGCCGAATTCGTCGCCGCCGGGCTGGGTGCCGCGGTGGTTGCCGCCGCCGGCTGGTCCGAGTACGTCCCGGTGCTGGTCTGCCTGGTGGTCGGACTGCACTTCTTCCCGCTCGCCCCGCTGCTGCGTGATCCGCTGCTCCGTCCGCTCGGTGTCGCGCTGTGCCTGGTGGCGGCGGCGGCGCTCGTCACCGGCCTGGCCTCGGGGGTGTCCGCTGGCCTGGTGGTCGGCACCGGCGCGGGAGCGCTGCTGCTGGGATACGCCGTGCAGGCATTGATCCGCGCGTACCGCCCGGCCTGACCGGCCCGCGCTTCGCTGACCGCCGTGCGCGCGGTGTGATCGACTCCAGGTCGGCGAGGTGGGGGTGTCCGGGCGACGGAATGCCGCCACATCGCCGATGTGGAGTGGATCGTCGCTTCGACGCCCCGCAGCACGATGCGCTGCGGGTCCGGCGCGCCGCCGCCCGAAAACCCGGGCGACACGTTGGCGGGGCCGCCGTAGGGTGACCGGCGGTCTGTCGTACCCCGGGGGTAGACAGGTCGGGACGGGGGTGGTCGTGGTGGGCGTGGCGGGGCAGGCGCGATTGCCGTGGGTGCCGGCGTACGCGGTGTTCGAGCACCACCTGGTCGGTCTGCGGCGCACCTGGCGGGCCGGGGTGTTCTCCTCGTTCCTGCTGCCGGTGCTCACCGTGCTCGGCTTCGGGCTGGGCGTCGGTGCCTACATCGACCAGGGCGTCGGCGGCGTGCGTTATCTCGACTGGCTGGTCCCGGGGTTGATCGCCTCGACCGCACTCCAGGTGACCGTCGGTGACTCGACCTGGCCGGTGTTCAGCAAATTCCGGTGGGTCAAGACCTACTTCTCGCAGAGTGCGTCACCGCTGCGGGTTGGCGACATCGTGGCGGGGCACCTGGCCTTCGTGCTGTTCCGGGTGCTCACCACGATCGCGGCGTTCCTGCTGGTCACCGGGCTGTTCGGGGCGTTGCGGTCGCCGTGGGCGGTGGCCGCCCTGCCGGTGGTGGCGTTGCTCGGGTTGGCCGTCGCCGCGCCGGTCTTCGCCTACACCGCGTCGGTGTCCAGCGACAGTTGGCTCGCGATGCTGTTCCGGTTCGCGGTCATCCCGATGACGCTCTTCGCCGGGGTGTTCTTCCCGGTCGAGTCCTTACCCGAGGCGTTGCGCTGGCTGGCGTACGTGACGCCGTTGTGGCACGCCGTCGACCTCTGCCGAGCGGCCACGCTCGGCGTCGCCCCACAGTGGTCGATCGTCGGGCATCTGCTCTACCTGGCCACCTGGGCGGTCGCCGGCTGGCTGCTGGCGCTGCGCGCGTTCCGTCGCAGGCTCGTCGTCTAGGGAGGGCTGTCGTGGTCACGCTGATCCTGCCCCGGCTGGTTGATGTCTCCGCCGCGTCCCGGCGGTCGGCGTCGGTGGTCGAGCGCAACGTCACGGCGCTGAAGTCGGTCTACTGGCTGCTGCTGCTCTCCGGCTTCCTGGAGCCGCTGCTCTACCTGCTCTCCATCGGGGTGGGCGTCGGGGCGCTGGTCGGCGACCTGCCGCTGCCCGACGGGCGGTTGGTCTCGTACGCCGAGTTCGTGGCTCCGGCGATGCTCGCCTCCTCGGCGATGACCGGGGCGCTCGCGGAGACCACCTTCAATTTCTTCGGCAAGATGAAGTACTGGAAGCTGTACGACGGGATGATCGCCACGCCGGTACGGCCGTTCGAGATCGCCCTCGGTGAGCTGGGTTGGGCGATGCTGCGGGGCAGCAGCTACTCGGCCGCGTTCCTCGGGGTGATGGTCGCGCTGGATCTGACCAGCGTCACCCGCGCGCTGACCGCTCTGCCGGCCGCGGTGCTTGTCGGGTTCGCGTTCGGGGCGCTCGGCATGGCGATCTCCACGTTCATGCGCAGCTGGCAGGATTTTGACCTGCTGGGCTCCGCCCAGTTCACGCTGTTCCTCTTCTCCGGCACGTTCGTGCCGGCGCAGGCCTATCCGACAGTGCTGCACTGGCTCATCGAGATCACTCCGCTGTACCGGTCGGTGCACCTGATCCGAGGGCTCGCGCTGGGCGGTGGTGGCTGGGTCTGGCTGCTCGACGTGCTCTACCTGCTGGCGATGGTGGCCGTCGGCCTGCTGGTGGCCTCACACCGGATGGGCAGGTTGCTCTACAGGTAAGTGGTTATCGGCGCCCGTCGACGGGCATGTCCGGAGGTGACACCGCCAGCGAACAGGAGGGGTGATGGCCTCGGACGAGTCTTCCGCCCACCGGGAGCACGAGCGTGATCCGGTCGGGCCCGACGCGGGGCCGGACAGCCCCGCCGATCTGCCCGGCAGCGGCTGGAAGGCGGCACTGCGGCGCACGGTCAGCGAATTCCAGGACGACAGCCTGACCGACTGGGCGGCGGCGCTCACCTACTACGGGGTGCTGTCCATCTTCCCCGGCCTGTTGGTGCTGATCTCGATCCTCGGTCTGCTCGGCACGAGCGCCACCAACGGCGTCCGGGACACCGTCAACCAGGCGGTGCCGAACGGAAGCATCCAGAACATCATCAATGATGCGATCGGTACCGCTCAGGACAACGGCGGGTTGGCCAGCCTTGCGGCGATCATCGGTGTGCTGGCCGCGTTCTGGTCCGCGTCCGGCTACATCGGCGCGTTCATGCGCGCCTCGAACACGATCTACGACGTGCCGGAGGGCCGGCCGATCTGGAAGACGCTGCCGATCCGCCTCGGCGTGACCGCGGTGATCGGGGTGCTGTTGCTGGTCAGTGCGGTGATCGTGGTCTTCACCGGCCGCCTCGCCGAGGCGGTGGGGGACGTGGTCGGCCTCGGTGCCACCGCGGTCACGGTATGGGACATCGCCAAGTGGCCGGTGCTGCTGATCCTGGTCAGCCTGATGTTCGCGATCCTCTACTGGGCCTCACCGAACGCCCGGCACGGCGGATTCCGCTGGGTCAGCCCGGGAGGGGTGCTGGCCGTGGTGATCTGGTTGGTGGTCTCCGGCCTGTTCGCCCTCTACGTGAGCAACTTCGGCTCGTACGACAAGACGTACGGGGCGCTGGCCGGCGTGATCATCTTTCTGATCTGGTTGTGGCTGAGCAACATCGCGATCCTGCTGGGCGCCGAGCTCGACGCCGAGTTGGAGCGGGGTCGCGCCATCGCGGCCGGGCACGCACCCGACGACGAGCCGTACGTCGAGCTGCGTGACGACCGCAAGCTCCGGAAGAAGCGAAACTCCGCCGGCCGCCGCTGACGCCTCGGCGCAGACGGCCCCGTTCCGCGTGGACCGTCACGCGCGAACCGCCCCGCCACCGAAGACCGGCCGGCGGGGCGGTTTTGTGTTCATCGATGGAACTGCGGGCGAGCGGACGCGGGCGCCCCGTGATCCTTTTCTAGATCGACTAGTAGCTTTTGTTCTTTCGGACAAAAGTTCATCTCGGAACGGTTGAAGCTCTGGACAGGCGGTGCGGAACGCTCTTACTGTGTCGGACACAACACATCGCCGTTGCGTCGATGTGAACGACACCGATGAAGAGGTGACACCCCGGTGCGGACGGTCGACCCCCTACACGTGCGACTGTTGCGGTTGCTCCGCGACGAGGGGGCCGTGTCCCGGGCTGAGCTGGGCGACCGACTCCAGATGCCGCGCCCGCGCATGCTGGCCGAGCTGGATCGCCTGGTCGCGCTGGGTTACGTCGCCGAGGCGGGGCTCGCCGCCTCCCGGGGCGGGCGTCGCTCGACCCTTGTCGAGCTGAACCCGAAGCTGCGCTTCGCCGCCGTCGACCTCGGTGCGAGCTCGATGGACGTCGAGGTGGTCAACGGCCGCCTCGAACCGGTCGCCCACTACGCCGAGCCGGCCGACATCCGCAACGGACCCAAAGTAACCCTGCAACGGGTCAACGAGCTGCTGCACAAGGCCCGGGTCGACGGCGCGTACGAGCGGTTGGACGCGGTCGGCATCGGCGTACCCGGTCCGGTCAGCTTCCGCGACGGCGTCCCGGTCTCCCCGCCGATCATGCCGGGCTGGGACCGGTTCCCGGTGCGCGAGTTGCTCAGCCGGGAGCACGGCTGCCCTGCGGTGGTCGACAACGACGTCAACATCATGGCGATCGGTGAGCGCCACGGCGGGGTCGCCCACTCGGTGGACGACTTCCTCTTCGTGAAGATCGGCACCGGCATCGGGTGCGGCATCTTCCTCACCGGCGAGGTCTACCGGGGCACCGACGGCTGCGCGGGCGACATCGGCCACATCCAGGTCGACTCGCACGGCCCGATGTGCTCCTGCGGCAACGTCGGCTGCCTGGAGGCGCTGTTCAGTGGCGCCGCACTCGCCAAGGAAGCCACCGTCGCGGCACGCAGTGGAATGTCACCGGCGCTGGCCGAGCGGATGGCCCTGCGTGGCGTGGTGACCGCACTGGACGTCGCCGAGGGTGCCGTCGAAGGCGACGTGAGCTGCATCCAACTGATCCGTGACGGTGGGCGGCGGGTCGGCGGGGTGCTCGCCGGTCTGGTCAGCTTCACCAACCCGTCGATGATCGTGATTGGCGGTGGGCTGGCCCAGCTTGGGCACATCCTGCTGGCCGAGATCCGCAGTGTCGTCTACCGCCGTTCGCTGCCGCTGGCCACCGGCAACCTGCCCGTCGTGTTGTCCGAGCTCGGTGGTCGGGCCGGTGTCACCGGCGCGGCCGTGCTCGCCAGTGACGTCGCCTTCGGGGAAGCCGCATGAAGATGAGCGAAATTCCGTCGTGAGCGAGGAGGAGACTATGGCCCTGCCCGAGGATGACCCCGCCACCGCGTCGGCCGAGGCCGTCGCCGAGGCACCGCTGGTCGAGGCTCCCGCCGACACCGTCGCGGGCGAGGTGGTCCTGCGCCTCACCGATCTGGTCAAGACCTTCCCCGGCGTACGCGCTTTGGACGGCGTGCAGCTGGAGGTGCGTGCTGGCGAGGTGCACTGTCTGCTCGGGCAGAACGGCGCCGGCAAGTCCACCCTGATCAAGGTGCTCTCCGGGGTTCACCAACCGGACTCCGGGCAGGTGGAGTGGCGCGGCGAGCCGGCGAGCTTCGCCAACCCGCAGGCCGCGATGAAAGCCGGCATCGCCACGATCTATCAGGAGCTCGATCTCGTCGAGGATCTGTCGGTGGCGGAGAACGCGTTCCTCGGTCACGAGCACCGCAGTTTCGGGTTCGTCCGGCGCGGCACGATGGCCCGGCACACTCGGCAGATCCTCAGTCGGCTCGGCCACGGTGAGATCCCGCCGGGGAGGATGGTCCGGTCACTGCCGGCCGCCGGTAAGCAGATCGTCAGCATGGCCCGGGCGTTGTCGCACGAGGCCCGACTGATCATCATGGACGAGCCGAGCGCGGTGCTGGCCCACGACGAGGTCGGCAACCTGTTCCGGATCATCCGTGAGCTGACCGCGCAGGGCATCGCCGTCATCTACATCTCCCACCGCCTGGAGGAGATCCGCGAGATCGGTGACCGGGTCACCGTACTCAAGGACGGCCGGACCACGGCGGCGAACCTGCCTGCGCGCGACACCCCGACCCGCGACCTGGTCAGCCGGATGACCGGCCGCACCATCGAGTACGTCTTCCCGGATCGGCCGACCGACGACGCTGTCGGTGCGGATCTGCTCCAGGTGGAGGGGTTGACCCGCCCCGGTGAGTTCGCCGATGTCTCGCTGAGCGTTCGCGCCGGGGAGATCGTCGGCATCGCGGGGCTGGTCGGCTCCGGTCGCTCGGAGCTGCTGGAAACCATCTACGGCGCCCGTGTCGCGGAGGCGGGTTCGGTTCGGATGGAGGGGCGGGTGCTGCGTGCCGGCGTCGGCGCGGCGGTGCGGGCCGGCATGGGGATGGCCCCGGAGGAGCGCAAGAGTCAGGCGTTGTTGCTCGGAGAGCCGATCTACCGCAACGTCACGTTGGCCAACTTCAGCCGATATGCGCGGCTGGGCTTCACCGACGCCGCCAAGGAACGAGCCGAGGCCGACCGGATCGCCGAGAGCCTGGAGCTGCGGCCCCGGGACGTCGACCGGCCGGTACGCACGCTCTCCGGCGGTAACCAACAGAAGGTCGTGGTCGGGCGGTGGCTGCTCGGCGGCACGAAGCTGTTGCTGCTCGACGAGCCGACCCGGGGCGTGGACGTGGGCGCCCGGGCTGAGCTCTACCAGGTCATCCGGGGCTTGGCCGCCCAGGGCGTCGGGGTGCTGCTGGTCTCCAGCGAGGTGCCCGAGGTGCTCGGTCTGGCCGACCGGGTGCTGGTCATGCGGGAAGGGCGGGTCGTCCGCGAGGCTGCGGCCGGCGAACTCGACGAGAACACCGTGCTCGACCTCGTGATGGCGGGGTCCTTGATGGAAGGCGCACCGGCATGAGCGACGCGACTCCCACTCCCACCGCGACACCGGAGCGCGCGCAGCTTCCGGCGCAGTCGCCGCCGGTGGACCCGGCGGAGACGGCGGTGGCCAGCGACAAGGCAGGATCCACGGGCCGACTCTCCTGGTGGCGGGGTGACGGCGGCGACGGGGCCAAGCGCAACCTCGGTCTGATCGGGGTGCTGGCCGCACTCATCGTGGTCGGTGCGGTCACCAAACCGGACCTGTACGGCGACCCGAACTGGGTCTGGAACAACGTGCTCGCCATCCTGCAGCTCGCCTCGGTCGTCGGCGTGGTCACGGTCGGGATGACCTTCGTGATCATCGGCGGTGGCATCGACCTGTCGGTCGGGGCGATCGTCGCGCTGGCCGGGGTCTGGTGCACCACGGTCGCCACCCAGGAATTCGGCGCCGCTGGCATGATCTTCACCGCTATCGTGGTCGGCATCTGCGTCGGCCTGGTCAACGGCGTACTCATCTCGTACGGGAAGCTTGTCCCCTTCATCGCGACGCTCGCGATGCTGGTGGCGGCTCGCGGGCTCGCGGCGTCGATCTCCAACAAGCAGACCCAGGTGTCGAGCAGCACCTTCATCAACGACATCGCGGCGCGCAAGATTCTCGGGATTCCGATCCTCGTCTACATCCTGGGCGCGGTGGTGGTGGCCGGGTGGATCCTGCTCAACCGCACGACCTTCGGCCGGCGCACCATCGCCGTCGGCGGCAACCCGGAGGCCGCACGGCTGGCCGGCATCAACGTCCGCCGGCACACCATGCTGCTCTACGCGCTGTCCGGTCTGTGCTGCGGCATCGCGGCCATCATGCTCACCTCGCAGGCCACCTCGGCCCAGGCGGCGATGGCCAACCTCTACGAGCTGGACGCGATCGCCGCCGCGATCATCGGCGGGACGCTGCTCAGCGGTGGTCGGGGCACGATCGTCGGTTCGCTGCTCGGCGTCATCATCTTCGCCACGATCACGAACCTCTTCGCCATCAACGGCCTCTCCATCGAGGCGCAGAACATGGTCAAGGGCGGCATTATCGTCGCCGCCGTCCTGGTCCAGCAGTTCCAGTTCAAGTCCGTCACTCGGCTCCTCGCGCGGAACAGGGTCACCACCGCAACCTGACGCACCGCACCGTTGTCCCTGGCGACGTCGAGAAATTCGACAGTGGCCGGGCCTCGCACACCCTCACCAACAAAAATCCCGCTCCCAGGAGGTCGTTCATGACCCAGCACAGTCGCGACGTGTCGCGCCGCCGGTTGCTCTTCGGTGGAGCCGCAGTCGGCGCCGCCACCCTGCTCACCGCCTGCACCAGCAACGAGACCCCGGCGGCCAGCACCCAGACCAAGGCCGCCGGCAACGCCGAAGGCAACAACGCCCCGGGCAAGAAGGTCGTCATCGGCTTCTCCGCCCCGGCCGCCGACCACGGCTGGATGGGCGCGATCCACGCCAACGCCAAGGCTCAGGCCGCGGCCTACTCGGACGTGGAGTTCAAGGAGGTCGACGGTGGGTCGAACTCCGAGGCCCAGCGCTCCACGCTCGGCACGCTGATCGCCCAGAAGCCGGACATCATCGTCGTGCTGCCGCACGACGGCAAGGAGGTCAACGCGGTTGCCCTCCAGGCGATGCAGGCGGGCATCCCGATCGTGAACCTCGACCGGGCCTTCCCCGACGCGCTGGCCTCGCGCCTGGTCATCAAGGGCGACAACTACGGCATGGGCGTCTCGGCCGGGCACTTCATCGGCAAGCAGCTCAAGGACAAGGGCATCGCCAACCCGGTGATCGGTGAGATCGCCGGCCTGGAGATTCCGCTGACCGTCGAGCGCAGCAACGGCTTCAAGGCTGCCCTGGCGACCTACGGCTTCACGGTGAAGAACCGGCGTTCGGCCGAGTTCACCTCGGACAGCGGTCAGCGCGAGGCGTCCCAGCTGCTCCAGGCGCTGCCGAAGATCGACGCGATCTGGAACCACGACGACGACCAGGGCATCGGCGTGCTTGCCGCCATCAAGCAGGCCAACCGGTCGGAGTTCTTCATGGTCGGCGGCGCGGGTTCGAAGCTCGCGATCGACGCGATCAAGGCCGACAACTCGGTGCTCAAGGCGACGGTCACGTACAACCCGTCGATGGCCTCGTCGGCGATTTCCCTCGCGCGGCTCATCGCGCAGGGCCGGGGCCTGGGCGACCTGACGGAGCTGCAGGTTCCCAAGGAAGTCACCCTGGCCTCTGAGACGATCACCAAGGAGAACGCGAGCAGCTACGAGAAGCTCGGGTTCTGATACACGGGGGGAGACCCACCTTGTCCACGACAGACAAAGAACTGCGGGTCGGCATGGTCGGCTACGCGTTCATGGGCGCCGCGCACTCACAGGCGTGGCGCACCGTGAACCGCGTCTTCGACCTGCCGGCGCGGGCCCGGATGGCGTTGATCTGCGGTCGAGACACACCGAAGGTGGCCGACGCCGCCGACCGGCTCGGCTGGGACGCCTACACCACGGACTGGCGTGACCTGATCACCCGGGACGATATCGACGTGGTCGACATCTGCACCCCGGGCGACAGCCACGCCGAGATCGCCCTCGCCGCGTTGGCCGCCGGCAAGCACGTCCTGTGCGAGAAGCCGTTGGCCAACTCGGTGGCGGAGGCACGAGCGATGACCGCCGCGGCGGACGTCGCCCGGGCCGCCGGGGTGCGGTCGATGTGCGCGTTCAACTACCGCCGGGTCCCCGCGGTCGCGATGATGCGCCAGTTGGTCGCCGACGGACGACTCGGGGTGATTCGACACGTTCGCGCGGTGTACCTACAGGACTGGATCGTGGACCCGCAGTTCCCGCTGGTCTGGCGGTTGCAGAAGGACAGGGCGGGCTCCGGCGCGCTCGGTGACATCGGTGCGCACATCATCGATCTGACCCAGTTCGTCACCGGCCAGCGGATCAGCGGGGTCAGCGCGGTCACCGAGACCTTCGTCAAGGAGCGGCCGTTGCCGGCCGAGTCGAGCGGGTTGGCGGCCACTGTGGATGGGGGCAAGGCGCCCACCGGGCCGGTCACCGTCGACGACGCCGCGGTCTTCGTGGCCCGGCTCGACGGCGGCGCCCTGGCCACGTACGAGGCGAGCAGGTTCGCCACCGGCCGCAAGAACGCCCTGCGTGTCGAGATCAACGGATCGTTGGGCACCGTGGTCTTCGACCTGGAGCGCCTCAACGAGCTGGAGTTCTACGACGCCACCCGTCCGAGTGTGGAGCAGGGCTTCAACCGCATCCTGGTGACCGAGGGCGAGCACCCGTACATGTCGGCGTGGTGGCCTCCGGGCCACATCATCGGCTACGAGCACTCGTTCACGCACGAGATGCGCGACTTCATCGAGGCGGTTGCCACCGGCGTCGACCCGACTCCCTCCTTCGCCGACGCGTTGCAGGTCCAGCTGGTGCTGGACGCGGTGACGCGCTCGGCGGAGCTCGGCTCCTCCTGGGCCGAGGTGGAGCCGGCGCTGATCGCGGCGGCTGTCTGACCGTTGCCCACCCGCGATGGCGGTGTTCGCACCGTTGTCGCCCGACCGGCTCTCCGAAGCCGACCGGCGAGGGACCTGCCGCGGATTGCGCCCCGCGGCCGGGACGAGGTCGGCATCGGAGAGTGTGCGGCCGGGCCGTACGGCCCGGTGGCGCACGAGCAGGACGGTCGTCCGGTGCGACCGGACCGGGATTCCCCGGCCGCACCGGAGGACCGCCACCATCGGTGGAGATCGGATGCGGGGGAGGCAGGGTCGAGACGCCGACCCGACCCTGCCTGCCAGCCCCGTCTGCCCGCACCCGTACCGGGATCCGGTCCGGCGTTGGCGCCGCCGACGCCGACGCCGAAACCGGTGCCGTCCCGGTGCGGGGCGGGCGGGCGGGGCCCATCCACCCAGGGCGTATCTTTCTGAAACATATTCTGATATTCCTATATTTGGCGGTACCGACGGTTCCTCCTGGATGGGAAGGAGCACCATGCGAACAGGTGTCTGGCTGGTAGGAGCGCGCGGTTCCGTCGCGACCACCAGCATCGTCGGAGGGCTCGCGCTGCGGGCCGGCCTCGCCGGGCCCACCGGCTGCGTCACCGAGCTGCCCGAGCTGCGCGGCCCCGCCCTGCCGGCGTTCGCCGACCTCGTCTTCGGCGGGCACGACCTGGCCACCACCCCGCTGTGCAAGCGCGCAGAGGCACTTGCCGACAGCGGTGTCATTCCCTGGCGGCTTGTCGCCGCTCTCCGGGACGAGCTGAGTGCGGTCGAGCAGGAGCTGCGCCCCGCACCGGTCGGTGCCACCCAGGCCGATCGGGCCGCCGCCGTGGTCCGCGACCTCACCAGCTTCCGCGAGCGGCACGAGCTGGACCGGGTGGTGGTGGTCAACGTCTCCGCAACCGAGCCGGCCCCCCGACCGCACGCCGGGCACGCCGACCCGGCCGCGCTGCGTGCCGCGCTCGCCGGACCGGACGAGGTGCTGCCGCCCAGTTCCCTCTACGGGTACGCGGCGTTGCTGGCCGGTTGCCCGTACGTCGACTTCACCCCGTCCACCGGGCTGCGGCTCCCGGCGTTGACCGCGCTGGCCGAAGAGGCTCGACTGCCGTACGCCGGGCATGACGGTAAGACCGGGGAGACCCTGGTCAAGTCGGTGCTCGCGCCGATGTTCGCGATGCGCAACCTGGACGTGCGCTCCTGGTCCGGGTTCAACCTGCTCGGCGGTGGCGACGGCGCCACCCTCGCCGACCCGGCCGCGAACGCGGCGAAGGTGCAGAGCAAGCAGCGGGTGCTCGGCGAGACGCTGGGCTACGTGCCGCAGGGCGGCACGCGCATCGAGTACGTCGAGGAGCTGGGCGACTTCAAGACCGCCTGGGATCTGATCACCTTCGCGGGTTTCCTCGGCACCAGCATGCGGATGGAGTTCACCTGGCACGGCTGCGACTCCGCGTTGGCCGCGCCGCTGGTGCTCGACCTGGCCCGGCTCACCGCCGCCGCGCACGCCGCCGGGCAGGTGGGGCCGTTGACCGACCTGGGCTTCTTCTTCAAGGACCCGCTCGGCGCACCCACCCACTCGCTGGCCGAGCAGTGGGCCCGGCTGACCGACTTCACGCGACAACTGCACGCCGGCGGGGACGGTGCCCATGACCACGCTGGGTGACCTCGCCGAGCTGGTCCGGGCACCGGCTGCGCTCTCGGTGCCCGGTGACGTGGTCGCCGGAGCGGCGGCGGCCGGCGCGTTGGGCCCGCGTACCCCTGCCTTGGCCGGCGCTTCGGTGCTGCTCTACTGGGCCGGCATGGCCGCCAACGACTGGGCCGACCGACGCCTGGACGCCGAGGAGCGGCCCGAACGGCCGATCCCCAGCGGGCGGGTCACCCCGGCCGCCGCGGTCGGTCTCGCGGCGGGCCTCACGGCCGCTGGCGTGGGCCTGGCCGCCGTCGTGGGCGGTCGCCGCGCCGCCGCGCTCGCCGTGCCGCTGGCCGCCACCATCTGGGGGTACGACCTGCTGGCCAAGAACACGGCCGCCGGTCCGGCCGTGATGGCCGCCTGCCGGGGGCTGGATGTGCTGCTCGGCGCGTCCGGTGGCCGGGTGACCAGGGCGTTGCCGGCGGCGGCGACGGTCGCCGCGCACACCTGGACGGTCACCGCGCTGTCCCGCCGGGAGGTCACCGGCGCCGATGCCACCCTGCCGAAGTGGACCCTCGCCGGCACTGCGGTGGTCGCCGCCAGCGCCGCCGTCGTCGCCCCCCGGCGGATGGCCGCGCTGCCCGCTGTGCTGGCTGGATGGTATGCGGCCCGCTACGGCGCGGCTCAGGCCGAGGTCGTCCGGGACCCATCGGCCGGGCGGGTTCGCGCTGCCGTCGGTGCCGGGATCACCGGGCTGCCCGCACTGCAGGGGGCGCTCACCGCGCGAGGCGGAGCCGGCCTGCTCGGGTTGGCCGTCGCGGCGGCCGCACCGCTGGGTCGACGGTTGGCCCGGAAAGTCTCCCCGACATGACCGTTCCCCAGCCCCGACCCGCTGCGGAGGCCGCCGACGCCACGACGCTGCGCCTCGGGTACGGCACGAACGGCTTCGCCAACCACCGTCTGGACGACGCGCTCGCCGTTGTCGCCGATCTCGGCTACGACGGGGTGGCGCTCACCCTGGACCACGACCACCTGGACCCGTTCGCGCCTGGGCTCACGCGCCGGGTCGCCGCCGTCAGCCGTCGGTTGAACGAGCTGGGTCTGGCGGTGGTGATCGAAACCGGGGCCCGCTACCTGCTCGACCCGTGGCACAAGCACGCCCCGACGCTGCTGCACGACGACCCGACCCGGCGGGTCGAGTTTCTGCGCCGGGCCGTCCGGATCGGCGCCGACCTGGGCGCGGAGGCGGTTTCCTTCTGGGCCGGCGTCCGGCCCGAGGCGGTGTCACCGCAGTGCGCCTGGGACCGGCTGGTGGCCGGCTGCGCCAGCGTTGTCGACGCGGCCGACACCGCCGACGTCACCCTCGGGTTCGAGCCGGAGCCGGGGATGTTGGTGCAGGACATCGCCGACTGGCGTCGGCTGCGCGCCGCGCTCGGTGACCCGGCCGGGTTCGGCATCACCCTCGACATCGGCCACTGCCGCTGCCTGGAGCCGTGGCCGGTGCCGCAGTGCGTCGCCGAGGTGGCCGAGCACCTGGTCAACGTGCAGATCGACGACATGCGCCGGGGTGTGCACGAGCACCTGGAGTTCGGCACCGGCGAGATCGACTTCCCGCCGGTCCTGGCGGCCCTGGCGACAGCCGGTTACCGCGGGCTGGTCGCGGTGGAGTTGCCCCGCGACTCGCACGCCGCGCCCGCCGTGGCCGCCCGGTCGATCGAGTTCCTGCGTGCCGCCGCCGCGACCGCGGTGGCCGGCGCGCGGCCCATCGAGGACGAGGTGCTCCCAGGCGCCCTTTGCTCTGCTTCAACGGAGGCAACAGCGACCGTCCGCTATTCGGACAATGGCCGTCGCCTGGAGTGAAGCAGAGCAAAGGGTGTGCCTGGGGTGCCCGCGGAGCAGCACAAGGGGAGGAGACGGGATGACACCGGATTCACTACGGGCCGCGCTTCGAGGCGTACCCGATCCCGATTGGCTGGACACGGCGCTGCGCCGGGTCCCGGTCGAGCCCACCGAGATCACCCGACTCTTCCCCGCCGCCGGCCGGCGTTGCGGTCGGGCCGCGCTGCCCGACGCCCCCGGCTGGACCGCCGACGACGCGGCCCGGGTGCTGCTGCTCACCAGCCTGCCCGGCGACCACGCGGCGTACGCCGAGCGCCTCTACCAGCACGGTGACGCGGCCGAGCGCCGAGCCGTGCTGCGGGCCCTGCCGCTGCTGCCGATCGGCGACGCCGGTGTGCCGTTGCTGCACGACGCGATCCGGACCAACGACACCCGGCTCGTCGCCGCCGCGCTCGGCCCGTACGCCCAGCACCTCGCCCCGGCCGCCTGGCGGCAGGCGGTGCTCAAGTGCGTGTTCAGCGGTGTTCCCCTCGCCGTGGTGGCAGACCTGGACGCCCGGGCGGACGGGGAGTTGGCGGCGATGCTGGCCGCGCTGGCCGCCGAGCGGCACGCCGCCGGCCGGGAGTTGCCCGCCGACGCCACCGACCTGCTCGACCGGCTCACCGCCGCACTGCCCCGGGAGGCGTGAATGCGTATCTTCGACCCGCACATCCACATGACCTCACGCACCACCGACGACTACGAACGGATGGCCGCCGCTGGGGTCCGCGCGGTGGTGGAGCCGGCCTTCTGGCTGGGTCAGCCCCGCACCAGCGTCGCCTCGTTCGCCGACTACTTCGACTCGCTGATCGGCTGGGAGCCGTTCCGGGCCGGGCAGTTCGGGGTGCGGCACCACGCGACAGTGGCACTGAACCCCAAGGAGGCCAACGACCCGCGCTGCCGGGCGGTGCTCGACCTGCTGCCCCGCTACCTGGACAAGGACGCGGTGGTGGCGGTCGGCGAGATCGGGTACGACTCGATGACGCCGGAGGAGGACGAGGCGTTCGCCGCGCAACTCGCCCTCGCTGTGGCGTACGACCTGCCGGCGCTGGTGCACACCCCGCACCGGGACAAGGCGCGCGGCTGCGAGCGGACCCTCGCCGTGGTCGCCGAATCCGGCATCGACGCGGGTCGCGTGGTGGTCGATCACCTCAACGAGGTGACCGTCAAGCTGGTCCGGGACAGCGGCTGCTGGCTTGGTTTCTCCATCTACCCGGACACCAAGATGACGCCGCAGCGGATGGTGGATCTGCTCCGGGAGTACGGCACGGATCGGATGCTTGTCAACTCGGCCGCCGACTGGGGGCGCTCCGACCCACTGCTGACCCGGGCCACCGGCGAGGCGATGCTGCTGGCCGGGTTCAGCGACGACGACGTCGACAAGGTGCTGTGGCGAAACCCGGTGGAGTTCTACGGGCAGTCCGGGCGGCTCGACCTCAGCGACCTGGACGTCACCGCCGCCGTGGACCCGCAGACCGGCAACTCGATCCTGCGCGGCGGCAGCTGATGCGGCTGCGACACAGCGGCGGCGACACCATCCACCTCGGCTACTGCACCAATGTGCACCCCGCCGAGGAGTTCGCCGGCATCCTCGGTCAACTGGACACCTACGCCGTGCCGGTCCGCGAGGCGCTCGGCAGTGACCTGCTCGGGCTCGGCCTGTGGCTGGCGGCCCCGGTCGCCGCCGCGCTGGCCGCCGACCCGACGCTGCGCCGCCGGCTGCGCACCGAACTGGTCGCGCGCGGTCTGGAGGTGGTCACCCTCAACGGCTTCCCGTACGCGGCCTTCCAGGCGCCGGTGGTCAAGCAGGACGTCTACCACCCGGACTGGACCACCGAGCAGCGCCTCACGTACACGCTGAATCTGGCCCGGGTGCTCGCCGACCTGCTGCCCGACGACGCCGCCCGGGGCTCGATCTCCACGCTGCCGCTGGCCTGGCGGCAACCCTGGGACACCGGTCGGGCCGACGCGGCCCGACGCCGTCTGGATCAGCTGGCCACCGGCCTGGCCGCAGTCCAACGGGAGACTGGCCGTGAGGTGCGGGTCGCCTTCGAACCGGAGCCGGGCTGCGTGGTGGAGAGCACCGGCCAGGCCGCCGCGCTGTTGTCCGGCATGGACACCGAGAGGTTGGGTGTCTGTCTCGACCTGGCCCACCTGGCCTGCGCTTGGGAGGAGCCGGCCGAGGCACTGGAGCGACTGCGAGCGGCCGGGCTGCCAGTGGTGAAGGTGCAGGTCTCCGCCGCCGTCGAGGCGGCCGACCCGCAGGGCGGGGCCGACGCGTTGCGCCGCTGGGTGGAGCCACGCTTCCTGCACCAGACCCGGGGCGCCGGGTGCGCAGGCCTGACCGACCCGGCCGACCCGGCGTACGCGGCCGACGACCTGGACGCCGCACTGGATCAGGCGCTGCCCGGCCCGTGGCGGGTGCACTACCACGTGCCCCTGCACGCCCCACCCGAGGAACCGCTCGGCTCCACCCTGCCGGTGCTGCGCACCGCCCTGGCCGCGCTCTTCACCGGTCCCACGGCGGGCTGCGACCACCTGGACGTGGAGACGTACACCTGGGGGGTGCTGCCGGCCGCACGGCGGCCCGGCACCGACGCGGAGCTGGCCGCCGGCATCGCCGCCGAGCTGGCCTTCGCCCGGGACGAGTTGATCGGCCTGGGCCTGACTTCGGAGCAGACCACGACAGCGGGGGTAACGCGATGAGCCGGCAACTGGTGGTGCTCGACGTGGTCGGGCTGACCCCGCGACTGCTGGCGCACATGCCCCGGCTACGCGGGGTCGCCGACGGCGGCTTCCGGGCCGAGCTGGGCACCGTACTGCCCGCGGTGACCTGCTCGGTGCAGTCCACCTTCCTCACCGGGGAGCCGCCCAGCGGGCACGGGATCGTCGGCAACGGGTGGTATTTCCGGGAGCTGGGTGAGGTGTTGCTGTGGCGGCAGCACAACGCGCTGGTCGGCGGGGAGAAGCTCTGGCAGGCGGCACGTCGGGCCGAACCCGGCTACACCGTCGCCAACGTCTGCTGGTGGTACGCGATGGGCGCCGACGTCAACTGGACGGTCACCCCACGCCCTGTGTATTACGCCGACGGGCGCAAAGAGCCGGACTGCTACACCGACCCGCCGGAGCTGCACGACGCGCTCACCGGGCGGCTGGGCACCTTCCCACTGTTCACCTACTGGGGGCCGACAGCCGGGCTGCCGTCGTCGCGGTGGATCTGCCAGGCCGCCGAGCAGATCCTGGCCGACGTGTCACCCGACTTGACCCTGGTCTACGTCCCACACCTCGACTACGACCTGCAACGCCACGGCCCGTCGTCGGCCCAGGCCGCCGCTGCGGCGGCCGAACTGGACACGGTGCTCGGGCCACTGCTGGATGCCGCCCGGGCTCGGGACGCCACAGTGGTGGTGCTCTCGGAGTACGGCATCACCGACGTGTCCCGGCCGGTCGACGTCAACCGACTGCTGCGCGCCGAGGGGCTGCTGCGGGTGCACACCCAGGCCGGCATGGAATACCTCGACCCGTGGACGTCGAGGGCGTTCGCGGTCGCCGACCATCAGGTCGCCCATGTCTACGTCCGGGATCCGGCCGACGTGCCGGCAGTGGCGAAACTCTGCGCCGGCCTGCCCGGGGTGGCTGAGGTGCTCGACGCCGACGGAAAGGCCGCACACGGGCTGGACCATCCGCGTGCTGGCGAGTTGGTGCTGGTGGCGGAGCCGGACGCCTGGTTCACGTACTACTACTGGCTGGACGACGCCCGAGCACCGGACTTCGCCCGGCTCGTGGAAATTCATCGGAAGCCGGGTTACGACCCGGCGGAGCTGTTCTTCGATCCGGCCAACCCCGGTGCCGCGAAGGCTCGCGCCGGGGTGGCCCTGGCCCGCAAGAAGCTCGGTATGCGCTATCTGATGAGCGCGGTCGGCCTGGACGCCGGCGCGCGGGCGGTGCGCGGCTCGCACGGGCGGCTGCCGGACGACCCGGCGGACGCCCCGGTGCTGCTCTGCTCCGACCCGGCAGCTGCCCGGGACAAGATCGCGGCCACCGCCGTGAAGGCACTGCTGCTGGAGTTGGCCGGGCTGGGTGCCGGCGGTATGGACGGGTCGGGGGAGAGAGCATGACGGTTACCGTCGCGCCCACCGATACGAGTGGGCTGCGGGAGCGCTTCGACGCGGAGCTGGCCGGGTTCCTTGAGCGGCAGGGCCCGGACTGGCCGGACGGCGCGCCGCGCGGCGTGTTCACCGCACTGCAACGGTTCGTGCTGGCCGGCGGAAAGCGGCTACGCCCGCTGTTCTGCTACTGGGGCTGGCGCGGCGCTGGGGCGGCCGACGGCACCCCGATCGTGGTGGCGGCGGCGGCCCTGGAGCTGTTCCACGCATTCGCGTTGATCCACGACGACATCCTGGACGGCAGCGACCGCCGCCGCGGTGAGCCGTCGGTGCACCGGCTCTTCGCCGATCTGCACGCCCGTTCGTCGTGGCGCGGGGACCCGGAGGCGTACGGCCGCAACACCGCGCTGCTCTGCGGGGACCTCTGCGCGGCCTGGTCGGATCAGATGTTCCACGAGTGTGGGCTGAGCACCGAACAGGTGCACCGGGGGTACGGCGTGTTCGCGCTGATGCGTACCGAGGTGATCGCGGGGGAGTACCTGGACCTGGTCTCGGGCGTGGGTGACGGCTCGGTGGCCAGCGCGCTTACCGTGATCCGGATGAAGGCTGCCCGGTACACGGTGACCCGGCCGTTGCAGATCGGCGCGGCCCTGGCCGGCGCGGGGCCGGAGCTGATCGCCGCGCTGGGCGAGTTCGGCGACCCGCTGGGCGACGCGTTCCAGCTCCGCGACGACGTGCTGGGTGTTTTCGGGGACCCGGCGGTAACTGGTAAGTCGGTCCTGGACGACCTGCGTGAGGGCAAGCCCACTGTGATGATGGCGCTTGCCCGCAGCGCTGCCGACCGGCCGCAGACCATCCGGCTGCGGGAGCTGTTCGGCAACCCGGCGTTGGACGCCGACGGCGCGGCGGAGCTGCGCGGGATCATCGAGGTGACCGGCGCGCTGGAGCGGATCGAGCAGATGATCCGGGTCCGGACCGAGGCCGCGCTCGCCGCTCTGCAGAGCGCGATGGTGGCCGACGAGGCTCGCGCGGCGCTGGTTGCGCTGGCCGGTCAGGCGATCGACCGCCGCGCCTGATCGGTGACTTTCGGCCAGATCGACGAAAGTTGATGCTGAACCACCGGAAGGTATGGACACATCGACACTCACAACTTAGTGTCGTGACCAACGCCACAATGTTTCGTCGAGGTGAACCGGCGGCGCGGTAACCCATCGACCCCCACCATCACCGCTACGGCATCCGGCGCGACGGCGCGCGCCCGGCCTGGCAGTCACTCGTCAGGAAGGGGCAGCACAGATGTCTATGAAGGACGCTCCCAAACATCGATCCCGACGATGGTTCTCCGCTGGATCAGCACTGCTGCTGGCGGTCGCCGCCGGCACGGTCACACTCGCCGCAGGCTCGGCCCCCGCACAGGCGCACACGATCGTCGCCAGCGACTTCCAGCAGGTCGAGCTGGCCCGTGGTGTGACCGACATGGGTGAGCCGATGTCGCTGGCGGTGCTGCCGGACCGCTCCGTCCTGCACACCGCCCGCAACGGCACCCTGCGCCGCACCGACGCCAACGGCACCACCTCCGTGATCGGCACCCTGTCGGTCTACACACACGACGAGGAGGGTTTGCAGGGCGTCGGCGTCGACCCGGGCTTCGCCACCAACCGGTACATCTACCTCTACTACGCCCCGCCGCTGTCCACCCCCGGTGGCGACGCGCCGGCCACCGGCACCGACTTCTCGGCCTGGAACGGGGTCAACCGGCTCTCCCGGTTCACCCTCAACTCCGACTTCACGATCAACCAGGCGAGCAAGGTCGACGTGCTCGACGTGCCGGCCAACCGCGGCCTGTGCTGCCACGTCGGCGGGGACATCGACTTCGACGCCGCCGGCAACCTCTACCTGTCCACCGGCGACGACACCAACCCGTTCGAATCGTCCGGCTACTCACCACTGGACGAGCGGACCAACCGCAACCCCGCGTACGACGCACAGCGCAGCGCCGGCAACACCAACGACCTGCGCGGCAAGATCCTGCGGATCAAGGTGAACGCCAACGGCACCTACTCCATCCCGTCGGGCAACCTGTTCGCACCCGGCACGGCCAGGACACGGCCGGAGATCTACGCGATGGGGTTCCGCAACCCGTTCCGGATCAGCGTGGACAAGGCCACCGGTGTCGTCTATGTCGGTGACTACGGGCCGGATGCCGGCACCACCAGCTCTACCCGTGGGCCGTCCGGCCAGGTCGAGTTCAACCGGGTCGCCGCGCCAGCCAACTACGGATGGCCGTACTGCACCGGCACCAACACCTCCACCGAGACGTACAACGAGTGGGACTTCGCCTCGAGCACCAGCGGTTCGAAGTACAACTGCTCCGGCGGGCCGACCAACAACTCGTTCCGCAACACCGGCCTGACCACCCTGCCGCCCGCCCAACCCGCCTGGATCCGCTACGCCGGCGACGCCGGCACCCCGACCGAGTTCGGCGGCGGCTCCGAGTCCCCGATGGGTGGCCCGGTCTACCGGTACAACGCCTCGTCGACCTCCACCACCAAGTTCCCGCAGTCCTTCGACGGGCAGTTCTTCGCCACCGAGTTCGGCCGCGGCTGGATCAAGCCGATCCACGTCAACTCCGACGGCTCCCGGGGCACCATCGACACCTTTCCCTGGGTCGGCAAGCAGGTGATGGACTCGGCGTTCGGCCCGGACGGCGCGTACTACGTGCTCGACTACGGCACCGGCTACTTCAACGGTGACGCCAACTCGGCGCTCTACCGCTTCGACTACGTCGGCGGCGGCAACCGGGCGCCAACCGCGGTGGCCAACTCCAACCGGACCTCCGGTGCGGCCCCGCTCGCGGTGACCTTCTCCTCGGCCGGCTCGTCCGACCCCGAGGGAGGCGCGTTGACGTACTCCTGGAACTTCGGTGACGGGACCACCTCCACCGCGGCCAACCCGTCGAAGACCTACACCGCCAACGGCAGCTACACCGCCACCCTGACGGTTCGGGATCCGCAGGGTGCCACCGGCAGCAGCAGCGTGCAGATCAGCGTCGGCAACACCGCGCCCACGGTGACCATCAACAACCCCGGCAACGGTCAGCTGTTCAGCTTTGGCGACACGGTGCCGTTCAGCATCACGGTGACCGACCCGGAGGACGGCACGATCGACTGCACGAAGGTCAAGATGACCTACGTGCTCGGGCACGACCAGCACGGGCACCAGATCACCTCGAAGACCGGGTGCTCCGGCTCGATCACGATCCCGGTCGACGGTGAGCACGACGACGCGGCGAACATCTTCGCGATCTTCGACGCCGAGTACACCGACGCCGGTGGGCTGACCACGCACACCCAGCACACGCTGCCGCCACGGCACCGGCAGGCCGAGTTCTACGGCACCTCGTCCGGGATCAACGTGTTCAGCAAGACCACGGCCGAGGGCGGCAAGACCGTCGGCGACATCAACAACGGCGACTGGATCGCGTTCCAGCCGTACCGGCTGGGCAACGTGACCTCGTTCAACGCCCGGGTCTCCTCGGCCGGAGCCGGTGGCACCCTCCAGGTGCGGGCCGGCTCGGCCACCGGCACGGTGCTCGGCTCGGCCACGGTCCCGGTGACCGGCGGCTGGGAGACCTTCGCGACGGTGACCGGCACGATCAGCAGCCCGCCGACCGGCACGACCACGCTCTACCTGACCTTCGCCGGGTCGGGCACCGGGGCGCTCTACGACCTGGACGCGTTCACGTTCGTCACCGGCACCGCCTCCAGCGGAGGCGGCCCGATCAAGGGTCTGGGTGGCAAGTGCCTGGACGTCCGCAGCGCCGCGACCGCCGACGGCACGCAGATCCAGATCTACACCTGCAACGCCAGCGCGGCGCAGACCTGGGCGATCACGCCGAACTCCACGATCAAGTCGTTGGGTAAGTGCCTGGACGTCTCCGGTGCCGGCACCGCCGACGGCACCAAGATCCAGCTCTACACCTGCAACGGGACCGCCGCGCAGAACTGGGCCGCGCAGGCCGACGGCACGATACGCAACGCCGGGTCCAGCAAGTGCCTCGACGTCACCGGCAGCAGCTCCGCCGACAGCACGGTGGTCCAACTGTGGACCTGCACCGCCGCCGCCAACCAAAAGTGGATCCTGCCCTGAGCTGAGTGGTGGGGCCCCCTGTCACCGCCTACGGTTGGGCAGGGGGCCCTTCCTAACCACAGTTAGGAGAGCGATATGCGCAGACGCCTGCGACCCGTCCTCGGTGCGGCCATGGCGGCACTCGCCGTCATCGCCTGCACCACCCCGGCGAGCCCGGCGAGCGCCGCCGACGCTCCGTACGACGTGCTGGTCTTCTCCAAGACCGCCGGTTTCCGGCACGACGCGATCCCTGTCGGCATCCAGACCATCCGTGACCTGGGCGCGGCGAACAACTTCACCGTGACCGCCACCGAGGACGCCGCCGCATTCACCACCGCCAACCTCGCCCAGTACGAGGCGGTCGTCTTCCTCAACACCACAGGTGACGTGCTCAACGCCAGCCAGCAGACCGCCTTCGAGTCGTACATCGGCTCCGGTCGTGGTTACGTGGGTGTGCACGCGGCCTCCGACACCGAGTACGACTGGCCGTTCTACGGCAACCTGGTGGGCGCGTGGTTCGCCTCGCACCCGGCGATCCAGCAGGCCAACGTCAAGGTGGAGGACCGGGGGCACGCGGCGACCGGCCACCTGCCGCAGACCTGGACCCGCACCGACGAGTGGTACAACTACCGGACCAACGCCCGCTCGACCGCCCACGTGCTGGCCACGCTGGACGAGTCGTCGTACTCCGGGGGCGGGATGGGCGCTGACCACCCGCTGAGCTGGTGCAAGAGTTACAGCGGCGGCCGGTCCTTCTACACCGGTGCCGGGCACACCCAGGCGTCGTACGCGGAGCCGGCGTTCCGGACCCATCTGCTCGGCGGCATCCGGTACGCCTCCGGTCGGAGCAAGGCCGACTGCCGGCCCGAGACCGGCTACACCCCGATCTACAACGGTTCGACGACCGGTTGGTCGCAGGCGGGCCCGGGCAACTTCACCAACTCCGACGCCACCCTGACCTCGGTGGGCGGTATGGGGCTGTTCTGGTACAACGCCAAGCAGTTCACCAACTACTCGCTGAAGCTGGACTGGAAGCTTGCCGGTGACGACAACTCCGGCATCTTCATCGGCTTCCCGCCGTCCACTGATCCGTGGTCCGCCGTGGACAACGGCTACGAGATCCAGATCGACGCGACCGACGCCGCCGACCGCACGACCGGTTCGGTCTACACCTTCAAGTCCGCCGACACCGCGGCCCGTGACGCTGCGCTGAACGCGCCGGGGGAGTGGAACACCTACGAGTTGCTGGTCGAGGGTGAGCGGCTACAGATCTTCCTCAACGGGGTGAAGATCAACGACTTCACGAACACCAACCCGGTCCGCTCACTGGCCGGCCACATCGGCATCCAGAACCATGGCACCGGTGACGACGCCTCGTTCCGCAACATCCGGATCAAGGAGTTGGGCACCACGCCGCCGCCGACCGGCACGATCCAGGCCGAGGCCTTCAGCTCGGCCAACGGCGTCTCCGCGTTCGCCAAGGCGGGCGCCAACGGTGGGCAGACCATCGGCTACATCGACCCGGGAGACTGGGCCGCGTACAGCGGTGTGGACCTGACCGGGGTCACCTCGTTCACCTCCCGGGTCGTCTCCGGCGGCGCGGGTGGCACCATCCAGGTGCGTACGGGTTCGGCGACCGGTCCGGTGCTCGGTTCGGTCGCAGTGCCGAACACCGGCAGTTGGACCACCTTCGCCAATGTGAGCACCGCGTTGTCCGGCGTCCCGTCCGGCACCCAGAACCTCTACCTCACCTTCACCGGTAGCGGCACGGGGCTCTTCGACGTGGACGACTTCACCCTGGTCAAGGGGAGCGGGGGCACTCCCGGCGTCGGTCCGGTCAAGGGCCTCGCCGGCAAGTGCCTGGACGTCCGCAACGGCGGCACCGCCGACGGCACCCAGATCCAGATCTACACCTGCAACAGCAGCACGGCGCAGACCTGGACCGTCACGTCGGGCTCGACGATCAGGGCGCTCGGCAAGTGCCTGGACGTCAACGGCAGCGGCACCGCCGACGGCACCAAGATCCAGCTCTGGACCTGCAACGGCACCGGCGCGCAGAACTGGGCGGCCCAGTCCGACGGCACCCTGCGCAATCCGTCGTCGGGCAAGTGCCTCGACGTCTCCGGTAACAACTCGGCGGACAGCACCGCCGTGCACCTCTGGACCTGCCTCGGCGCGGCCAACCAGAAGTGGACCCTGCCCTGACCGACTGAGCCGGGAGGGGCCGCCGGTCGCGGCGGCCCCTCCCGGCCTGTCGATATGGCCCACCCCCGGCTTGCCGAGGGTTGGATTACTGGGCGCGGACGACGCTGGCGGTGCCCTCTGAGAGCGGTATGCCTGTGAGTCATAAATATGACTCACAGGTATACCGCTCATGACAATGTCGCCGGGTCGCTGGCGTGGCATCGAATCGGCCAGCCGCATTGCATGGACGCCGCAGACCGGCCCACAGCCGGCTGCCGTACCTTGACCAGCATGGGGCGGTTCGCGCAGTGGCGCGGGATGGTGCTGGCACAGGGGCACCGGCTGCGCGGTGCGCTGCGCCAGGCCGAGGAGCCCGACGACCCGCTTGAGCCGACGCCGAGCCTGAACCGCCTCGACGCGCTGGTGGAGGGCTTCGCCGCCGGCCAGCCGGTGCGTTGGAAGCTGGCTGGGCAACCCCGGCCGCTGCCGGGCCCGGTCGACGTGGTGGCCTACCGGATCATCGAGGAATCGTTGACCAACGCGTGCCGGCACGCTCCGGGTGCGCCGGTCGCGGTCCACCTGCGCTACGACGCCACCGGCATCACCATCGAGGTACGCGACGAGGGCGCTGGTTCCGTCCCGTCAGCCGGGGGCGCCCAGGGCGCCGGGCGAGGTCTGCTCGGGGTACGCAGGCGCGCGGAGCGGCTCGGCGGCACGTTGTCCGCCGGCCCGCGCGCCGGCGGCGGCTTCGTCGTCCGGGCCGTCCTGCCGGCGCCGGAGGAGATGGCCGAATGATGATCGGGCTGCGGGGCTTCCGCGATGGGGTGCCGCGGAAATAGGGTGGGGTCGGCGACCGTGCTGGTGGCCGGTGACCCGGTGGGAGGCGCAACCCGCTGGGCTCAGGTGTGTTCCGCACCCACCGGTGACCGCTCCGACGCCATGCACGTCCGGTCACCCTCGCCCTGGTCCCGCACATGGAATCCCCATTACAACAGGGGAGAAGAACAATGGCGCGACCCATCACGCTCTTCACCGGCCAGTGGGCCGACCTGCCTTTCGAGGAGGTCTGCCGGCTTGCCTCCGAGTGGGGCTACGACGGTCTGGAGATCGCCTGCTGGGGCGACCACTTCGAGGTCGACAAGGCGCTCGCCGACGACTCGTACGTCGAGCGCAAGCGGGAGACCCTCGCGAAGCACAACCTTGAGGTCTTCACGATCTCCAACCACCTGGTCGGTCAGGCGGTCTGCGACCACCCGATCGACGAGCGGCACCAGGACATCCTGCCCGGCCGCATCTGGGGCGACGGGGAGCCCGAGGGGGTCCGCCAGCGGGCCGCCGAGGAGATCAAGGACACCGCGCGGGCGGCGGCGAAGCTCGGAGTGAAGACGGTCGTCGGCTTCACCGGTTCGTCGATCTGGCACACCCTGGCGATGTTCCCGCCGGTGCCGCCGTCGATGATCGAGCGCGGCTACCAGGACTTCGCCGACCGTTGGAACCCGATCCTCGACGTGTTCGACGAGGTGGGGGTGCGGTTCGCGCACGAGGTGCACCCCAGCGAGATCGCGTACGACTACTGGACGACGAAGCGGACGCTGGAGGCGATCGGCAACCGGCCCGCGTTCGGGCTGAACTGGGACCCGTCGCACTTCGTCTGGCAGGAGCTGGACCCGGTGAACTTCATCCTCGACTTCGCCGACCGGATCTACCACGTGGACTGCAAGGACGCCAAGGTGCGTACCGGGGATGGCCGGCGTGGCCGGCTCGCCTCGCACCTGCCCTGGGCCGACCTGCGCCGCGGGTGGGACTTCGTCTCCACCGGGCACGGCGACGTGCCCTGGGAGGACTGCTTCCGCGCGTTGAACACGATCGGCTACACCGGCCCGATCTCGGTCGAATGGGAGGACGCCGGGATGGACCGGCTGATCGGTGCCCCCGAGGCGTTGCAGTTCGTTCGCCGGCTCGCCTTCGACGCCCCGAGCGCCGCTTTCGACGCGGCGTTCAGCAGCAAGGACTGACCGGACCCCGGACAGACCACGGGCCGGTCGCCCTGCGGCGACCGGCCCGTCGACGTGCGATTGGTCAGAGCGTGCTGGCGTTCGTGCCCGAGCCGGACGGCTTGGTGCGGGGGTTCGTGGACGACGGCGACCCGGAGGTCGTGCCGACCGTGCTGGTGCCCGCCTTGGCGCCCACGGTTGCGGGCGTGCCGGCGAACGCGTCGTCGGCGGCGGTCAGCTCCTGCTTGCCGGTGCTGCCGTTGCCGGTGCCCAGCTTCTCGCCCAGTCTGGTCTGGCCGAGCTTGTCCTTGCCCTCGCTGTAGAGCTTGTTGGCCTGGGCCTGCGCGACCCCGGCCGCCTCCTGGACGGTCGGGTGGTCGAGCACCTTGCGGCCCCGAACAACGAGCTCCTCGTACTTTTCCCGGCCGGCACGGGCGCCCAGGACGAATCCCGCAGCCAGCCCGCCAAGAAACATGATCTTTCCGCGCATGGCGGCTCCTTCCGTACCTGACGCGCCGTCGCCTCGGCGAGTTGCCCCGTTGGAAGGCGACCAATCCGCGCCTGCGTCCTCTGTCCGCAGCTAACTACCCATCCTGCTCTCCACTCAAGCATGCTTGTGCCGGGATGGCGATTTACCCTAATTGTCGATGCGTTGCGTCTCCTGACCTGCACGCCTTGATCATTAGAGGGTGGGTCAGAACCCACTGGACCGGCACCGGGGGATGTCCTGTATTCTTTTCCCGTCGCACGGCGCCGGCGAGATCCGGAGTCGAGCGGTGCACGATCCCCTGTAGCTCAATTGGCAGAGCAGCCGGCTGTTAACCGGCAGGTTATTGGTTCGAGTCCAATCGGGGGAGCTTCTCCACCCAGCGCCCGTCGGCAGTCCTGCCGACGGGCGTTTTCGTGTGCGTGCCACCGGTTTCGCCCTCCCTCGACCTGCTTGCCCGGCAGGATGGTCGATGTCGACTCAGACTCCCGCTGCGTCGATTGATGCGTCGATTCTTGAGGTGAGTGCGGATGTCCGGACGAGGCGGCAGGGCCACGCTGATCGCGGTGGCGGTCGTGCTGGCCTGGCTGGTGATCGGCGGCGTGGCCGGGCCGTACTCCGGACGCCTCAGCGAGGTCGCCACCAACGACAACGCCGCCTTCCTGCCCACCGACGCCGAGGCGACCCGCGCCCAGGACCTCACCGGCGACTTCGTCGACCGGCAGACCATCCCGGCACTTGTCGTCTACGAGCGGCCCTCCGGGATCACCGACGCGGACCGGCAACGGGTCAACGCCGACGCCACCCGGTTCGCCCAGGTGCCCGGAGTCCTCACCCCGCTGCCCCCGCCCATCCCGAGCGAGGACGGTCAGGCACTGCAGGTCGTCGTGCCGGTGGACGACGCCGAGGGGGAAGAGATCGGCTCAGTCGTCAAGCAGTTGCGCGACATCACCGGCGGCGACCGGGACGGGCTCACCGTGGACGTCTCCGGGCCCGCCGGCCTGCTCGCCGACCTGATCGAGGTCTTCTCCGCCATCGACGGGCCACTGCTGCTGGTCACCCTGGTCGTGGTGCTGATCATCCTGTTGGTGGTCTACCGCAGCCCGGTGCTCTGGATCTTCCCGCTGCTCGCCGCCGGAATGTCGTACGCGCTGGCTTCGGTCTTCGTCTACCTGCTCGCCGACGCCGACGTGGTCAAGCTCAACGGGCAGGCACAGGGCATCCTCACCGTGCTGGTCTTCGGTGCCGGCACCGACTACGCGCTGCTGATGATCGCCCGCTACCGGGAGGAACTGCACCGCCACGACCGCCCCTGGGATGCCATGCGTACGGCGTGGAAAGGCGCCGCTCCGGCCATCATCGCCTCCGGAGGCACGGTCATCGTCAGCCTGCTCTGCCTGCTGTTGTCCAGCCTGAACTCCAACCGGGCACTCGGGCCCGTCGCAGCGATCGGCATCGCGGCCACCCTGCTGGTGATGCTCACCTTCCTCCCCGCGCTGCTGGTCCTCGGCGGCCGATGGGCGTTCTGGCCCAGACAGCCCCGAGCGGACCAGGCCGACCCGCGGGCCGAGCACGGCATCTGGAGCCGCGTCGCCGGCTTCGTGGCCCGGCACGCCCGACCGATCTGGCTGAGCACCGCAGTCGTGCTGGCCATCCTCACGCTGGGCCTCACGCAGCTCGGCGCCACCACCCTCGGGCAGTCCGACCTGTTCACCCAGCGCACCCAGTCGGTGGACGGCCAAGAGGTGATCACCCGGCACTACCCGGCAGGCACCGGCAGCCCGGCCACCATCTTCACGACCGAGCAGACCGCCCGGCAGGTTGCCCAGGTGGCGCAGAGTGTGCCCGGCGTCGCCGAGGTCCGCCCGCTCACCACCGGCCCGCAGACCGGCCCACCCAACCCGGACGCCACACCGAAGGTCGTCGACGGGCGGGTGCAACTGGAGGCGACCCTGGCCGACCCGCCCGACAGCGACCGCGCCGAGCGGACCATCCGTGAGCTGCGGGTGGCCGTACACCGGGTGCCCGGCGCGGACGCGGTGGTCGGCGGCTTCACCGCGATCAACGTGGACACCTCCGACGCCGCCAAGCGCGACCAGAACGTCATCATCCCGGTGGTGCTGGTGGTCATCGCGGTCATCCTGGCCCTGCTGCTACGGGCGCTGCTCGCCCCGTTGCTGCTGATCGCCACGGTGCTGCTCAGCTTCGCGGCCACCCTCGGTCTGTGCGCGCTGCTGTTCCGTCACGTCTTCGGCTTCCCCGGTGTGGACTCGTCGTTCCCGCTGTTCGCGTTCGTCTTCCTGGTCGCCCTCGGCATCGACTACAACATCTTCCTGATGAGCCGGGTGCGCGAGGAGTCGGTCAAGCGCGGCACCCGCGCCGGTGTGCTCGGCGGCCTCGCCGTCACCGGCGGGGTGATCACCTCGGCCGGCATCGTGCTCGCCGCGACCTTCTCCGCCCTCGCCGTCCTGCCACTGGTAGTGCTTGTCGAGCTGGGTACGGCGGTCGCGATCGGGGTACTGATCGACACCATCATCGTCCGGTCGCTGCTGGTGCCCGCGCTCGCGTACGACATCGGGCCGAAGATCTGGTGGCCGGGCCGGTTGTCCCGGGCGAACGGTGAGCGGGAGGCGCGCAATGCTGGCTGAGACCGACGTGGTCATCGTCGGCGGCGGCCTGGCCGGCCTCGCCGCCGCCCGCCGGCTGCACCGCGCCGGCATGCCCTGGCGGCTGCTGGAGGCCAGCGGCAGGCTCGGCGGCCGGGTCGCCACCGACGTCGTCGACGGTTACCTCATCGACCGTGGCTTCCAGGTGCTCAACACCGCCTACCCCCAACTCGGCACGCTGCTCGACACCGAACGGCTCGACCTCGGGTACTTCACCTCCGGCGTGCTGGTGCGCAAGGGCGACGACCTGCTGCGGCTGGTCAACCCGAGACGCGAGCCGATCGGCGGCCCGCGCACCGCGCTCGCCGGGGTCGGCTCCCTGCTCGACCGTCTGCGCTTCGCCGCGCTCGCGACCGGCTGCGCCACCCTGCCCACGTCCCGGTTGCTCGCCGCACCGGAAACCAGCTCCGAGACGGCGTTGCGCCGGGCCGGCCTCTCCGACGCGATCATCGAGGAGTTGTTGCGGCCGTTCCTGTCCGGCGTGCTCATCGATCGGGAGCTGGCCACCTCCAGCCACGTACTGGCGATGGTGTTGCGCTCCTTCGCCCGCGGCCGGATCGGCCTGCCCGCCGAGGGCATGGCGGCGCTGCCACGGGCCATCGCCGACCCGCTGCCGGCCGACCTGCTCAACCTGGACACCCCGGTCGCCGAGGTCACGCCCGGCCGGGTCCGCACCCAGGCCGGCGACATCCGCTGCCGGGCCGTCGTGGTCGCCGTCGACCCACCCGCCGCGCCCGCGCTGCTGCCGGCCCTGGCGACGGTACGCATGCACAGCTACACCACCTACTACCACAGCGCACCCGAGCCGCCGCTTACCGAGCCGATCCTGCTCATCGACGGCGACCGGCGGGAACTCGTCGCCAACACGGTGGTGCTCAGCAACGCCGCCAGAACGTACGCGCCCGCCGGACGGCATCTGGTGGCCACCTCGGTGGTCGGCCCGACACCCCCGCCCGAGCCGACCGTACGGGCCGAGTTGACCCGGCTGTACGGCCAATCCACCGCCGACTGGGCCCACCTCACCACCGTGGCCGTCCCGAACGCACTACCCGCCGCGCTGCCACCGCAAGGGCTGCTGCGTAAACCGGTCGCGCTGGGTGAGGGCCTGTTCGTGGCCGGTGACCACCGGGACAGCCCTTCCATCCAGGGCGCCCTCGCCAGCGGCTGGCGCACCGCCGGGGCGGTGTTGGACGAGCTGCGCGTCGGCTGACAGGCGTAGCCGAGCACGCTGTTATATTCCTGTTGCCCATCGTGCCGTCCAGGCGTGGGCACCGGCCGGCTCGGTGCTGGCTGCTGATCGCCGAGCGGGATAAGATCCGGCGCGGTGTTCGGGGCGGTAGCTCAGCCGGTTAGAGCAGGGGACTCATAATCCCTCGGTCGCGGGTTCGAGCCCCGCCCGCCCCACCATCGCCGGTAGCCTGCGCACGCGCACGCGCACGCGCTCGTCCGTCCAGACGAGCGCGTTCGGCCGGCGAACCGGGTCGAACTCCACATGGGCGGCCGGGTTGAAGGCGATCAGTTCTGGGTGAGATCCGTGAGGCTGTCGTCTCCGGCACGGATCTTGCTGCGGGGTTTGCACACCGTCGTGAGCGACGTGCCGCGACCCCGGGTTTCAGACGACACCGATTGGCGGTTGCGGCCATGACAGGAACCGACGGAGCGACCGTCGTACGGCGGGGGACGCGAGCGCTGACCGTACTCGCCGGGCTGGTCGCCGTCGCGTACCTCCTGTTGCTGGTGTTTGTGGCCTACCTGGCCACGATCCAAGCGGCCAGCGTGCTGGTTCCTCTCGTCGCCGGGAGCGGTCTCGGGCTCGTGGGCTCGCTCGCCGTATTCGCGGCGAACGCGAGGCTGGCAGCCGGGCGGGGCGGTGGGCCAACCCGCGGTCTGTTGTGGGGCGTTGTCGCCTTGACCGCGGTGGGCGCGGCTGCCCTGGTCGTGGTGGGGATCCTCTATCTGATCAGCTCTGACTCGACGGTCGGGCTCATCACGCTCGCCTCGGTCATCCTGCTGCTCGGGCCGCCGATCCTGGCGGCCGTGTCCCTGCCTGCCGCCCGCGGCCGCTGAAACGAGACCGGCGCGATGTGTTCCAACAGTGGGCCATGCAGCATGGATGGGCCTTCGTTCCAGCACCGAACGTCGACTGGGGCAGCCGCCTACCGGGCCGTAATCGACGTGGTGTCTCCCTGGCCGCGTTCGGTTCGATTGGCGGCTACCAGGTCAGCGTTGCCGAATACTCCTACACCGAGACCCACACCTCCACCAGCGGCGACGGAATGGGCGGCACGACCACAACCACGTCCAGCCACAGCCATCCCTACGTGGTGATCGTGGTCCACCTCGACGAGCCTCATCCCACGATCTCCGTACAGCCACGCTCCGCCGTCTCCCGAATTGGTCAAGTCATGTTCGGTGGCGCCGGGCCCGTGACCGGCGACCAGAACTTTGACAAGCACTACCGGGTGGCTGGCGATCCGGTAGCCGTGCGGCAGCTCATCGGGCCTGTCGTACGAGCCGAACACCTCGCTGGCACCGTGCCACTCTGGGCCCTGCATCAGACAGAGTTGATGACCTACCGGCCTGGCCGAATCGACAGCCCGCACCAGATCCCCAACCTGGCCGCACCCTTGATCCGCGTAGCTGCCCTGCTGACGTTCAAAGATCAGCGGAAGTTGTGAAGCGGTCCTTCGCAGCAACGATGGAGGACCCCACAAGCTGCGTCGAGGGCCGCCGCAAGTTCCGTGTTTCGATCGCGGAGCAGGAACAGGTGTAGGGGTGCCGGCACAAGCACAAAGCGAGGTACGCCTCGGAGTTGTCGGCCCCTGGGAACGTCAGCCCATCCCCGGTGATCGACCACCTGGCCAACCACCGGATCTCGCGAGGTCTCCCCGACGATAACCGTGCATGACGGATTTCTCCGAGAGCCGAGAGCCGCTCGCTTCCGGATCTGGAGACCCCTCTGTTGCCAACGCCTTGACACGGGGAGGTGCCGTTAGCGAGACAGGCCCACCTGCAACTCTGATGTAGGTTCTCGTTGGTCTTGTCCCTGGAGGCTCGACCGACCTGGACGCGCCTGCGGTTTCTCAGCGGTTTGGCGCCTGGTTCTTCTCATTGGTGTGACGCTTTCCTGATGATCTTGGTGTCGTCGCCTGCCTCGTGCGGTGATGGCGGGCTCGTGGCCGCTAGCGATCGTGTTGCCGCAGGCGTTCGAGGGATGGGTGGCCGCGTCGGTTGAGCGGCCTGGCAGGATCGCCGGTTGGATCTCGGTCCGTTCGGGATCGACGGGGCGAGTCCTTCGGGACGTTCGGGAAGGCGGCGGGGCGTTGTCCGACGGGGAGGTTGTTCGCGTCAACGGCGTCGATTTGTTTGTGCGGCGGTTCGGCGATCCGGCGTTGCCGCTGCTGGTGGTGATCCATGGCGGTCCGACGTGGGACCACTCGTATCTCCTGCCGGCGGTCGCCGATCTGGCCGACGTGGCCCATGTAGTCGCTTTCGATCTACGCGGCTGCGGGCGTAGCTGTCGCGCATCTCCGCTGGGGACACTGCCTATCACTGCGTTGCAGCCGGATTTCCTGGCCGACGACGTGGCCGCCTTGGTTCGCTATTTGGGTGTGCAGCGTGCGGATGTGCTCGGGTTCTCGTATGGAGGGCGGATCGCCATGCGGGTTGTCGATCAACACCCGGGCCTGGTGCACCGGGTGATCCTGGCGTCGACGACCGCATACGAGGACTTTCAGGAAGAGCTTGAGAGATCGGCGGACTACCAGCACCGCGGCGCGTTGTGCACCGAGGTCCGCTTCGACGATCCGGCTTTGGTCGGCCCGGACGCCGCCGATGGTGCGCTGAGCCGGGCGATGGCTGTGGGCAGCGCGCCTCGTAACATCTGGCGCCTTGACCGGTTGGCGCAGTGGCATCAGGTGCTGGACGTGGTCCGCTTTTCCAGTGACTGGAACGAACCGTTCGCGGCTGGCGCGCTGCGACCCGGTGGGCCGGATGATCCGCCTCGGGTCCTGCGGGAATGGGGCGGGCCGGTGTTGGTGTTGCAGGGCGCCCGCGAGATGAGCTTCCCGATCGGCGTTGCGCGGCGGCTGCATGCCGAAGTGCCGGCGAGCACGTTGGTTGAGGTGCCGGAGGCTGCGCATATGGCGCACTTCGACAATCCAACAGTGTGGTTAGGTGCCGTTCGCGAGTTCCTGCGCCCTCCTGCTGGGTAAGCCGTGGATGGTCGGTGAAGCACGGTCTTCTAGGTTGCTCGGGCGATCTCGTGCTGGCGAGGGCCGTGTAGCTGGTTTGCCCCGGGACGATAGGTCACCTGCACGGACGACAAGCGATCTTCAATATTGATAGGCATCTCAAAATAGTCGAGCGCCTTAAATATCAACTTCCGGAGCCGCGCCGACAACGTCTCAGTGAGATTTCGCGAAGTGACAAACCGAGCGACAGATTGATGAGAAAGTGCAAGATTCATTGAGAACCTGCAATCGGCTGTGGGTTCTCGATGTAGATGTCGGTCCCATGCTCGCTGAGCTGGACCTGTTGGAGGGCTTCCCAGCGTTCTGTCGGCAGCTTTTTCTCATCGATCTGTCGTTTTCTAGACGATCTATGTGGCACGCGCTGCCTGACTAAGATTGTGGCGTCTGGGGTTAGCGGCAGCGTTACCGCAGACGTCCTGGTGGGAACGCCGGTCGCCGAGGCTTTGCGCCTGATGCGCTCACACAATGTGGACCAGTTGCCCGTCCGGACCTCGCACGGCCACGTGGTCGGGGTGTTCAGCCATAGGTCATTCGCCCGAGGCCTCCCGTACGTCCCGGGACAGAACCCGCTGGCTTCGCCGGTGGACGATCTGGTTGAGGATCTGCCCTTCATGGCGTCTTCGGAGCGAATGGAGAAAGTACTTGAGCCGCTGGCCAACGACAACGCAGTCCTGGTCGGCGACGAGGAGCGGCTGCTCGCCGTCGTGACACCCGCTGATCTCAACCGGTTCCTGTGGGGGCGTACCCAGCCGTTCCTGCTGCTGGATATCGAGCTCGGCGTACGCGACATGATGCGCTCTTGCTGCGCCGTCGACGACCTGACCGCGTCGATCACCGCGGCGCTGCCCGCGGATGTCGAGGTCGCGGAGCCCCGCCTGGAGAACCTGACCTGGTCCCAGCTCACCACAGTGCTGCTACACGACGCGAACTTCGGCCGGTTCTTTCGGCACCGCTTCGGGCGGAACCGGGGGATCGTGAAGGTCGCCCTGGAACCAGTCCGCGAGATCAGGAACAAGGTGTTCCACTTCCGTGGCGAGATCTTGCCCGAGGAGGTGCAGAGCTTGTCCGAGGCCGTGACCTGGGTCCGGCGTCGCGCCATCATGAGCGGCGGCGGCCGGTGAGGTACCTGTACGTGCATCAGCGAGAGCTGTTGGAGAAGCTCCAGGACCCGTTGTGCCCGCGGGCCGGTGTGGTCCTCGCTCCCCCCGGCGCTGGCATCCGCACCGCTGTCCTCCAGCACGTGGCCGACGTCGCGCCAACGTCGCTTGTGATGGTCGTGACGCGGACCGTCGAAGAGGCCCGCCAGTGGGCTAGCCGGCTCGTGGACCGGGGCGTGGCAGTGCGACTGCTAGTACGACAGCCGCCGTTCGTGAGGTGACCTCGGATCCCGCGGGAACGAGGACGGCCACCGCATGATCGTCTG
>NZ_JBNCKP010000036.1:0-49864 GCF_049841575.1 Micromonospora sp. DT201 | reverse complement strand
CGATGCCGGCGACGATGACGACGATCTGCTGGTCGGTTGGACCGCCCTGATCGCCGTACTTGGTCACGTCGAAGTTGCCGTCCTCGGCTGCTTGGGCAGTGCCTCCGGCCGGGGCCGCTGGCCCGAGCAATGGGTTCACGGAGACCACCGGCACGTCCGCGGTCAACGCGGCCACCGGGTCGATGCGACCGAAGCCGTACTGCGGATCACGGCCCGCCGGTCCGGCGTCCCGGGCAGTCCGGATGATCCTGTTGATCACGTTCGCCGCATCCAGGTCCGGATACTTCGACCGGATCAACGCCGCGACGCCGGAGACGATGGCGGCGGAGTCCGAGGTACCGTCACCCCACCCATAGCCATGGTCCGGGCCGATGTTGAAGATGCCATCGCCAGGTGCTGCCACCACTGCCTCCGAGCCTTGCACGGACCCGGACCAGAAGGCTCCGCCACGGGTCGTGCCGGTCACCGCGATCACGCCAGGAACGTTGGCCGGCGAAATGACGGCCTTCTCTCCCTTGGCGGTGTTGCCCGCGGAGACGACCACGACAACGTCCCGCGCGAGGGCATACGCAATGGCCTGCTTCTCCCCCGGCGAGGCCGCAGCCGCCCCTCCGACCGACACGTTGATCACCGTGGCGCCACCGTCGACCGCCAACCGGATGCCCTGGGCCACCGCTTGACTGCTGGCCAGAACCTTCCCCTTCTTGATCTTGATGGGGAGGATCCGGGCACCCGGGGCGATCCCGTCCACACCGTCGGCCGCGGCGTTCGTCGCCGCGATGATGCCGGCCATGTGGGTGCCATGGCCCTCCTCGTCGGCGCGGCCGTCGCCGACCGCGCCATAGCTGCGGCCACCCGGAAGCACTTGGCCTCGAATGTCCGGGTGCGTGGCGTCGACACCGCCGTCCACCACCCCGACGATCACGCCACGCCCGGTTGACAGCTTGCGCACCTGATCAATGCGAAGCTCGTCGAGGTACCACTGCTCGGCCCGCTGCGGCGCGGCGACAGCAGGCTGCGCAACTGCACCCACCAGCAGCACGCTCAGCAGGCTGGCCGCCAGGGGCCGGAGCACGCCGACGTTCACGCTCATTCGTTCGTCCTCATCGCAGAATGCCGGGGGAACCGGTGTCATCGGCACGCCACGGGTCGTCGTCCTCAGTCAACCACGACGACTCCGGACCGATCTCGTCGTGATCAGTGCCATTACCGCGTCCGGTCGCACCCGAGCCACCGATCATCCCGCCGGCGCTGCCACGCGAACCGTCCGCGCTGGCACCGCCGCGGCCAGAGCCCGCGGCGTTACGCAGCGCGCTGGCCGCACTGGTCATCGGCGGCACCCGGCCGTTACCACCGCCGACCATGCCAGGAATGCCGGCCGGGGTGATCCCACCGCCGCCGAAAGGACCGCCCCCACCAATCCCAGCCCCGGCACCGACGCCGGCGCCACCGATCCCGCTCGGCGAGCCGAAACCGGGCCCGGCACCGACACCAAGCGGGCTCTGGCCGCCGAAACCCAGACTCGCCGAACCGCCGTAGCCGCCGCCGATGGTGGTCGGACCGCTGGCACCGGCCAGGCTGGTGCCGAGGCCGAGATCCACCCCCGGATCGCCGGCGCTCAGTGAGGGTGCGGTGTACGAGCCCGCACCACGGTCGGTGAAATCGCCTCCGAAGCTGCCAGCGGTGGGCGGCGCTGCGACCGGCGTGTGGTTACCACCAGACCAGGCGCCACCGCCGACACCTGTTCCGCCGATGACAGCCCCACTACCGCCGAAACCCGAGCCGCCACCGACAGCTGAGCCACCGCCCGCCCCGGAGCCGCCCTCCAACCCGCTGGGGGCGTAGCCGGACGGAGGAGTCCGCGAACGGTACCCGTCAGCAGCGCCGCGGTCGTCGACCTCCGGTACGACGAGCCGAGGCCGCTCGGCCTCCACCGCCTTGGGCAGCGGGGCCATGGCACTGCTGGCCGCCTGCTGGTTGTCCCGATACCAGTTGTTGAGGTGGGAACTGGTATCCCACAGGCCGCCCCGCTTGTGGTCGCTGGCCTGGCCGTCGGCCTTCATGGTCGCTTCCAGGTCATCGGCCTTCTCGCGGAACGCGCCATCGGCGTACGACGACGGGTTGCTCCGGTAGTCCGCACGCAGCGCGGCCAAGAAGCCCGACGCGTTCTCGCCGTCCTGGGCATCGTCGAGTTCACCGCCGTTGGGCAGGCTCCACTCGTTGACGCCGAAGTCGTCCATCAGCGGGATCGGAATGCTCGCGACAGCCTTACGGATGTCACCCTCGATCCGCGACAGCGCGCCGCTGACGTTGCTCGCGGTGGTGATCAGGTCCTCGATGCTCCTGCCGATGCCGCTCAGGTGCTCGCGGTAAGCGTCCCCGCCGCTGCCCGCCCAGCCGGCGAGCATGCCGGGTAGACCATCGGTGTGCGGGCGCGCCGCACCTGGCGCGATCGGGCCAACGAATGAGCGCCCGACCAGCGCGTCGCGCATGTAGCCCAAGGTGGTGGAAAGATTGTTCCAGCCGACGCCCACCTCGCCGACCAGGTCCGGGTCCGCCGACAACGTGACCTCACGTACGCACTGCTCCCATGTCCCTGCCATGGTTGTCGCTCTCAGGCCTGGCGGGAAGGTGTAGGCGTCGCCGGTGGCGAGGCGACGGCTTGGAGCAGCTCGTTACAGACGTCGTCCGCAAAGCGCCGCTGCGACACGAGATGGAGTTGCATCAATGAACGTCCTCCCCCGAGACGACGAGAGCATACAGTAGCCGGACCAATCCGAAGCGCTGCAGGAACCAAACAGATAGTCAGTGCAAGATCACCGTGACCGACGGACGGTCTGCCCGGGCGACGGATCGGGCGCCCACCGGGACGACTCAGATACCGACGTCCTGGGTCGTGGCGGGCTGGGGAAAGCCCTGCCCGACGGGCTTGTGGACTCACTTCTGCTGACAGCGTCCTGCCCCTGCGCCAGCGCGTGGGCGAGATCCTGAACGACCTCGTCGCCTCTCACGGCGGGACGCCAGCGTTCGATAGCGCGATAAACGAGCGACCCAGCAGGACGTTGCAGGACCCCCTCGTCCTTGACGAACAGTTCGCGTCGCTGCAGGGCAGCGGACATCCCCTTGTGCAGCGTGGCCGCCAGGAACGGGAGCTCTGAGTTGAGGCGGGAGATCTGCTGGAAGTCCCGCTCACCGGGCTTGTCGTTGTCGCCGCCCCCGCGTGATCGTAGCCAGCGCAGGACCTCTGTCAGCTCAGCAGCGGTGTCGCGCGCCGGGCCAACCGGAGGGGTGGCACGCAGGTCAGCGGCTGCAATAGCTGCCTGCCGCCAGCCACCGATCATCCTCGGGTCACCGTCGCTGGCGAGGAGATGGACCGCCAGGCCGAGTTGAGTTCCGAGCTGCAGGTGGGCCCCCGTGAGCTCCTTCGGGTTTTGCCACATCCAGGTTCGCGCGGCGTTGATGGCGGCGACCGCGTCGTCCGCCGTGCGGACGCCCGGTACGGGATTCAGCGGGGACCGGGCGACGTCGAGCCCGTGTAGTTGGGGTTGCCCACGGCCCAGGGCGATCAACTCACGGGCGACTGCGCTCAACCGGCTGCTGGCGGTCCACCTGGCAGCCTCTGCCACAGGACGGTAGATCTCGGCGAGGTGATCGCGCCCGTCATGGAGCCATCCGGGCAGCCCGATGTCGACCATAACCATGCTCTGGGTGGCAGCAAGCCACTGCAGGACGTCACCGAGGCCGACATCGAGGCTCTGATCGACTGGATGCTGACGGAGGGCCGGAAACGTGGCGGCAAGCCGGGAACGGGGCTCGGCGTCCGGTCAGTGCGCCTGACGCTCGGCCGCCTTCGAACCGCGCTGAACGTGGCGGCACCGACCAGATCCATCGCCATGCCCCACCTGTTCCAGACCACCAGCTACGGAAGAGCCCATCCTCGCCGACACCACGACGGCCGCGCCATCGAGCGCGTCCCCGTAGCCGCTGGGCTACCTCGCTCGAAGGGTGAGCAGGGTGATCTCGCTCGGCGCGAAGATCCGGAATGGCGGACCCCAGAAACCGGTCCCCCGGCTCGTGTAGAGCTGGGTCTGGCCATGCCGGCTGAGGCCCTGCACGACCGGCTGGTCGAGCCGGACCAGGTAGTGGAACGGCCACATCTGGCCGCCGTGGGTGTGCCCGGACAGTTGCAGATCCACGCCGGCCGCGACCGCGTCGTCGATCTGCTTGGGCTGGTGCGCCAGCAGCAGCACGGGCAGCCACGGGTCGGTGCCGGCCAGCGCCGCGGCGTGGTCGGCGCGGTGACCGGCGACGCCGGACGAGGCGGCGGTCACGTCGTCGACCCCGGCGACGACGAGCCGGGCGCCGCCCCGCTCCACCACAAGGTGCCGGTTGTGCAGCGGCTCCCAGCCGAGGGTCCGCATGTGCTCGACCCAGCCCTCCGCCTCCCCGTAGTACTCGTGGTTGCCCGTCACGTACACCCGGGCCAGCCGGGCCCGGACGGCGCCCAGCGGCGCGGCCTGCGCCCGGCGCTGGTCGACCGTACCGTCGGCGATGTCGCCGGTGTGGCAGACGATGTCGGCAGCCAACCCGTTGACCACCTCGGTGGTCCGCGCGGACCAGCGGGCCCGGTCGATCGGTCCGTAGTGGGTATCCGTCAACAGCACCACCCGGACACCGTCGAGACCCGCACCCAGCCGATCCACGGTGACGTCCACCCGCCGGACCCGGGGCACTCGCATCGCCTCGGCGTACCCCCAGACGGCCAGGACGACCGAGACGACCGCCGCACCGACCGCCACAGCCCGGGACCGCACCGGATCGGCGACCCCCGCGGCGGCCAGCGGGAGCCGGGCCACGTTGCCAAGCAGCGCCCAGACGAACAGGATCCAGACCAGGCCAAGGAGCGTGTCCCCCGCGCGGGCCGCCGCGTCCAGCCGCCGGCGGCCGTGCCCGAGATACATCAGAACGGGGAACACGACCAGCGCGACGACGAACACGCTCGTGCCGGCAGCCACCACCGGCGCCGGCCACCGCGCCGCCACCGTCAACGTCCACCACGGCAGCCCGAACAGCAACGCCAGGACCGCGACCAGCGTCACCCCGGACACCAGCGGTCGCAGCGACCCTCGCGCCGGCCGCACCTGTACCGCATCGCCAGCAACCATCGTCGTCCTCCGTTCGGGTCTGTGCAGCATGACACGGTCCGAGCCAGATCGACCACGCCCGAAAACCGGGACGAATCCGGCCCGTAGGTGATCGACCCGCGACCCGAGGGCGCCCCGTTTCGGGCACGGTCAGCGGGTGGCGGGCGACGCCCCAGCCGAGAGTCTGCGCCTGATCATTTCAGGCTCGCCGGACGGCCCGTGCGGTTGAGTCGGCGCTGTCGTTTCGCGCCGGTCGCGATCGACCTGGGCGGCGACGTCGCCGCCACACGGTTCCTACGCCGAGGCTTTGGCTGCTACTGGGACGAGACGCACTTGCTGGCCGTCGACAACCAGGAGCCCGGCGAACGCTTGGCGGCGGATCGTCGGACGACGAAGACCCCACTGCGGAAGAGTTCGAGCGGGCCCGTGACGACCTCACGCCGTACCAGGTGGCGCTAAGTGGGAGCCGCGTGGTCGGTTTGGCCATTTCGCTGGCACCCTTATCGGCACCGGATGTCCGCACCCGGCGATGCGGTTGTCCGTGCTTCGTCGCGACGAGGCAGCCGGTCAGGCTCAGGCAGGGAACCAAGCAATGCCGGCGCACGTGATCGAACTATTGCGCTCACCGCAGACGGACAGTCGGCCACGACGAACATTTCTTGACGGCGGTACACGTCGGGCGGGACTGTGGATCTAACGGCACCTTTCTGTGTCAAGGCGTTGGCAACAGAGAGGTCTCCAACTTGCTCCCCACGGCCCCGGCCATCACCGGCCGTCTGCTCGGATGCCGCGCCTTATCAGGGGATGAAAGGCTGTTCGGCGTGGGCTCTGCTGATGATCGTCCCCATCTGACGCTAAGGATCAACAACGACCCTGCTCCTCGTGCGGGATGGTGTCGGCACTTGGCTAATCCAGGGCGCTGCCGACGGGCTCGTCTACCCGGCCGGGGACCGGCTGGTGTGGCTGTTGCCACTGCTGGAACGCACCCCAACCGCCGTCAGCGCGGAACTGTCTGACGTGGCCTCTAGCCGACACACCGCTTCCCGCCCTCGTGCGGTTCGCGCGCACCGCATGGGGAGAACACTGGCCGACATGAAGGACTCGCGCGAACTCTCACAGCCGCTTCGCTACCGAGCAATTCTCCTCTGGCACGCCTCGGCACATGCCTGACGGCCTGACAAGTCGACCGAGCCGGGGAGGGGCCAGCATGGCGGTGCTGGTCGAGCACACCGAGCTGTACGTCGATGTCGACTATCGCCTGTTTGCGATGATCGACGACAGCAACGACCGACGCAACGTGCCGCCCCCGCCGCACGAGCTCGATCAATGGGTCAGCTCGACGCCGGGCTACGTGGTGGTCGAGAACATCGACGACGCCGTGGTGCTGGGTAGCGACACCCGGCTGGAGACCTGGGACGGGCCGGCCGACTTCGATCCGGCCGGCTGGGACCGCAGCGACGTCCTCGAGGTGGTCTTCGAGTCGGGCGTCCTCGGGTTCTCCAGTGGCACGGCCGGCGGCATCGCCGACGCCTACCGCCTACCGCCGGGCCGCCGGGCCGCCGGGCCGCCGATGGAGCGTACGGCTGGCCTGGCGCACCGAGGCGCCACCCGCTCCGGACGAGCTGCCGACCGCATCGGTCCTCATCCAGTTCAGCCCGGCCTGAGCTCCTGCACCATCTCAGATGGTCGGGCGACCGGCCTCCCCGCCAGGGCCACGGAGGTAATCGGGGCGGATATCACCAGAATGTTGAGCGACTGCCCCACGGGCACGCCGCATCCGCGTTTGGCGAGGAGTAGACCCATCGACGACTCCGACACGATCACCGGTGGCGACCCATTGGTCAGGCCGAACTCGACCTCGTCGCGGCGTCCCGGTGGCGGGCCTGGCCACCACGCCTGCCCGACCAACCAATCTTCTACCCCGTGCTCAATTGCTGGTACGCCACGAAAATCGCCCGTGAGTGGAACGTCCCCGCCGAGGGTGTCGGCTACGTAACCCGGTTCGACGTCCAGCGGGCACACCTGGACCGTTACGAGATTCAGCAGGCCGGTGGCCGCAACGTGCTGGAGTACTGGATCCCCGCCGAGGAACTTGCCGACCTCAACGCACACATCGTCGGCGCGATCATCGAGGAAGCCGAGTACCGCGGCCCGGTCGACGATCAGGATTTCACCGACGCCAACAAGGCCCTCGGCCGAGCCCTGCCTGACGCGTGGCGGACCCATCTCCAGGGCGAGTCGTGGCTCCGGCGAGGTTGGATGACCAGCGGAGCCTACGTCCGGCTCAATACGCCACGCGAGATGCTCGAGTTGCATGACGCATGGGACCAAGCCACCGACGCGCACCCGGGCATCGCGATCATCGGCGGCGACGGCTCACGCGAACAGCTCGTGCTCGACCTACGCAGCGACCCCGCACCCGTACTGCTAGGGTCTGTGTCGAAGTCGGTCATAGCCACTCGTTGATCGCGGCGATGTGCACGGTGGCTTCGTAGCGCACGGCGAGTTTGTCGAATCGGGTGGCCACGGCACGGTTGCGTTTGAGCCGGTTGATGCCGCACTCCACGGCGTGACGCTGCTTGTACCGCTCGGGATCGAAGGCCGGTGGCCGCCCACCCTTCGACCCCTTCTTACGCCGGTTGGCGTCCTGGTCGGCCTTCGACGGGATCGTCGCGGCGATCCCGCGGCGGCGCAGGTAGCGGCGGTTCGCCTTCGACGTGTACGCCTTGTCGGCCAAGACCCGATCGGGGCGTGTCCGTGGCCGACCGCCACCCTGGCGAGGCACCCGGATGCCGTCGAGGACCGCGATGAACTGGGGACTATCTCCGCGCTGCCCGGCGGTCAACACGATCGACAACGGCTTCTGCCCCTGTTCACAGGCCAGGTGCACCTTCGTGGTCAGTCCGCCCCGCGACCGCCCGAGCGCATGATCGGCCGGCTCGGCCGCGACGCCGCCCGGCGGTTCGACCTGCAGATCCCCCTTTTACGCGCCCCAGCGGCGTGCTGATGCGCCCGGGCGACCGACGAGTCCACCGACACGTCCCACGTCACCCGCCCGGCCGCGTCGGCAACCGCCTGCAACGCGGTCAGGATCTTCGCCCAGGTCCCGTCTCGCTGACAGCGGCGGAACACCGCGTACGCCGCCGACCAGGACCCGTAGCACTCCGGGATGTCCCGCCACGGCGCACCTACCCGGGTCCGCCACCTGATCCCATCAATGAGCTGCCGTTTCGTCCACGCCGACGGCCGACCCGGCCTACGTCCCACGGGCAGCAACGGCTCCAGCGCCGCCCACTGCACGTCGGTCAGGTCATGCCGCCTCGTCACCGCTAAAGTAGCCACGAGGTCTCCGTGCCGATGGTCTTCTTCGTCGATGAACCATCTACCGGAGACCTCGCTACTTATCGATCACCGCCACGCCGAAACTTCCTCACCCTCGCGCACCCGCAGCCGACTTCGACACAGGCCCTAGTCGACATGACCAGCAGCGGCTGGAACAGCGCCATCCGACAAGCCGACGATGTCCACCAGCTCGTCAACCGTATCGAGGCGGGCACCTTCGAGTTCAACTACGAGGGCTACAGAGGTTGAAAGACCAAGGTTCGAGCTATCTCGGTGGTTCGGGTTCGAGGGTCATGCCGGTGCTGGCGAAGACGCCGGCGAGGAGATCGGTCTGTTGCTGACAAGCGCGTAGCCGACGTTTGACCAGTTGCGCGAGGTGGTCGACACCCCGGGCGGCGGTGTTGGTCAGGCCGCGTTTCATCCAGCGCCAGACGCCTTCGGTGGGGTTGAGGTCCGGAGCGTAGGCGGGTAACCGGATCACGGTCAGCCACGGCCGGGCGGCGATCAGGGCGTGCATGCGGCCGCTGACGTGGGTGTTCAGGTTGTCCCAGATCAGCACTATCGGTGCCTGCAGGCGCTGGTGGGCCTGGTCGAGGAAGCCGACGTAGTCGTCCTCGCTGAAACTGCCACGTTCCCCGGCGCGACCGCGGTGCAGCCGGGTTCGCCACATCAGCCGGCCTCGCTGTCCGGGCTTTTTTGGACGGTCGTGGAGTCGGCCGGAGCGGGTCTCGATGGGCGGACCGGCGACGATGGCGAGGCGATTGCTGCAGCACTGGTGACGCGGCTGGCGGCAACATCACCGGAGGGCATCCTCGAGTTCCAGGAGGTGTTCGATCAACTTCATGGCGCCCTCTATCGCTGGGACGTGTGGGCCCCTGCGTACCTGATCGGTGGGGGATGCTCGGACGACAGCTTCCCGGATTTCCGGGCGGGAGTCATCGCGCTCGGGCGCGAGTGGTACGAACGTGTCCTGGCCTCCCCCGACGGACTGGCGAACCATCCCGTGGTGCGACAGGCGGCGGCCGGGCAAGACGACGGCGCGTTGTTCGCCGAGTCGGTGAACTACGTGGCCAGCGGGGCCTACGAGCAGGTCACGGGTGAGGACCATGCCTTTTATGAAGCGATGAAGGCTCGTCAGCACGTTGCGGGCGGCATCGACGAGGCCGCCGAGCCCATGGGGGAGGACTTCGACTTCGATGACGATGACGAGATGCGGCGTCGGCTGCCCCGGCTGGCCGAGTTGTTCCTCGACTGCGGCGAGGATTGATCTCGGCAGCTGAGCCCTGACGCTTGGGGACGGCGTGGCCAAGCCATTTCAATCTCTACCCCGGCGGTGGTCGCCCGTTGGAACTGGTCCGAAACCGGCACCCGCCACAGCCCTGGCGTCCAGCCCGACGATGTCCAAGAACTTCTGTCTCACGGTGCCAAGACCGTCGATCTGTCGCGTGGCATGCAACCGCAGCTGCAGGTCGACGCGCGTACCCTCGGGCTGCTCGAGGAGTGCGGGGCAACTGTCCACGTGGCCGAGACCACCGAGGCAGTCCAGATCTACAACAACCTCGTCACCGGTGGCACCGCCGTCGCAGGGCTATTCCACTCAACCTGCTAGACGCGACCACAGCCGGGCAGCGGTCATGAGAGTGCATTCGATCGACGGGATGTCGTCTTGAGGGGCTGTTCACCCGACCGCAGCGCGCACAGGATCGCCTCTCCAAACGGCCTGCAGACTAGAGGCGTGATCAGACTGCGGTTGTACAAGGCTCGTGAACGGCAGCGCGTCATCGATCCTGCCGATCTCGAGGTCACCTACTTCGCGGTCGACCCAGAGACCGAACCGGTCTTCGAGCACAACGGCGTAATGGTGTGGGTCAGCCACCCCGACCACTGCCAGGTCGAACGGCACGCCCGCGGCCAGAATCTTCACCTGGTCGAGTCCGGGACGAACCTCCTGCCCCGCGCCCGTGGCCTGGAGATCCTGCGCGCGCCCACCGCGGACTACCGATGGGTGCACTCCCTGGACTGGCGCTGGGGCGCAGGCGAATACCTCGACCGCGACCGTGTCGAGGCGATCATCAACCGTGCCCTCGACATGGAACCGTGGGCGGCACCGGAGGGCCCGGCTGGCCTGGTGTATCTGTCCTACCTGATGTGGTTCCACAACGGCGCGATGGCCAACGGCGCCGCTTGGCCGCTGGACGACTGCACCGCCGACCAGATCGCCGCGTTTACCGCAGCCGCAACCTACTTCGAACTCAACGACATCGCCGACCTGATCGGCCGCCTCGAACCAGATGACGCGCTCAGCCACGAGTACTGGGATCTCAGCAGTCCGTTCGGAGAGGATGCGTCCCTCATCCGCGACGCGCTCCGATGCAAACTCGCCGAGGCCCCGGAGGATTGGGGCTAGTGATGGGGTGCGCTACTGCAGAGGGCAGGCGTGTGCGTCGACGCCGCCCCGCAGGTAGGACAACATCCAGAGTCGCCTCAACAGGTGCAGCGGCGTGCCCGAGACGGTGAGTCGAACCGGCGGGGACGCGGCGGTGATGGTGGCAGCCGCACGCGAGGTGCGCAATCGCCCGGGGTGTCGACCCGCCGGATCCGTACGCACGCTGGCGGGCACGCCCGAAGACCCACTCACATCGGCTACCTGTGTGTGATCGACGGGTGACGTGAATGAGATCTTCATGTTTAACTGTGTGTATGCGGGCGGGGGATGCGCGGCTGTCGATCGATTGTGGTGGCGCCAGTACCGTGGCCGTTCTGGCTTGGGTTGACGGCAGTGCGTCTGCGTTGTCGTTCGACGGGCTGCCGTATCTGCCCAGCGCCGTGTACGTGAGCCCCGATGGGGAGGTGCGGACGGGACAGCGGGCGTGGCAGACCGCCGTGGAGCAGCCGGGCAGGTTCATTCCGAGCCCTCGCCGTGCCGTCGATGGCGACGTGACGGTCGATAGCACTGCGGTGGAGGGACTCGCGTTGGCGGCGGCGCCGCTCCGCACGGTCGCGGCCGAAGCCGAGCGGGTTGCTGGTGGGCCGGTGCGGGATGTGCGGCTGGTGGTGCCGGCAGGTTGGGGGCCACGTCGGCGTACCTGGATGAGGCGGGCCGCACATCGGGCGGGTCTGGCGCAGCCGCGTCTCGTCGAGGCTCCGGTAGCCGTCGCCGAGCACCTCCTCGCGACTGGCCTGCAATTACCGGTTGGGGCGTTCATCGTGGTGTGTGACGTGGGCGCGGGCGCGGAGGTGACGGTGCTTCGCCGCGGCCCGGCGGGGTTTGAGGTCCTCTCGACCCTCGCTGACCCTGCCGCCGGTGGCACCGCCGTTGACCTGGCCTTGACTGCCGCCTTGACGGGCGGTCGGGACGCGCCCGGCGACGGCAGGGGCGATTGGGAGGCAGCGGAGAGCGTCCGCGCTGCGAAGGAAACCTTGGGAGCCCGCCCTGCGGTCACGGTGCCGCTTCCCGGGCGGGCACCGGTTATCGCGAACAGCGCCATGCTCGTCGAAGCCGCCCTGCCAGTGGTACGACGCGTCGCGGAGCTGGTCGGGGAGAGCATCGCCGCTGCCGAGCTCGCCGCCAGCGACCTGGCGGGGATCTATTGCGTCGGCGGCAGCGCCCACCTGCCGCACCTGGAGACGGTCGTCACCGAGCAGACGGGCGTCACCCCCACGGTTGTCCCCGAACCCCAGCTCGTCGCGGCGCGGGGCGCCGCGGACGCTGGCGCTCCGAACGTGGGGACGGCGACCGCTGTGGAGGGGCCGGTACCGCCGGTGCGACGGGCCGTGGCGATCGCGGTGCCGGGCTTCGCGTCGCTGGCCCTGATCTGGCAGTGTCTCCTGACCGCCGAAGAGCACAACGTGATGAACGTCTACCGCTCGGTGCGGTTGAACTGGGGTGAGCTCGCGATGGCCGCGGTGTTCGCCCTGATGGCATGCCTCGCCGCGGGCACTGTCCTCGGTTCTTTGATCGCCGCGCGTAACCCCACACCGAGCACCCGCACCGAGGGCGGGAAGGTCAGCATCGGCATCCTCGCCGCCGTCAGCCTCAGCGCGGCGATCGCCGGCCTCTACGCGGTCGTCGCCAGCCAGTACTTCGGCCTACCGGTGAGCCCTTTCCTCAGGTGGGCATTGTGGCCGATCACCCCGATCGTGGTGATGGCCGTGGCGATGGCGGTGGTCGCCGCCCGGCAATGGCGTACCCCGCACGGTGGCTGGTCGGCGCTGCTGGCCGCACCGACCGGATCGATCGTCACCGCCGGGCTCGGCATGGGGTTGATCCAGTACTCGCTGACGGCCGACAGGTGGCCCGACCAGGTGCTGTGGATCGACATCGCCGGGCGCATCGGTGGACTGCTCCTCGGCATCGGGCTGGTCATGGCGCTGGTGGCGCCGCTGATGTTCCGCCTCATCCTCTGCGCCCCCGTCGCGGTGATCAGCGCCGCAATCGTCAGCGAGCAGGCCGCTGGGATCCTCGGCGTCAGCTACGCCGTGGCCGTAGCAATGTGGTGGGCAGCCCGGCTGTGGACCCGCATCGTCCGCCCCGCCACAGCCGGCCCCACCGCGACAGCACCAGCAGCGCACGCCGGCACGCCGGGTGGGGGTACGTGAGGTGCGGTGGCCCCGCCAGCTGATGTCGCTGCTGGTCGTCCTCGCGCTCCTGGCCGGCCCGCCCATGGTGCTGCTCTTCCTGATCGGCCCACCCGTCAGCGGGCGGCCCAGCACGAAGCAGGTACAGGCGTGGGTGCAGCAACCGCTGACCGAGCAGACCCTCACCGCCGCGTTGACGATCGGAGCATGGCTGCTATGGCTGCTACTCGCCTACACCGTCACCGTTCGGGCCCTGACCCGCCTGCAAGCGACCGCGGCATGGCTACGACAAGTTCCCTTGCCCACACCGTTGCAGGCGACGGCCAGCGGAATGGCCGGAGCCGCAGTCTTCGGCGTCACCACTCACACCGTCACCACCGCCCCACCGCAGCCACCACCATCGTCAGCAGCGGAAACACCCGAGCAGCCCGCCGACGCCAACCCGACACCTGACGACAGGGCGGTCAGCGACGACGGGATCACTGTGCCCGGCGGATGGCTACCCCGGGATACCGCCGAATCGGTCGCCGCCGCCGCAGCCCTGCTCTGGCTACGCCGCCGCCGCGACTACCAACCTCGCCCGCTAACCCCGAACGGCCCCGAAGAAGCACACCCCGCCCGGCTACCCCCAGCCATCGCAGCCGTGCAAGCTACCCTCACCGACGCCCCCGCACCGTCGAACGCACCGGCACCCCCGGACAGCTTCACCGCCCTCGTCGCCGTCCTACCGACCGGTGGCCTGGGCCTCACCGGACCGGGAGCTTTGCCCATCGGCCGCGGTCTGCTCCTCAGTGCACTCCTGGCTGGCCACCGTCACCCCACCCCAACACTGGCCATCACCAAGGCAGCACTGACCGACCTACTCGGCCCCCACGCAGAACCACTCGGCAGGCGTCTGCCACAGCTAACAATCGTGGAAGGCCTCGGCGACGCCACGCCGCACGTCGAAAGTGTCGACCCCCCGAGAATGGTGATCCTGGTCGAGAACGACTGCGACACAGACGACGCGACACGCCTGGCGGGCGTGACGGCCGCGAACGCCGGCAGACTGGTCGTGCTGGGAAGCTGGCCGACCGGCCAGACCTGGCATGCCGAACCAACAGGCCACCTACATGACCCCACCCACCCCGAAAACCCTGCCCCCCGACTGTGCGTCCTCGACCAGGCAACAGCCGCCGACCTCCTCACCGTTATCGCCCACCCCGAACCGACAACACCCTCCCCCGCAACACCGCACACCCCGCTGCCGAAAGCGGTGACGCCGAGACCACGGCTGCCGCGACAGAGCACCCGAGGAGCACCACACCCTCGGCCGACCGCCTCCCACCAGCGACTGCACCTGCGTGTCCTGGGCAGACCCACGCTGCTCATCGACGACGAGCCCCTCACCATCCGGCGCAGCGCCGCCGTCCAGGTTCTCGCCTTCCTCGCCGCTCACCCCAACGGCGCCGACACCCGACAACTGACCGCGGCCATCTGGCCGGGCCTGCCCCGCCACTCCCTGACCGGCCGGCTATACACCACCCTCAGCGACCTCCGCGGCACCATCCGGACCGCCAGCGGTCTCCACGTGATCGAGCACACCGACGACCGCTACCGCCTCAACCCCGCACACGTCACCGTCGACCTTTGGCACCTACACGCCGCCGTGCAACACGCCGCCACCACCGTCACGGATTCCACGACAGCCTGGCAAGCGATCCGCGACGCCTACCCCGCCGACCTCGCCGCCGGACGCACCTGGCCGTGGCTGGACCCCATCCGCGAAGTTACCCGCCGGCGCGTCATCGACGCCTGCGCCGCCCTCGCCGACGCCGAGAACGACTCCCAGCGAGCTCTTATTCTGCTGCAGGGCGGCGTCCACATCGATCCGTACAACGCTGACCTCCACGCTCGCCTTGTCAACGTCCTCACCGCCCTCGGTGACAATGAGGCAGCTGACCAGCTGCACAACCGCTACCTGCGCACCCTCGCGCAGGAAGGCATCGATGACGAAGCCCTCGATCACCGCGCTACCAGTAGCAGCAGTACCGGCCGGAGTTCGCCCTCCCACCCCCCTGAGCGCAACGCAGCGCCCCCGTCCGCTGTGTAAAAACGATCTCAACCTGGGCTGGCGCGGCCGTCTACATCCTGAGTAAGTGTCTGATGGTTGCCCGCCTTCACGTGGAGCGCTACCGCGACACCTTTTAGCGTCTCGACGCCCACATTCGTACGCAAGGTGTTTCGTAGCCCTCGACTCGGACCCTCTCGGAGACCAAACACCTGCCCCGCTGACATCGGTGTGCCGTCAGGCTTGTCGTGGCCGCAGTGACTTCAAGGAACGCTCGGCATTCTTTTCCACGTCACGGCGGCCAAACCTATTCACCAATGCGAGATACAAGAGCGCCGGTGTGTGCGGGGCAAGCATTTCTCGGCTCCACTCTTCACCAATGAATCGAAAGGCCGAGGATGGATTGAATGGAACGAGCTTGAGTTCCATGTTTTCGAATTTGTCGGCTACACCACGACCTCGCTTGGCGAGAACCTCGGCCCCTTCCATGGAGCGAAGCGTGCCGACGAAGAGTGCTCCCCACTGGTGCATGTCCGTGTCAAGGGAGATGGCCAGCAGCTCAAGCAGATAGTCTTGTTCGTGGACGCCGAGTTCCTCCCGTATTCCGCGCCGCATGACCCTATATACGTCCGGAGGATTCCGTCCGTCCGAATCCAGGTCCCGAGACATCGCCTCATTTGCCGATGAGCTCCAAACTCCGGGTCGCGATCCCACGTGTCTACTTCGGCGCGCCACGATCAGTTGATCATCAGCAGAAACCAGGGCGGCATTCGTGCCGAAGCTCGAGGACAGGAATGGCGGAACATCTTCGAAGCTTCGGTTGTCGATGTACTTGGCCCGCAGTGTGCTGCCATCGGAGAGCTTACGATCGTGATCTTTCGTAGCCAAGAACGTGAAATAGTCCGACTCTTGTAGTTGAAGACAAATTTCTGGGCGCTCATCATAGATCGTGCGGCTGACGGTCAGGCCCTTCACCGCATAGTTCTTGCCGTTCCAAAATCGTTGTCGCCCCTCGGCGGCAAGTTGCTCCTGCTCTTCACCGACCTGTCGCGGCCGAAGCGACGACTTCGTCTGGGACGTCTACGAAATGCGGTTCGACTCGGACGCTGACACGTTGCTCGTCGATCACCTGTTCGCCATCGCCCTCCACGATGAGCAGTGGGGTATCAAGTGGTCCGATCGAGAAAGTACGCGGGACGTCGGACCGCCCACGTCCAACAACGGCGACGACCCTCGCCTTGACCCGACGAAAACGGCGACCGAAATACTTCCTAATCTTGAGCAGTTTGTCCTCGAACATGACTGAGACGACAACGCCGAGGGCGGCACCCACCAACAGGCCTGCGGGTCCTGCCGATGCGGCTTGCAAAAGATCCACCAGCGCGACCCCATTTTCCCGTATCGCCGGCCGAGACGAACGGAGCGTGTGAGTTCGAATCCTCGAGCCACCATGATGGTAGTGCCGGCCACGAGAGAGACGGACGACGCTCCGGCATGACGAACTCTACCAAGATCGATGCTCGACGCGATGCCTCCTGTGCTGACGACCAACGCGGCGGCGGATCAATTGCATGCATGCCTCGTGGCGTTGAACACGCATTTCGACGGATTTCAGGATGAACAGTTTCTGCGGAGCGGGGAGGATGAAGCAGGAGCATCAGTTCCGTCGGCGACGAACACTAGCCTATGCGTCGGTGGGCGTACCGCGTAGCGGCCGCCACCTCGGCGGAAACCAGCAGGCGCGAAAGAATCGCGGGTGACTCCCTGACGATGGGGCCGCCCGAGAGTCGGTGTCATCACGGAGAGAGATCTATGCGGGCACTCACCTGCCGCCTTCATCGAGCGGCGATCCGTGCGCCTCTCACCGCCGGGACCGCCGCCTCGTTGACCTGCAGGTGTGAGGTCGTGTCAGGCGGGGTGAGGTTCTGTTAGTCAACGAGCCACTCCCCCGGCGGGTCGCCGGTCATAGCGTCGCGGTACCGGCTGATGCCACCCGCCGCCGATTCCGGTTGGCGACCAGACGATGAACGGAGGGCAGGTGACACGTACCCGCACCCTCGCGATTGCCACAAGCGTGCTAGCCACCGCCGCAGCGCCGGTCGTTCTCGCCGCGACCGACACCTGGCAACCGTCGCTACCACCATCGGCCGACATCCGGCAGTTGATCGCCTCTCCCATGAGCGCTCACCTCGTCACCGCCCTCATCGGCACGGCAGCAGTAACGCTGTGGCTGCTGCTGATCACGACCCTGCTCACCCACGCCTACGACACGCTGGCGCGACGGGCACGCTGGACGGTCGCGATCCGCCTTCCCAGCCCGATTCGCAGCCTCACCGCAGCGCTGCTAGGTGCGAGCGCCGTCGCCACAGCCAGCGGCGCCAGCGCCGACGCCGCACCTGTCACCAGCACCACCGACCAGCCCGCCACTGAACCGGTCGCCGCCGCACACACGCCAGTGACCATCCAACTCACCGCCACGAACTCGCAGCCCGCCCACCGGACCGCGCCCACCCACACTGTCCGGCGAGGCGACACCTTGTCCGAGATCGCCGAGCAAGCCCTCGGCGACGACAAGCGCTGGCGTGAGATCTTCGCCCTGAATCGGGGCACCCACTTTGCCAACGTGGGTGGCACGCTGCGTAACCCGAACCTGATCTTCCCGGGCTGGGTGTTGACCCTGCCCGCCGCTGACGCGACGCCGGAAGCCACACCACCGCGCAATCCCCCCGCAGAGGACCCGCCACGAGGGTCGACCGCATCACCATCGACGAATCCGACCGCCGCGCCGAGCACGACTCCGCCCGCCGCGTCACCAACGGCAGCGCCGAGCGCGTCGCCTACCACCAGCCCCGCGCCCTCGGCAACACCACCTGCCGCCGACGACGACGGGGTCGTCGAACCACCCTCACCATCGGTGCCAGCATCGACGGCCCCCGGCGTCACCAGCCCGGCGGCGTCGACGACCGCACCGAGTCCGACACCTGCCGATCGGAGCACCGCCACCACACCGCCGTCCGGTACCGCCGACGACAGGCCCTCGAACTCGCTGTGGGGATGGGTGGAGATCGCCGGTGGCGCCATCGGCGCCGGGTTAGCCGCCGCGCTGGTCTCCGCCGTCACGATGGTGTGGAGGCGCCGCCGTCACCGCTACCGGCCCACGCCCATCACCAGCCCGCTTCTCGCTGATGCGGACCTGACGCCACCGCTGGCGGCGTTGACCCGGCTGCGCCACGGTCTGCGTCGCGTCGCACCGCACCTGCTGAACCGCATCCCGGAGCGCGGCCGGACCGTCCGCGAGGACACCACCGCGGAGGTGACACCTCCGCTGCCGTCCGCCGTATCCAGCGACGCCGAACAGTCAGGCCTCATCGCGCCTGCGGCCGCCGCCGGGCTCGGCCTGGGCGGACCCGCCGCCCTGGACGCCGCTCGTGCCCTGCTGGTGGCCACCCTCACCTCCGGCGACACCGGCCCGCACGCGCAAGGCCGCGTGATCGTCCCCGCCGCCACACTGACCACGCTGCTCGGCATGTCCGCGGTCGGCCTCGACCCGATGCACGCCCTCACCGTCGCCCCGACATTCGCGGCAGCGCTCACCCTGCTGGAAGAGGAGATCATCCGCCGCAGCCGGATCCTCGCCGACCAGAAGGCCGCCACCGTCTCCGCCCTCCAACAGGAGCAGACGTTCGGCGAGCCGCTGCCGCATCTGCTCCTCATCGCCGACGTCCCCGAGGAGAGCTGGCACCCACGGCTGGCCACCGCGATCCAGCTCGGCAACAACGTCGACATCGGCACCGCCCTGATCGGCGCCTGGCCCCACGGCACCACCCTGACCGTCGCCGCCGACGGCACGACCGAGGGCGGCCACGGCGAGCGCGTCGGCGTCCTCGGTGCCACCGCGACCACCGACATCCTCCACATGCTCGCCGAAGCGCACGGCGACACTGCACCCGCCACCACCACGCCGGACCCCGCACCTGCACCCGCCGAGCCGGCAACGACCCCGATACGACACGGCGACACCACCCGGGCAGCGTCCGACAAGGTGAACCCCACGCCGCCGATCTCCGCGCCGGCGCAGGGCGCAGCCCCACCCGATCCGGGAAGCGCCGCCGCCGGCGGCCGGGTGCGTGCCCGTGTGCTCGGCCATCCCACGATCCTCGACGCCGACGGCAAGCCGGTGCGCGGCCTGCGCGCCAAGAGCCTGGAGCTGTTCGTGTACCTGGTCATTCACCGCGGCGGCGCCAACCTGGACGACATCATGGAGGCGATCTGGCCGGACGTCACCGTCTCCCGCGCGTCAGAACGCCTTTCCACCTGCGCGGCGAACCTGCGCACCACCATCCGGTCCATCGCGCGAACGGGCACCGGACCGAACGACGACACCCCCAAGATCGAACCGGTCATCAACACCGGCGGTCGCTACCACCTGGACCCGAACCTGCTCGACGTCGACTGGTGGACCGTCCAGGACTCCTACGCCCGGGTCGCCACCGCAGTCAACGACGCGGATCGCCTCGCCCACCTGCACACCGCGATCGGCGCCGCCAGCGGCGGACTCGCCGACGGCAGCACCTACGAGTGGATCGACACCGACCGCGAGCACGCCCGACGCCGCCTCGTGAAGATCTACGCCCAGGCCGCCGGGCTTCACGTCGGCAGTGATCCTGCCGCCGCGCTCGCCCTCTACGACACCGCCCGCGCACTCGATCCGCTCTCCGACGAGCTGGCCCGCCGGGCGATGCGCACCGCAGCGCATCTCGGTGACGCTGTCGGCGTCCGCGAACGGCTCGTCGCGCTGCGCCGCGACCTCGGTGACGCCGACCTCGACATCGACCCTGACACCGAGGACCTCGCCACCAGCCTGCTCCAGGATCTCACCCACCCGTGAACGGTCCGCCACCCGACGGCAACAGGCTGAGGCCGCAGGCCGGCACACACCTCGGGCACGTGGGCACCCGCTGAACCGTGGCCGCAGCAGCGGCCATCCCACTGGTCGATCGTCTCTAGACGTGGACGGTGGCGTTCAGCGTCTCACCGCCGTCGTCAGCAACCCCCGTCAGCAACCCAGCAGTTTCATCCGGTCCTCAAAGCCCCTCCCCCACACAGCTATCAGCCAGGTCATGCCACGATCGAGGCGTGATTAGCGCGCGATCTACGTGCGGATCTCCTCCGACGCGACCGGTGGGGGCCTGGGCGTGGGCCCGCCACGAGGCGGACTGCCGCGCGCTGGCCGAGCGCCCTGGGCTGGACCGTCGCGGAGGTCTACCGGGACAACGACATCTCCGCCTACTCCGGCAATCTCCGGCCTGGCTATGAACGGCTCCTGGCCGGCGTGGAGGCCAGGGAGGTGCGCGGTCTGCTCTCCTGGCACTCCGACCGGCTTCACCGCACTCCCAGTATCAGGTGGACGACACGAAGAGCCGGCCACCCAACCAGGTGACCGGCCCCACGCCGCAACGTCAGTCAGAGTCAAGCTTCACGATGAAACCCTCATCAGCGCACGCCGTCTGCAACCCCGACACATGCGTGCCCATCGGCCCGAGCAACGCCAATGCTCCGCCGTCCTCCATGCCCTGCACCTGCCAGAGGATGTCGATCAGTGCTGTCCCGTGCTCCCGGATCTTCGTGTTGCGGGAGTCCTCGAAAATCTTGCGAGCGTCCCGGTACTCGGCCTCCGTCAGCTTGTCGTCGTCCGAGGTTTTCGGGCTGCCGTCCATCTGCTTGCCGTCGGCCATCGCCTTGCACGCGGCAATCCCGGAGTCTTCGCGGATGAACCGGTCGTACACGGCGTACCCGCCCGCGGTGAGCATAAGTACGGCAACGAACGCGAGGCCAGCGATCAGCAGCGGCTTCCGCGACGACGACGCGGCCGGCGACGCCGGAGGCGGCTGCTGCCCGGGGTAACCGAATTGCGGATCCTGCTGCCCATCGGGGCCGGGCTGGTACTGCTGAGGCGGGTATGCGGGGCCGCCCTGCTGGTAAGGCTGCGCGGGCGGCTGCGGCTGGTACGGGTCGGTCAAGGTGTTCTCCCCACGAGGTGTTGACTGGTTGATGCTGGGTGTGATCACGTTCGCGGGGCCACAGAGTGTCGGGTTGGTGACTGCGGATGTGGCTGGTCGGCTGGGCTAGAGCAGCCGTGTCCCCCCTCGCGGTTTCCACCCGGACAGCCGCCCGACCGCGAAACTGACGACCACCGCGAGAACCAGCAGCGCGCTAGGCGTACACCCATTCAGGACCGATTGTTTTCGCAGACTAGGACGGGTTTCTGTCCCTATAGTGGACGGAGGATCTACGGCTGGGCGGAAGATCCATTCCGCCTTGCTGGCGCAATGGCACACCCCACCGCGGCTGCGGTGACTGCTAGCCTGCTGAGCTGATGACACGACGGTTCGGTGACCGGGATACCTTCGCGGTGGAGGTCGGCGAGGTCGAGTCGCCCCATCTTCGTACCGTTGATCTGTGGGCGGCGGGCACGCAGCTGACCACGGACGACAACTCGGCCTACGTGCCCTCCTTGCTCGCGGCCATGCGGTCGACCGCAGCGCGCGTGCGGCAGCGCCACGTCCCTGCCTGCCCCTTCCCGGGACGCTCTCCAGAAGATGTTTTCCGGCTCCTGGAGCAGGACGGGACGGAGTTCCGGGAACGTTTCTGGTTCCTGCAGTGGGGCGAAATCCTGGACAACGTGCCTCGGTATGCCTATCTGGACGGCGACCTGGTGCTGGTCTTTTCGTTCTGGCGACCGACGCATCCGCTCCCCGACGATCTCGGCGCGATCTTCGTTGCCACGATTGCGCCAGACGAGTTCGTGGCCACCGTCCTCGCCGCAGCTGACCTGCTGGACGTCGAGCCCGTTCGCTAGACGCTCCTGTGCAACATCTCCATCGAGAGCCGCAGCACCAGCGACCGTTCAATTACTTAGAGTAGTCAATGGGGATGCAGAAGAGGGCCTGTCGCGCCTCGGGCGCGTCCACGGTGAGCAGCCGGGCCGACCGCCCGGTGACGTTCGAGTGCCAAGCGACCTCCACACCGCGCAGGTTCCTGGCGAACCTCCTGAACGAACGGGACGTGCACTAGGTGGTCGTCAGGTCGATGCCACGCGAGGCGAAAAAACCGATGGGGTCAACGGCATTGGATTCGGTCGCAGGCTCGCCGGTGTGGGTCTCCAGGTGCAGGTGCGGCCCGGATGAGTGGCCGCTGCTGCCGACCTGCCCGATGACCTGACCAACGACGACCTGCTGGCCCACGTCAACGGATGGGCGCCGGAGCATGTGGCAGTAGCGGGTGACGGTCGAGTCGCGGTGCCGCAGTTCCACGTACCACCCGCAACCCAGGACGGTGACCGGGTGGCCGTCCACGTCACAGGAGTAGGGGCTGCCGTCGCGCAGGTGGGCGTTGCAGGTTACGCGGATGACCAGACCGGAAGCGGCGGCGTGGATCGGGGTGCCTTTGGCGGCGGCGATGTCGACGCCGTCGTGGCCGGGCCGGCTGTCGGTCCGGAAGCCAGACACGAACGTTCCCTGCACGGGTGTCATCCAGCCGCCGACGCTGATGCACTGCTCACCCGGACCGCCGGGGGCGCTTGGTGGGCCGGAGACGAGCCCGACGAGGGCGGTGGCGTCGCCCTCCCACTTCGCGTAGGCGTCGGGGTAGGCCGAGCGTTGCACGGCCTGCGCGGCGACGGTGATCGGCATGGACTGCCAGCCGGCGACAGTGATGAGCCTGCCGAAGAACGCCCCCGCCGCGTACTCCGGATCCATGACTTGGGCAGGTGTGCCCCAACCTTGGCTCGGTCGCTGCTGGAACAGCCCGAGTGAGTCGTGGTCGTTGTCCTCGCCGAGGTGCCCGAGGTTCCGCAGCCCGGATTCCTGCAGCGCGGTGGCCACGGCGATGACCTGACCGCGGACAGGTATCCCGTGCTGGACGCCGACGGTGACGATGACCTGGGCGTGGTGCACCTGCTCGGTGTCGTAGCGGCCGGTGGTGCCGCTCGGGGTGGTGACGACCGAGCAGGCCGTTGCCGCCCCGGTGAGGTTGATCAGTCCGGCGACGCACAGAGATGCGACGCCAACGATGACGGCGGCGGTGAGGGCGATGGTGCGGCTGGTCATGGCAGCCGCCGCAACGTGTGTACGCACATGGTGATTTCCCGTCGAGGTAGGTGCCTACGCCGGTCTGCCGCACAGGGGGCCGCAGGGTGGCTGGTGTGGGCCGGGCAGGGATGCGCGCCGGTCGTGGACCATGTGCGTCTTGCGCCACCTGCGGCACAGGTTCACGAGGTGGACGCCGGGTGGTGCGGGGCGTGACCGTTGGTGGCGGCCAGTTGGGCGATCCGGTCGATCAGGGTGAGCGGTGAGTCGAGTAGGCCGCTGGCGCCGGTACGACGGATCCACTGGACCTGCCGCAGGGAGATACCGTGCCGCTGCGCGAACGCGGCGAGTTCCATGTCCGGGTCGGCTTTAAGGTCGGCCCACAGGTGCCGCCACCGGTCGTAGGACGCCTGGTCCTGCGGCACCCGGCGCAGCACGTCGGCGGGCGGCATCGGTCCGGCCACCGTCACAAGGTCCCGCTCGGGGTCCGCGTCGACGTCGGTGCCGGCCGCCGGCACGGGCACGGGCGGTGGTCGCAGGTCGGCGCCGATGACGCGCGCCCAGCCGGGCACATCGGCGTGGGCGGTAAGTGCGGCGGCGACCGCGTCGAGGTCGAGGGTGGTCGCGGCGATGTCCGCACGGACGGGGTCGTCGTGCCGGGACCGGATCAGCGTCTCCACGTGCGTGGCGAGGGCGGCGCGGCGCTTCTCGTCGCGCAGTTGCTGCCGGGCGACGTCGAGGGACTGATGCAGCGGCAGACGTTGGGCGAGGGCGAGGGAACGGGCGCGGCGAGTGACCGCCGGCTCACGCCACCACTGAGTGAGGCCGTAGACGGGGGCGGTGTCGGCGAGTTTCCCGGTGGCGCGCAGGGCATCACGGCGCCGCGCGGCGCTGTGCATCAGCCAGATCGCGTAGGCGAAGACGCCGAGGCCGCCGAAGACGACGGCCAGGTATGCCACGTCGGCGTGACCGAGGATGTTGGTGGTGACGCCGACGGTCACCGTGGCGGCCGACAGGGTCCGCCACCCGTAGGCGGCCTCACCAAGACGTTGCCGCCAGTCGGCGAACGCCGCGGTGACCGCACCACCGAGGTCGATGACGATCGCGAACGGCGCGACGAACACGACACGCCACCACCAGTGCAGGGTGTCGGGCCACGGCGGGATCTGCACCCCGACCCAGATCTGGCCGATGGTGGAGCCGAGGGCGGCGACGGCGTAGAAGACCCAGGCGGCGCGTTCCACCGCTGGGCGGCGCGAGGGCGTCGTTCCGTTGGGTAGATCCACCCGCCGGTGGCGCTCGTCGAGGGTCATGACCTTCTCCTCCATAGGCGAAGGTGGCCCAGCGTCGGGACGCGACGCTGGGCCACCCAGGGGTAGGCATCCCCGCCGCGACGGCCACCACAGGGGTGTCCGTCGCTCACTGCGTGCGGGTCAGGTGGTGATGCAGAGGTGGCGATTAGCTGCCGGCTGCGGCCCGCACCCCGCAACCGGCGAGGGCAGCCAGGAGTGCCCGCTCCCGCAACGACGTGGACACCGTCGTGCCGGCGGTGACGCCGGTTTTCCGCCCAACGCCGTCGGGCTAGGCCAGCAACACCGCGGGCAGTGTGGCCGCCAACGCGGCGGTCTTGGACGCCGTCCGGAACATCGACACCGCGTTCGCGGCAATGTCGGCGATACCGTCGGCACGCTCCCGCGCAGTGAAGGGCAACCGTGCGTGCGGGCCGACGCGGAACGCGGGCAGCTCGTAGTGCTCACGCGCGACCACGGTCCCGTCGTCGGCCGTGTACTCGTAGAAATCGCCGAGGCCGAGCCGGTCGATGTCGGTCTCCTGGTTGCCGGTGCACACGACGACGAGGTCATACGCGCGGCCGTCGATGAGGCCCACACCCGGCAGCGCGACGGGCCGTGCCCGGCGAGGCAGCACCGTGAGTCGTCGCACCCCGAACCGGTCCGGGCGCAGGTACCGACCGATCCCCTGATACCTGCCCCGACTCTCCTCTCGCCACCGGTCGCAGGTCGTCGGCAGGTCCTCGGCGTACCAGTCGATGCGCTGCACCTGGTCCAGGGCGGCAGCGGCCATGGACGGTTGTGGGGCGAGGCCCAGGCACGATTCGACGACACATTTGGCGGAATCGCCGCCACCGATCACCGCGACCCGACGCACCCCGCGCAGCGGCCACCTGCCCGCCATGCGGTGCATGAACTGCGGGTAGGTGAGGATCGTGGTGCCGTTGGCCACGTCCTGGCCGGCCGGGTCACCCAGGCCGCGGGCGTCGATGACCCGCCCGGCGAGCAGCGACGCTCTGCCGTCGATCTCCAGCTCTACTCCGGGGTCGCCGTCGGTGACGGACAGGACGGTGGCGTGGGGCACCACGTCGGCGAACTGCGCCAACGCGAGGCGGATCACGAAGGCCATGTCCGTGTTCGTCTGGTACTCGGTCATGGACACGTTCGCGGCCTGGATGGGTGCGCCCGGCAGGTAGTTCGGGCTTGTGCCCTGGTCACCCGCCAGGCCCGCGCTGCCGGCACGGTTGCGGGAGTTGAGGTGAAACACCGGCCGCGTGGTCATCGCGAAACTGCCGCCGACGCGCTCGCTGCGCTCCAGCACCAGCGGCTTCGGGTACCCACTGAGGACGCGCACCGCGGCGTAGGTCGCGGCGTGGAAGCCGCTGCCGATGACGACTTCACGGTTGGTGCCCTCGACGCTGAGCAGCTCGTGCTGACGCTGCTCGTCAGCCCAGGAGGCGTCCAGGACCTCGTCGGCGTAGGCGCGGCCCGACGGGTCCAGGGCGATACCGGTGAGCCTGGCCTGCGTCGGGCTGGGGAACTCCTGTTCGCGGTGCATCATCGCCCGCATTCCCGCGGCGGTGGACTCCTTCACGCTGATGGCGGTGAGCAGGGACGTGATCTGCGCGGATGGTTCAAACATGGTGGCCTTCCTCGGTCACCGGGGTACCACACCGGCCGCGTACCTCACCCCGGGCAGCCCCCGGGGTTACGGCACGCGGCCGCCACGATCCCCGGAAGGTTCACTGGATGGGCTGGTGGGGCTGGCGCCGTTGCCAGTCCCCGACGGGCAGGTCGACGTGATCGGCGGGGCACCGGGGTACGGCGCAGCCCGGCCGTGCGGTCGTGCCGCGGGGTGCTGTCCGTCGCGGCCAGACCTGGCCGTCACGTGCCGGCAAGCGCACGTGCCGCAGCGCGGCGTGCGGTGGTGCGGTTAGGCGGTGGCCGCGAGGGCCCGGATGCCGATCGTGGCGAACAGATCCCGTCCCCCGCCGGTGGTGGCCGGGGTGATCCGCGGGCCGACGGGACCGCCGCCGCGAGGCCGGTCGACCCGGTGCGCGGGGATGTCAGGCGTGCCCGTCACCGGCGTCACCTCCCCGGCGGCGCGGGTGGCGGGGCGAGGTCCGCCACGATGTGCCCGGCGCAGCCGACCGGCCGGACCCGGGCGTCGGTGCGCAGCACCTCGAGGCAGCCGGCCGACAGCACGGACGTCACCGGACCGGGCACGACCAGGCCGGCACGGCCCAGGTCGAGGGCCTGCCGGAGAGTCTGCAGCGCCGCGCTGCGCGTCGACGCCTCCACCACGACGGTGCCCGCCGTCAGCGCCGCCAACAGCGCCCGGTGCGCTGCCATCCGCGCCAGGGTCGGCTCGGCACCCGGTGGTTGGGCGCTGAGCAGCAGGCCGGTCTCGGCGACGCGTTCGAGTAAAGCCCGATGCTGGTGCGGGTGGAGTCGGTCGAGGCCGCAGGGCAGGACCGCAACCGCACGACCGCCGGCAGCCAGCGTGGCCCGCAGCACGGCACCGTCGATCCCGAGCCCGCCGGAGGACACCACCGTCCAGTCGGTGGCGGCGAGTTCGGCGGCCATGTCGGCGGCGACGTGGTTGCCGTAACTGCTGCTGGCCCGCGACCCGACGATGGTGACCGATCCCGCCTGCGGTGGGATCGGGGCCGGCCCGAGCGCCCACAGACACACCGGCTCGCCGCCGTCCCGGTGTCGTAACCCGGTGGGCCAGTCGGGATCGGCGGGGATCACCACCCGGCCACCGCCCCGCTGGGCTGCCTCGACCGCGGCGGCCGCCTCACCCCGCAGCCGGGATAGGGGCAGGTGCCGGATCTCCGGCCGGCGCACGAACGACACACCGCGGCGCAGCAGCAGGTCGAGCACGTCGATCGGTGTGTGCTGCGCCAGCAGCTGCCGCAGCCGGGCATCACCCGGCTCACACAGCCAGCTGAGCATGCCCCGGACGATCCGCTCATCGTCGATGGTGTCCATCACGCGGTCTCCCGTCCGTCCGCCGCAGCCCGTTCGACTGTGACCGGATCCGGGTCGTCGGGTCCCGCCGCGGCGGGGTCGGACTCGTCGGTGCGCTCGGGTGGGGTGAGGTCGGCCAGCACCTGCTTCGCCACCCGCAGCACCGTTTCGGCGCACTCCTTGACCAGATTCATGTCACCGTCGGCCCAGCCGAGGACGTAGGCGTCGGAGTAAGCCGCGCTGTCCATGCCCAACGCCCGTAACACGATGTGGGCGACACTCTCGGCCTCGGTCTCGTCGCGGCCCCGGTGCACCACTGTGTCGGCCGCTGTGGTGTTGAGGTGACCGCAGCGGATGTGCGCCAACTCGTGCAGGGTGGTCTTGGTCCGTTGCGCCGGGTCGACGTCGTCGCGGACCTGCACGATCTGCACTCCCGGGCGACGGACCGTGACGCCGTTGGCGTCGTTGAGGTAGCCGGTGTGCGGTGCGACAAGCTCGTAGCGGTAGCCCTCGTCGGTGATGAGCGTGACCAGGTCGTCGTAGACGCCGGTCGGGTCGTCGCCGACGAGCAGCTGCGGGGTGTGCTCCCGCTGGTGTACCCGTCGGCGGACCAGCACGGTCGGCGGTTCGAACGGCTTCCCGTCGGTCTGTGACACCTCGAAGGTGTTGGCCAGGCCGAACCCGACCAGCTGGACAGTGGGGCGTCCGGACGGTTCCCGTTTCACGGTGCGGCCGGTGGCCTCCCACTCGGCGGCCTGCTCCTCGGTCGGCCGGCGCTTGATCGGTGCCCAGATCTTGAACGCGGTTTCACCGGCGCGCACGTACCGCTGGTGGGCCTTCCACCCGGTTGAACCGTCCTTCCTGCCGTACGGCAGGAAGTAGCGTGCGGTGATGCCGCGCTCTTCTGCCTGGGTGAGCAGCAGGATCTGGTTGCCGAGGCTGTAGCGGGCGCCGAACGTGGCGACGTGGTCGATGAACTCGACCCACTGCGCCGGATCAGTCGCCATCCGGGCCAGCCGGGCGTCGAAGTCGGCTTTGATCGTCGCCAGCAGCTCCGCGCGGTCGCCGTCGCCGCGGGCCTGCCCGTTGGTCGTGCTGGTGGTGGCCCGTGACGTGCGGGAGCCGGTGGCCCTGGCCTTCGTGGCCATGGGGTGGTGCGTGGCCATCAGTGTGGCCCTCCTATCCCCGCCTCGTGGCGGCGGACAGGTTGGGACCCGCTGCGGCCCCAACCTGCCCGTAGGCACGAGGTGAGGCCGTCGCCCCCGTGTGGGGGCGAGCTGGCTGCTGCAACCAGGTGTCGGGATCGGTCAGTGATTCGTGGCGGGCCGCACCCACCTCGACGGTGTGGGTCCGTGCGGCGTTTCTCCGGCCCGGACCTGCTCGGCGTGCCCGCCGGTAGTACGCCTCCCGGTCGGCGGCGTCGGAGACGTCGCCGCACCGCCGGCGGATGCCCCGGTGGTGGGCGGCTGATGGGTCACGAGCCCGACCCGTCCTGATAGACGAGGTGGACGATCACGCATGCCACTGCGGCTCGGTCCGCGCCGCTCCACTCGGCGGGCAGGGTGACGGTGAGGGTGTCGTCGCGCAGGACGGCGTCGCCGCAGCCGCCGCCGGCCGCGTCGACCAGCATGATCCTGGTCAGCCCGCGCGCCGGCCGGTCCGCCCACACTCTGATGTGGTGCGCGCCGACCGGCAGGTCGGCCAACGGGACGGGCTGATCGGTGAGGGGCGGCAGCGTCGGCCCGGGCAGACCGGCGCAGTGAGGTGCGGTCATCGGGCGATCACCACCTCGTCGTCGAGGATGGCGAACCACGGGATGGCCGTCGCCCGACGCAGCAGGGTCAGCCAGCCGTCGATGTCGGCGATGGGGCCGTCGGGGTCCGGCAGCGGGTGCCGGCGGGTGAAGTCCGGGTCGTCCTCGGCCAGGTCACCGGCCTCGGCGAGGGTGCGCGCGAAGATGCGGATGGCTTCACGGGTGACCCCGTCGGTGCTGCGCCCGACGATGAGGATCGGCGCGTCGTCCCAGTCGATCAGCCCGTACACATCGCCACCGGCTGGTGCCGTCGGGGGCCGCTCCCCCACCCGGCAGATGATCACCCTTCGGGTCTTCATCACGCCTGCCCCCGGTCAGCGGGTGCGGCAGGTGGACCGCCGTTGCCGCGCATCGTGATCGGGTCGAAGACGGTGGTGGCTCCGCGGCCGGTCCTCTTCGCGGCGCGCATCGCCCGGTCGGCGCGGACGAGCGCCCGCCGCTGATCAGCGTCGGCGTGTGGCGTGAAGACGCCGACACCGGCACAAGCGGTGACAGTGACGGGGTGCCGGGCGTGATGCAGGTCGGTCGGTTCGGCGACGGCAGCGACCAGATGTGCGGCGTGGCCGGCGGCGTCGCCGGGGTGGGGAAGGACGACGGCGAACTCGTCGCGTCGCATCCGGAACACCGGTGCGCCGGCGGCGGACGCGACGTGCTGCACCCGGCCGGCGGTAAGGACGAGTAGTTCATCGAACGCCCGGTGCCCGACGCGCCCCACGACCGTGTGTGTGTCGTCGAGATTGATCAGAATGACGGCGACAGGGCGGCGCCGTTCGACGGCGGCGGCCAGCGCCGCGTGCAAGCCGGTGCGGTTGCCCAGGCCGGTCAGGTCGTCGCGGCGGGCGGCGCTCACGGCGGCGGTGACCGCCGCGCGGTAGCGGCCGGCGGTGCGGTGCCGGGTCAGGTGGTGGGTGATGGCGGCGGTGATCGTCAGCGCCGCGAGAACTGCGGTGATCTGCGCGAAGGTGGACACTGGTGCCCACACCTCCAATCCCTGGTTGGGGAGGTGGTGAGGGCAGCCGGGTGCCACCGGCTGCCCTCACCTCAAGCGGTGCGCGAACCCCAGGCGCGGGGTTGCGGGGCGGTGCCGGCGGCGCCCTGTGCGGGCACCGAACGGGGCGGTTAGTCGGTGGTGGTGCCGGTGATGGCGGCCTGCCAGATGTGCGGCGGCACGCCGGCCTGCAGGGCGAGGCCGAGCAGGTGCGCGAGCCGGTAGTCCGGATCGGCGTGCAGGGCCCGTTCGATGGCGATGTTCGCCAGCGCACCGTCGCCGCTGAGGTACGCGGTGCAGGCGAGCAGGCACGCCGGGGCGGCGCTGGTTTCCGGCATCGCCCGTCGGGTCACCTCGATCCACAGCCGCCGCTGCTCGTCGCTGCCGTCGCCGGTGGTCCAGGCGTGGTCGCGTACCTCGGTGACCATGAGCACGGCGGTCAGCCACGCCACGTCGTCGTCGGACAGGACGTCGCCGCGCACGGCGCACTCGTAGGCCTGCCGCACCGCCGTGACACCGTCGTGCACGACCGTCTCCAGCGGCGACGGCTGCTGCCCGGCGGAAGCGGCGGGGTCCCGGCCGTCGGCGAGCATGCCGGCGAGCCGGCGCAGCGCCGTCTCGGTCGCGGCGCGCATCCGCGTCCGCTCCGGCCCGCTCACCGGGGTGATCAGCTGCTGCAGCGCGTCCCGGTCCGGCAGCGGTGCGATACCGAGGTAGACGGCCTCCGCCGGGACACTGCTGGCGGACGGGTCATACGCCACGCCGTCGGCGCAGTCCGGGGCGCCGCACAGGCACCAGTAGTGGTTGTCGTCGACGCGCAGCACCTCGGGCACGTCGACGTCGATCGCGTGCAGCGCGGTGCGCAGGGCGGCGGTCGCGGGTGCGACGCGGTCGGCCGGGCCGTAGCCGACGAGGATCACCGTCGGCGCGTACTGCGCCACCAGGGTGGCGGTGTGCGCGGCCGGCTCTGCGAAGTCGTCGAGTGCGGACGGTTCGGGCAGGTCGAGTCGGGCGACGAACTGGATCCGCCGGTCGTTCAGGGCGATGCAGACCAGGCTGTCGGTGGGGTGGAAGCCGAGAAGGTAGGGCACCGCGACGATGATGTCGTCGCGGCTGGTGAGTCGGAGCGTGCGGGGTGCGACCACGGTGGGTCCTCCTTGACGATGCGGTGAGAAATGGGCCGGCGACCCGGGGCCGCCGGTCGGGCAATCAGCGGCAGTGGGCGAGAGCGGCCAGTACCGCGTCGACCTGTGCGGTGGTGAGGCTGCGGGCGGTGCCGTCCTGGTAGCCGGTCAGGGCGATCGGGCCGAGCAGCGGCAGCCGGGCACCGCCGAGACGGGCGATGAGCGCACCGGCGACGGGGTTGGGGCGGCGGCCCACCGACGGTGCGTGCGCGTCGCACCAGGCGACCAGGTGTGCGGCGGCGAGCGGGATCGGTGTCGGCGCGGCGCCGACCGCGCGGCGCAGCCAGGTGTCGGCCCGGCCGGTGCGCTGCCGGATGTGGTGTTCGTGGCTGGTGCCGTCTTCGGCGACCACGAGGAACGTGTAAGCGGTGTGCGCCATGCGCAACCCCCATGGAGGTGGGGTCGCCGGGCAGGGCCGTCTGGCCATGCCCGGCGACACGTGGTGGCCGGGCGTCGGCCAGGGGCGGAAGAGGTGCGCCCGTCGAGCCCGCCGTCGGCGGCTCTACGCGGCGGGGGTGCGATGGTGGTTACGCGTCGAACACAGGCTCACCGTCGACGGTGACCCGCATCGGCACGGTGCCGTCGGGGCGGCGCAGCCACCCGGCCGCGTCCTGCAGCCGCGCGGACAGCTGCAGTACGCCTGCGGCGTCGACGTAGGCGAAGACCCACACCCCGGCGAGGTGGATCGCCGGGTGCGGCGCGTCGAAGCTCGCCGCGACGAGGCGGGCGTCGAGGTTCGCGCCGATCGCGACCACCGGCGTCGACTGGTGGATCTCGTGGAATTGTGCGGCGCGGCGCCGCCACCCGTCGGGGTCGTTGCCCGGCGGCGCGGTGCCGCCGTGACTGTCGGCCCACTGTTGGGCGCGGTCGGCCATCAGCTCGCACAGCCGAGCCGCTTCCCCGTAGAGGGTGGCGTGGGTCAGGTCGGCTACCAGGTGCGGTTGCGGTTGCCCCATTGGCCCGCGCAGCTGCTGCACGCGCAGCCGTACCGCATGCGAGTCGTCGTGCAGCACCAACTGATAGCGGTAGTCGAGGTCACCGATGTAGGTGTCGTGGGCGGCAGTGGTGCCGGTGACTTCCAGCCGTGGCAGTGTGCCGGGGAACGTGTCGGCGTGGGCGAGCCAGTTGTCCACGGTCAGCGGCCGCTGATGCCGGTCGGCCCAGGCGACGAAGTCGGCCAGGTGCGGTATCTGGTAATCGGGGCTTCCCCAGCCGGCCCAGAAGGAGCGGCTGTTCCCGTGTTGGTCGGTGATGGTGACGACGGCTCGGTTGCCCATCGGGTGTTCCTCCGTGAATGGGTGACGGCGCGTGCTCACAGCGGGATGCCGTGGACGCTGACCGTCGGGGTCGGGTCGGTCAGGCGCAGGACAGCGGTCGGCGGTACGACCGCGCGGGCCCCGTCGGCGTGGGAGATGACCCACCAGCGGTCGCGCCTGGGCCAGATGGCGGCGACGGTGCGGGTGGTGCCGTCGAAGGCGAGCACGTCGTCACCGGCGCGCAGCTCGCGCACCGGGCGCAGGCGCACCCCGTCGGCGGGCCGAACCCGCCAGGCCGCGACCGCCTCGGTGTGCCGGCGACCGGGCGGTGCGGGGATGCGGTAGTCGACGCCGACGCGCGCCGGTGCCAGGGAAGTGATGGTGGCCGGTAGCCAGGCGGCGCGGGCGTTGACGTGGACGGCCTGCCCCACATGCAGCACGGCCGTGGGGAGGAAGGGTGACGTGAACAGATCGGTCATGCCGGGCTCCTTCATGGAGGGATGAAGAACCCGGACACGGCGGCGGTGCCGTGCCCGGGAGCGTGCGGTGATCACGTGGTCAGGCCGGGCAGCGGCCGGTGCATCGAACGCAGGGGTGCCGGCGTTGTCCGGCGCGCGTGTCGCGGCAGCGCGACGCAGCGGTAGCCGGGCCGGTCAGCGCGCGGCAGCACCGCGCGGCGTCAGTACGTGACGTCGCCCTGGCCCGGCCGGATGTGGGGCGGCCGCACCCCGTTGTGCGCCCACGAGACGCGGGGTGGGGTCAGGAGGCGCCGGTGCGATGCCGGTGGGGGCGGCGGTCGCGGTGTCGCACCGCCGGGCGTACGCCGGGTGCGGGCGGCTCGCCGTCGCGGATGGGGTCGTAGTGCGCGATTCCGCCGCCGCGGCGTTTCGCGGTGTACATGGCCCGGTCGGCCCGGCCGAGGGCACGGTGCGGGTCCCCGCCGGGTGTGCGGCAGATGCCGATGCTGACGCGCATCGGCCGGGTGATGCCGTCGATCGTGATGGGCGGCGCGAGGGCGGTGGTCAGGGACCGGGCGAGGGTCTGCGGGTCGCGTGGTGTGACGAGGACGAATTCGTCGCCGCCGAGGCGGGCGACGAGGTCGCCGGTGTGGCTGGCGTTCTCGAGTCGGTCGGCGAGGTCGGCGAGGTACCGGTCACCGCCGTCGTGGGTGTGGGTGGTGTTGATGGCATGCATGCCGTCGACGTCGATCAGCGCGACGGTCAGCTCAGTGCCGGCGGCGTCGATGAGATGGTGTTCGGCGACGCGGCGGACCGCGAGCCCGGTGACCGGGTCGAGGTACGCGACGGAGAGGTCCCTTTCCAGGTCGGCGATGCGGTCCGCGGCGTGCCCGACACGGTGGTGGGACAGGGCCAGCAGGATCGATTGGGTGATGCCGACGGTGGCGATGATGCCCGCCACCGAGGTGCGACCGGTGAGCAGTAGAGAGAGCAGGACGGCCTGGGCCACGATCGTGGTGGCGACCGGGATCCGGCGCAGGGCTGTCGCCCGTGGGGCGAAGCGCATGAACGGTTCTCCTTTCCATGTGGGGGCGCGCACGCCGGCAGGCGGACCGGTGTGACCGGTTCGCCTGCTCGTTCGGGGTGCGGCACGGAATCAGCGGGTGGAGAGCGCCACGAGAACATCGCGGTGGTGCAGCAGGCTGATGTGGTGGTTGACCGCGGCGAGGTAGGCCATCTGGGTGACGTACTGGTCGTTGGCGGCTACCAGGTGAGTGCCGTCGAGGCAGATGAAGTTGCGACCCGGCACGGCGCGCAGCCAGCCGACGTGGGCGTAGCTGTGCGCGCCGGTCTGCAGCGCCTCCAGGTGACTGGTGGGCAGATCCGTGAGCCGGGTCGGCAGGGCGTTGTAGGTGAGCATGCTCGCGATGCGAGGCTGGGCGAGGTACTGCGTGCGGGCCTTGACGATCGGGTACCTGTCTGGGTCGGCGCGGTGCCGGTCGAGGAACGTCCAGTAGGGCTGGGCGGGCCGGGTGCCGGCGACGACCTGGTTCCAGATGTGCCAGCGCCACCAGAAGGCGTCGCGGGCGGCGATGCGCATCGTCTCGAGGTCCAGATGTCGGACGGGTCCACCGGCGGCGGTGTTCTTCCAGGGCTGCAGCAGGCTGCCGCGGTGCCAGCGGGTGCGGGTGATGAAGTGCCTGACGCTGCTGAGAGGGGTCAGCGGCGTAGCCGCGAGGCGGGTCGCGGCGGTGGTGGCCAGTCGGTTGGTGGGGGTGCCGTCAGGCAGGCACACGATGGTCAGGGGCGCATGGGGCATGGTTCCTCCTTGCACGGGCGTGGCGAGACGCGGGTATGCCGGGAGCGGTGTCCCAGGGAGGTGAGGTGGGGAAGGGAGGGCGTGACCGCGATGCGGTCAGCGGCTCGCGGGACGAATCCGCGGTGGGCGCCGAAACGGCGTGAGGTGGTGCTGAGGGTGGGCGAGACGCCTACGGGCGGCGCAGGCCGACCGGCCAGGTGGCGGGTGGGCGGTGGCGACCGCGGTCGTGGGCGGCGGGGCCCGGATGGTGCTGCGTAAGGGGGTTCAATCAATGTGAGCCCTCACCGTAGCCCGATCACCCAACAGACACCGGCCGTACGGATCCGCCGACGACCCCGGTTGACCTGCGCTGTCGGGTACGCGCCGGTGGGACGGCGCCGCCGGGCACGACGCTGTTGGGTCGGCGTGGCGCCCTGTTGGCCAACCCGCCGTCGTCCTGGGCGTTGGGTAACCCGATGGGGTGTCTCGGGCCTGCGTCGCCCGGCTCCACCGCTGACGCCGCCTCGGCCACCACCAGGATCACCGGCGTTGAACGCTCCGTACCCGTGGCTGTGTCAGCACAACTTCCCCCTGCCTGGTCACGAGGTGGCGTCGACGACGAGGCGCAGCGGATGGTCCTGCGGTCGCGCCGGTCCGGGGGTCAGCGGGCCAGGTGGGCCGTGGCTGCTCGGCAGGTCGGCCAGGGTGAGCCGGTGACGTCCGTTACCGGCGAGCCGCCACACCGGTCCGGCCGGATCGGACCCGGATTCCGGTGAGGTGGTGGCGACGATCAGAGTGGGCTCCGGCCGGTCGGTGAGCCTGCGGTGCAGGTTCTGCTCGCGTAGTCGGCTGGGCAGGACGAACAGCAGCGGATAGTGCGGGCCGCCCTCGGCGTGCAGCTTGCGGTGCGACGCCAACTTATCGACGAGGCGGCCAATCGGCTCGGTGCCGCGGTCGAGTTCGAGGAAGAACCCGGTTTCCTGGTCACCGTCGGTCCAGACGCCGTGGCCGTCGGGTTTGATGCGGTGACCGAAGGCCGCGGCGGTGCTGCGCTCCGACCACCAGCGGGTCAGCGCGGCACCCGGCTGGTGGCGGGCGCGCACGAGCAGAGCGACGAAGACGTCGTTCACCGCGAGCAGGTGCTCCAGGGTGGGGCTGGCGTAGATGCGGTCCTGACGTTCCCGCAAGGCTCGGGCGGTCGGTGGAGTGTCGTCGCGGGACAGGGCGACGTACCGGGAGGACAGCAGGCCGGGCAGCCAGCACACCGGGTTGGGTGCGCCTGGCCGGTTGCGGATGAACCGGTCGATGAAGCCGAGGCGCCGCAGCAGGTGCAGGCGGTGGCGGCAGGTGGTGGGGTTGGCGAACAGGATGGAGGTGAGGTGCTCGGTGGTGAGGGTGCCGTGCTCGTCGAGGAGCGCGGCGATGGTGTAGTCGCGAGGTCGCAGACGATGAGAGACGTCGATGAGGGTGTGCGCAGGGGTCGCACGAGGGTTGGTCGTACGCAGTGCAGTCAACGACGTGTCCCCCGTGGATGGCTCCCCCTCAGGGAGGTGTCGGGATTCGGTGTGACCGGACATGACGGCTCCTAGCTGGGCTGTTGGGTGGGCAGGGGCGGCCACCGGCCCGGCAGCACGGCGCCCGGTGCCGGCCGGGTCGGTGGCCGCCGTCACGATCGGGTCCTGGCCGACCTGGCGCGGCCATGACCGGGATGTCAGGCGAGGAGACTCCTCGATCCGGTACGAGGTCAGCGACAGGCATCCGCTGGCGGTATCCCTCAGCGGCTCCCCCATTGCGGCGTCGTCTGGTGGCGCGCCTGCGGGTCACGCACCGTCCGGTGAGATGGCTGGCGGGTCACCCGGATCAGCGTCCGGCGGGTTGGCCACGCCAGCGAGCCGGGCGATCGCCGGCCGTCGTGCGGACTTCCCGGCAACGGACGGCGCGGCGGCCTGCCGGACCGCCGTCGATTCCCCGATCAGCGGCCGCGGCGGGTTCGTCCGCAGGGTGAACGCCGCGGTCTCGCGGCTGTTGACGACGAGCCGGCACGCCGCCCGGTAGGCGTCCAGGTGCGACACGTCGTGCTCGTCAAGCTCGGGCATCGTGTGCCGGGCCAACTGGTGGGCGTCCTCGGGGGCGCAGGAGAAGAACACCTTGTTACGGGCGTTCGCCGAAATGGCCAGTTGGGTGTCGCGCGGCATCTGCGACAGGTTCTGGTGGGCCAGGACGAGGCCGAAGTGGTAGCCGCGGGCCTCGGCGAGCATGTCGCCGACCGAGCCCGGCAGGTTGAGGAAATTGTGGGCTTCGTCGATGTAGGCGAAGGAGTCGCGGCGATCGGCTTCGGGTAGCCGGGCGCGGCCGGTGGCGCTCTGCCAGGCGGAGGCGAGGACGAAGCTGCCCATCAGCCGGGCGGTCTCCTCACCGATCTGCCCCTTGGGAAGACGGGCCAGCAGGATGCCGCCGTCGAGGACGCGGCGCATGTCGAAGCTCGACTGCGGTGCGCCGAGGGTGCGGCGGACGAAGTCGCGCAGCAGGAAGGCGCGCAGCCGGGACAGGACCGGGCCGATGACCTGGGCCCGCAGCGGCGGTGGGGTCGACTCGAACCATTCCCAGTAGCCGCGCAGGCCTTCCGGGTCGTCGAGGTCTCGGGTGAACGCGTGGCGGAACTTTTTGTCGTTGAGCAGCGGCGGGATCAGCGTCAGCGTGGCGTTGGCTTTGCGCAGCAGCGTCAGGCATGCCACGCGCAGGGTGTCGTCGATGCGGGGTCCCCAGTGCTTGGCGAAGATCCGCCCGAAGATCGACACGATGTTGTCGACGACCAGATCGTGGTCGTCGCCCTGCAGCGGGTTGAGGGTGGTGCCGGCCGGCTGGTTCGGGTCGATGATGGTCAGCCGGTTGGCGTGGCTGGTGGGGATCCGGTCGATCAGGTCGAGGACCAGGTCGCCTTTGGGGTCGATGACGACGACGCCACGGCGGGCGTGGATGTCGTCGAGGATCATGTTGAGCAGCAGGGTGCTCTTACCGGAGCCGGTGGAGCCGAGCACGTGCAGGTGCTGGCGGGCGTCGGTGACGGTCACGGCCACGGAGTGGCCGCCGACGTCGGCGCGGCCGAGGACCTTCGTGCCGCGTCCTCCGGTAGGGACGGCGACGGGTGCGGGCATCGGCTTGGCGCGGGCCCGGTCCAGACCGGGCACGGCGATGTCCTGCGGCAGTGCCGCGATTGTGGCCAGCTCGGCGACGGAGAGCAGGAATCCGCGGCGCAGCACCCGGGCGGCCAGGACGCGGGCCGGATGGTGCAGGGGCAGCCGGCGCAGCCGGTTGCGGCCGGTCCAGGATCCGAACGCCGACGCGACACCGTCAGAGAGGGCGACCAGCCGTGGGGTGAGGGTGTTGGGGTCGTTGCCGCGGGGGTTGCGGTGCGCGACACCGAAGCGCAGCGCGACCTCCCACGGGGTGCCGGTGAGCTTGTCGATGCCGGCGCGCCCGTCACGCTCGCGCCGCGGGTCGCCGCCGGGTACGGGTGTGTGCGGTGCTGATGTCGAGGGCCGCCGGCCGGTGGTGAACACCTCCAGGCTGAGGTCGAGGACGGCGCGCAGCCAGGTGGCGGGGTCGAGCAGGTTCCGCGGTGCCCGCCCGGTGCGCAGGCTCTGCACGCCGCGGCGCAGGACTCGGATCTGCCGGACGGTGGCGGGCCGAGCCAGGACCTGCACGCAGGCTGACTCGGCGGCGCGCAGGCCGGACGCGACGGCGATCAGGGTGCGCAGCGGGTCGGTGTCGTGATCGGTGTGCAGCGGGTACCAGGGCGCCAAGGTGGGGGCGAGTGCGCCACCGACGGCGAGCGCGTCCACGGGCAGCGGCGGGGTGGCGTCGGTGACGGTGCACGCCGCGCCAGGCCAGGCGCCGCGGATCGCGGCCTGGATCGACGCGTGGTGGACGGTGCGGGGCACCCAGAGCGCGATGGTGAGTTCCCGGCCGCTCCACCGGTACTCGACGGCGAGGTGGGGGCGGCCCTCGCGCAGCCGGCGTCGCCAGCCGGTGTGCAGGACCTCGGCGAGGGTGGCCCAGAGGGTGGCGGCGCCGCCCGGGTCGACCTGCGGCGGCGGGTTGATGGTGATCAGCTGGGCGTGCCGGGCCATCCGGGCGTGCCAGCGGCCGGCCACCACGGCGCGAGCCGCGAAGCCGGCGGCGATGAGCAGCACGGCGAGCAGCGCGAGCCAGGGCCGGTCCCGGCACCAGTCGACGGCAGCGGCGGCGGTGTCGTGCAGCCACTGCGACGGGCCGGGCAACGGCGGGGCCGGCGGTGGGGTGGGAGCGGGCGCGGGTGTGCCAACACCCGCGGTGATGAACGCGAAATCGATGCTGAATGTCATCGGTCGGATCCCTCCGAGAGCACGGACAAAGGGGGTCGGGCGTGGCCGTTGCGGGCTGGCCGCCCGTGACCCCTCGGATGGGTGGTCGTGTCGCGGCCGGTCGGGTGTCACTCGTCGACTGCCGGCCGGTTGAACGGCGGCCGGCTCGGGATCGAGCGAAGTTCGACGTCATGCCCCGGGCTGCACCTGCGCCGACCGGACTGTGACGTTCACCAGCCCGGCCGTTGGTCTGGAAACTCAGCAAGGTGTGATCCGGGTCGCCGGCGGCGGGCGGCGTCGCTGGCGGCGGGCGGTGCGGTGCGTAGGGTCGCGCCATGGTCACCCTCAACGCCGTGCTGGGCGTCGCCGCTATCGAGCTGGGCATGGTGCTCATCCCCGGCCCGAACATGATCTACCTGGTCTCGCGGACCGTGACCCAGGGCCGCCGGGCCGGCCTGACCTCGCTCGCCGGGGTGGCCTGCGGCTTCTTCGTCTACCTGGTCGCCGCCACGGCCGGCGTAGCCACGATCTTCGCCCTGGTGCCGGCGGTCTACACGGCGCTGAAGCTGGCCGGCGCCGCGTATCTGCTGTGGCTGGCGTTCCAGGCGGTGCGGCCTGGTGGCAAGTCGGTGTTCGCGCCCAAGGCGCTGCCGGTGCACCGGCCCGGGAAGCTGTTCACGATGGGCCTGGTCACCAACCTACTCAACCCCAAGATCGCCATCATGTACGTCTCGCTGCTCCCCCAGTTCGTCGACTCGGCCCGGGGCAGCGTCGCGGCGCAGAGCTTTACGCTCGGCTTGGTCCAGATCACCATCGCGATCACCGTGAACGGCCTGATCGCGATGTCTGCGGGGTCGATCTCCCGATTCCTCGGTAACCGGCCGGGCTGGTTGAAGGCCCAGCGCTATGTGATGGGCACCGTGCTCGGCGCCATGGCGGTGCGGATCGCCGCAGACCGGTCCCGCGCGGTGGTCACCGCCACGCCGTGATCCACCGGCGGTCAGGGACCCCAGGGCGGCCGCACTCAAATCCCCGCAGAAGCGGATGCCGGGCGGTCCGCCGCGTAGGTCCCCCCGACCTTCGACGGAAGGATAGAACCTGGGGGTCATTCCATGCTCACAAGCCGGAGCTGACCCCTGGGTTCGTTAGGAATCGCCCTCAGAATCAGCGAACTCCAGGTCTCCGATGCACAGTCGGTGCTCCTGCGGGGAGGCCACCGCTTGGAAACCCACCCGGTGGGTGCCCGAGATCAGCAAGCCTTCGCCGCGGCCGGCGCCGAGCAGTACCCGGGCTTCGCCGGCGGTCAGGCCGAACACGTCGGCGATGACGTCGATCGCCTGCGGTGCCTGCCGCAGCAGCACCTGGGTGGCGGCGTTCGCGATGACCACCTGCCCGAGGTCGGAGCCGAGCAGGTCCCCGACATCCTGGGTGATGACCGCCAGCCCGGCCCGACGTTTACGGGCGGACTTCGCGAGGCGGGACAGGAACCGGGCGCCCTCACCGTCGCGCAGCAAAGTCCACGCTTCGTCGACGACGACGAGCCGCCGGGGCGTCTGCGCAGAGCGGATGGCCGGGGTGTCGACCTCACGCCAGATCGCGTCCAGCGCGAGGAGCATGCCAGGGGCGCGCAGTTCGTCGGCGAGCTGCCGGGTTGACCAGCACAGCAACTGTCCGTTCGGGACGGTGGTGGTGGGACCGTCGAAGAGGTCCCGAAACGATCCGGTGGTCCACGGCGTCAGCCGGGCGGCGAGGGTGTCGGCGGCGTCGGTGCGCTGATCGGTGAGCGCGGTGGCGACGTCGCGTAGCAGCGGGGCCTGCCGGCGCCAGGTGGCGGGGTCGTTGGAGATGCCCGCCTGGTCGTAGGCGTCGTTGATCGCCTTGTCCAACGCGGCCCGTTCCGACGGCGGCGGCTGCTGTCCCAGCAGCACCGCGATCAGGGTGTGCAGGAACAGCGCCCGGTAGGTGCGTGCCTGCGGGCGGCGGTCCCCGGGCGGAATGTCGAGGGGGTTGAGCCGGACCCCGCCGACGCCGAGGGCGATCGTGACTCCGCCGACGGCGTCGGCGAGACGGATGTACTCGTTGTCGGGGTCGATCACCGCCACGTGCACACCGTCGGCGAGGGAGCGGAGCACTTCGAGCTTGACGAAGTAGCTCTTGCCGGCCCCGGATCGGGCGAGGACGACGCTGTTGGCGTTGTGCTGCGCCCATCGGTCCCACCAGACGATGCCGTTGCTGGCGGAGTTGAGGCCGTAGAGCATCCCGCCGGTGGCGCCGGGCTCACCGGGCAGCGGCGCCGGCAGGTCCGCCGAGGCGAGGGGGAACGCCGAGGCGACCGCGTCGGTGTCCATCACCCGGCGCATGGTGATCCCGTCGGTAGCCAGGGGCAGGGTGGTGGTCCAGCCCTGCAGGTGCCGCCACGTCGCCGGTTGGGTGTCGAGCAGGACCGACGCGGCGGTGGCCCGCACGTGCGCGACTGCCTCGTCGAGGTCATCGAGGGTGGTGGCGTGCACGCACAGGTACAGGCCGACGCGGAACAGTTTGCTGTGGCCGCGGGCGATCCGGTCGGCCAGCTCTGCGGCGTCGTCGGCGGCGGCCTCGGCGATTGGGTCGCTGAGGCGGCCCTTCTCCGCGTCGGTGCGCCGGTTGGATTCCAGCCGGGCCCGCTGCTTACGCAGCCGGGCGGCGGCCGTGTGCGGTGTGAGGGGGTCGATGTAGACGACAACGTCGAGCCGGCCCGGCCAGGCCAGCAGGGGCTCCAACCAGGCCGGTCCAACTTCGGCGGGGTAACCCGTCACGATCACCGTGGCCGCGTATCCGTCACCGACGCGCAGGTAGCGGGGTGTGTTCTCGATCCCGGCCGGGCCCAGAACGGCCGCGAGCCCGGCCGCATCGGCCGGGCTCGGGTCAGCGCTGGCGGGCTTACGCCCTGGCAGTGGGGGCATGTGAGTCTCCTGCTCCGGTGATGGCCGCGTCCGGCAGGGCACGAGCCCAGGTGACGTCGGCCGGGGTGTAGGGGTTGGTGGCGCAGGTCAGCACCGCGGCCGCTCGGCCGCCGTCCAGAACGCTGGTCTGCGCCCCGAGCGCGGACAGCGCCGACGCGGCGTGCGCGGCGCGGCGCAGGACCTCGGTGTCGCGGCCCTTGTCGCCGGCGGCGGTGACCGCGACGGTGACGGTGCGCCACAGCGGGTCCCGTCGCGCCGCGAGGTCCTCGAGGAAGCGGGCGTAGTCGCGAGCAGCGCCGGCCAGCGCCGGATGGGCGATCGTCTCGGTGTTCTCAGCGATGCGGTGGGCGTGGCTGGACAGATCGACGCGCTGCGCGGAGATCACGATTTGCACCGGCCCGGACAGCGAGTTGAGCCACCGTCCGTAGCTGCCGATCAGGGCGGCTTGCTCGTCGCCGGTGCGCAGCCCGATGTTCACGGTGGTGCAGGCGACCAGCGCCACCGCGTGTGTCCCGACGTCGATGACACCCGTGTCGCTGATGGCCGTCGCCGGTAGCCGTAGTACCGGTACCGCGGTGGGGGGCGTTCCGGTGGCCGGCGCCCAGGCCGGCACCGTGGCCGGTCGACCGGTCGCGGCCGGGGCCAGCCGCCGGGGACTGCGGTGGTGTCGGAGGGCGGCTATCAGCCAGGCGTCCATGGACAGGCCGTCGCGGCGTCCCAGGGCCAGCACGATGGCCGCACCGGCGAGCGGGGTGAGGACCGCGATCAGGACCGGCTGCGGCAGCAGCGTCCCCACCGACCGGACGGTGCCGTAGCCGAGCACTGCGGCCACCGCCAAGATGGCCAACTGCCGCGCGGTCAACCCGTAGACGATCTTGTCGGGGGTGTCGACGTCAGCGGGAATGCGGGCGTGCGGGGTGGTGTCGTCATTCGGGCGCATCGTGGTGTCCCTGTTCTGTGGTGCCGGCGGCACGGGCCTTCATCGCTTGGGTGTAGACGTCCACGCCGTCGGCGATCTCAGCGGCGGTGTATCGGTGGATTGGCCGACCAGTGGGCCAGGCGATGGCGACGATGGTGGACGTGTCCCGTATGGGGGTGGAGTCGGTGACCTTGGTGTCCGGGCGCGAGGCAGGGCAGGTGGTGGTCATCGGGGTGCCTTTCGAGAGGGGGAGCCGGCGCGGGCCTTCATCGCACGGGTGTAGAGGTCAACACCGCCGGTGATGTCGTCGCGGCGGTACGGACGCACGGAGCGGCCCGTGGGGTAGGCGGTACCGGCGCGGCCGGGACCGGCGCCCGACGGCTGCGGAACCGGTCGGGGTGCGGATCCGCCGACGTACGGTGATGGGGAGAACGGGGCGGGGCGGGGTCGCGCTCCTCCTCCCCCGCCGGTGCTCACCGGCCACGGCCGGGTCGCCGCGCCCGCCCCGCCCAGGCCCGGGCCGCCGCCTCGTGGGCCGGCGACGCGGGCGGCCCTGCCTCTGGAACCGACCGCGCGGGGCAGGCCCCTGGTCAGTTGCTGCACGAGCACGACCCGCAGGACCGTGCCCATCGGGTTCGGCCGGCTCTGCGTGACGTACCGCCTCATCAGCGCGGGGATCTTGACCACGCCCCAGAGCAGGCAGACGACGATGAGCAGGTTCATCACCGCGCCGGGGTCGCCGGGCAGACCGAGGACCGGGAGGTTAGCGTCCGGGGCCAGGAAGATCCGCAACGTGGTGTGCAGGGCAACGGCCTGCAGGGTGACCGTCCCCAGACAACCGAGCAGGGTCCGCCACCACAGCTTCGCCGCGCCCTCGGTCTGTGCAGTGCCGTGCAGGGCCAAGGCGATCGGGGCGATGCCCACGGTGATGACCAGCAACCCCAACCGGATGATCCACTGCACGATAAGCATGCCGAGCAGCACGGTGATGAGCCCTCCGATCAGGATGAGGAGGAACCCGACCGGGCTCATTCCCGTCTGCCCGGTCAGCGCCGCGGCCGTGATGGCGCGCAGCTGCTGCAGCGAGCCGGGCGCGGTGATGTCCTGCCCGGTCAGGGCTGCGGTGAATGCGTTGACCAACTCGATCGCGGTGGAGCAGATCGGGATGGCGAAGTTGGCCGCGATCAGGCCGATGACCAGCCGGGGGATGAGTTCCCCTGGCCCCACCCGGGACTGGATGGTGTCGCGGCCCATCACCAGGACCGCCACCCACAGGAACGCCAGCACGTAGCAGGTGTTCACGATGGCCAGCGACGTGTCAGCGAACGCGGTGACCTGCGGCAGCTGCGTGACGTCGGGGCTGACGAACACCGTGGCGGCCAGCAGGTCCCACAGAACGGCCAACGCGCCGAGGATGGTCTCGGCGAACCACCCGATGACGGGATTGATGAATTGGCCGACGAGCCAGTCGTCCACCTCAGCCCCCCACCCAGCCCTGCACGATGGCGAGCAGGATGGGGGCGAGCACGGCCAGGGCGTAACCGATCAGCGCGCTCTTGAGCGCGGACTTTGCCTTTTCCACCTCGGTCGGGTCCCCGCCTGCCGCGAGGTAGCGCAGCCCGCCGATGGTCAGGAACAGGGTGGCGACGCCGATGAGGATCCCGACGATCCAGGTGGTGATATTGCTGATGACCACGGGTAGCGAGTTGGCGGCCACGATGTGCGGCTCGGCCGCGTACGCCGGGGCCGAGCCGGCCACGGTCGCCAGGAACACGACCATGACCGCAATGGTGCGGTAGAGGATGTGGCGGACCATCGTGAGCACCTCCCGCCCCGCGTACGCAGGGCTTTGATTGGGGTTGAGGTGCGCCACCGGGAATCAGGGCGGGCCGTGGGAGCGTCGCTCCTTCCAGCCGTGAGGTGATCGGGTGCGAACACGGCCACTCAGGCCGGCCGCGCCCCGATCCCCGGGGCGCCGACACCGGCCGCCTCTCGGTCCGATGTCTTACCCACCAAGGGCCCGCTGTTGGGTGGCCAACACCGCGTCCGCCGCGTCGCGGCGACCCAACAGCGACCCAACAGGCGGCCGCTGTTGGGTCGCACCCGCGGCAGCGACGTGCTGTTGGGCGACGGCCGTGCGCTGGTGGGTCGCGGCGACCGGACGTTGAGTCGCGGAGTCCGTGGCAGTGACGCTGGTGGGCGGTGGTCATGCGGTCGTCAGTGGCAGCGACCCGCTATTGAGTCGCAACGGCCCGGTGGGGCGTCACGGCAGCGCGGCGGCGTCGACGAGGCCGCAACGACACGAACGCGAGGTCACCCCCGCGAATCGCTTCCAAAAGCCGACGTTCGGCCTTCAACCGCCACGACGAGGCCAGACTGGCGGTGATACCCAGGCGTGCCGCTGCCTGCGCGAGCGTGGCGTTCTCCAGGCGAGTCGCCGCGATCAGGTTCGCCTCATCGGCGTCGATGACCCCGGCCGCGACGGCCCTGGCCAGGACCAGGTCCGGGTGATCCCACGGCTGAACAGGCGCGATCGGCCCGGTCGCGTCAATGCGGATGAGCTGGGCGTCAGAGTCCGCGTCGCGGGCTTTGCGAGCCTTGCGCAGACCAGCGTCGATGAGCCGGCCGACCACCCGCGGCGGTTCCACGTCGATGGTCGCGAGTCGTTCGATGAACCCGACCAGCAGCTCCGCGTCCAGGTCACGGGTGTCCCCACGCCACCCCGCCGCGAGAAGTCCGGCGATGTGCCGCAGGCCCGGCAGGGCAACACCGACCGCGACCACCACCCACGCCGGGCCGTCCCGGCGAGCGCGGAAAACCAGCTCACGCCACACCGCGTCGCGGACCTCAACGCTGGTCTGCGGCTGCAGCAGCAGCACGCGGAGCCGTTGCAGCGGCAGGATCTCATCCGGCAGGCCGTCGAACCCGCGACCATCGAATCCCATCTGGGTCGGCGGCTGCACCAGCAGGGTGAAGGCACGACTCGCCGCGGCCAGCGGCGATGACGGCCAAGATCGAGTAGACATGGCATCCCTTGCGAAGCGCTCAGGCACCGCACCGTGTCGGCAGTGCGAGACCCCTATCCGCGCACGGCTACCGAACAGGCCACGACCAACCGAGCAGGGCCGAGACCCCCGTTGGGCCTGCTCAGGGCACATGTCCACCCAACAGCCAACGGGAGGGCGACGTCCGACGTCGACAGCCCAACAGCCCAGCTCACCGCCCTGTTAGACGCTGTTGGCCAGGGAAGACCCGCGAGTCGATGAACGGCCGGACCCTAGCCACCACGGAACGCTCAGCGGTGAGGGTCCGAACATAAAGAGCAGGTGTCGCCACCCCATCTCACAGCCGACCACCCGATGCTGTTGCCCAGCACCTGTGGCCGTTGGGTTGGTGCCCGACCCATTGTCAGGCAGACCCGCGTGGTCTGTTGAGGAGCTACAGCCAACATCCCCGCACGCTGTTGGGCGCCCGTTGGGTAGCCGACCACGCCACCGCGAGCTCTGAGCCGGGACGGCCGAGCCATTTGTAGATGCGAACACGGCCAACCAGCGCGGGAGCCACCCCCACATGCCTGCTGCACCTGACCCCGCGCCGAATGGCGCAACCTGCCCGAACCCGTTCCACCACGAGGCGCGACAGCATAACAACGAGGCGGCCCTCGTCGGTGATGTCCCGATCACCGTCTGGCGCCTCGACGACCGTGACGACACCGACCCCAGCGCCGCCCCCGGCGGCCAACTTGCGTCGCGTCTGGCGCAGCGACTCATCCTCGTATACACCCGGCGCGGCGACACGGTCGTCGACTTCGACAGTGACCCGACGGTGGAACACGCCAGCGTCCGCACATCCCGCTCGTACCTGTCCATCACCGATCCCACCGCGGTCGCCGACCTCGACACGCTCATCGGCCCGGTCAACCTCGCCGTCCTGCGATGGCCACCACGGCACATCAGCACACCGTCCGCGGTCACCGACCTGTTCACCGCCTGCCGGCTCATCATGAAAACCGACGCCTGCGCCATCGCCGCCGTCAGCTCCGCGGCACCGGGCCAACCCGGCACAACATACGCCGAGCACCTCGACGAACTCCTGCCCGCTGCCCGCGCCGCGGGCCTGAACCACGTGCTGCACATCGTCGCTGTCCGCGGTACCGGCGAAGGCGACGAATTCCTTTACTACGCCAGTGAGGCCGAGGCATCGCGGGAGAAGTCGCGGGCCGACGAGGGCGGCATCTACTCCTCACAGCTGATGGTCTTCACCGCAGGGCAGTGGCATGACTAGACGAGTAAGTCCTAACGCCCCTGGGTGGTGGAGATAGACGAAGGGTGTTGAGGATCAGTTTGTGACGACCGACCTCAACACCCTTCTGACCGCACTGTACGTGAAGATCGACGACTGGCTTGGGCGTCCTCGCCGGACCGGTAGGCCACCGAAGCTCTCTGACGCGGAGTTGCTGACCCTGGCCGTCGCGCAGGCCCTGCTCGGTGTGCGGTCCGAAGCCCGTTGGCTGCGGTTCGTCCCGGGGCATCTGCCTGGGGCGTTTCCGTACCTGCCCGGGCAGTCCGGCTACAACAAGCGGCTGCGTGCGGCGGTGCCTCTGCTCAAACGAGCGATCCGCGTGGTCGCGGCGGACACCGACCTGTGGACCGACGCTACCTGGGTGGTCGACTCGACGCCGGTCGAGTGCGGCCGGTCCAGGCCGACGGTGAAACGCTCGGATCTGGCCGGGTGGGCCGGCTACGGCTACTGCGCCTCGCACTCGCGGTTCTTCTGGGGACTGCGGTTGCATCTGATCTGCACCCCGGCCGGCTTGCCGATCACCTGGGCCCTGGCGACACCGAAGGTCGACGAACGTCAGGTCCTGATGGCTGTCCTTGACCACGACCCCGACCTCATCGCCGAGCGTCCAGGCCTGCTGATCGTCGCGGACAAGGGATACGTGTCCGCGGAACTGGACCGGTGGCTGGCAGAACGTGGGGTGCGATTGCTCAGACCGTCGTACCGCAACCGCGTCCCACGCCCGGACGAGCACCTACTGAAACCGATCCGGCAGCTCATCGAGTCCGTCAACGACACGCTGAAAGGGCAACTCGACCTCGAACTGCACGGCGGACGCAGCATCGAAGGGGTAGCCGCCCGGGTCGCCCAGCGCCTCCTCGCGATGACCGCCGCGATCTGGCACAACCGGGCCACCGGCCAACCCGTGACCAGGTCCTTGATCGCCTACGACCACTGACCAGACTTCGGACTTACTCGTCTAGGGGCACGCGGTGGTCCCTGCCGTGACGTCTCGCCGAAAAGCTGTGTCCAGCACGCCACATCCACGCTCGTCTGGCGACTGGTCAACTTCCGCGTGGTGGCGACTCAAGGCCGGCGCTGAGTACCCGGAGGGATGCGCGACGACGGGTTCAGGAATGTTCTGGCATCATGTCGCGACACATCATAGATAGTCGACGGGTGCTCGATACGGCTCGCTGGGGACGGACAAGCGTCCGCGCGGGAGCGTCTACCGGCACCAACTACGGCCGGTGCTCCTGGGCGGCGCAGTCTCCATGGACCGGATCTTCGACTCTCAGGCGTAGTCACTCAGTTAGTCACCCAGGTACGACAAAGGGGCCGTCTCGATCTTCCGAGATGGCCCCTCACCTGCGTCGGGACGGCCGGATTCGAACCGACGACCCCTTGACCCCCAGGACGCTTCGTCACACGTCCACGCACGTCACACACGCTATCCCCAAGATCAGGCCGTGCGGTCGACGTCGTGCCGCGCACCATCGCGCAGGCCGTGTGGTCCCTACTTGGTCCCCGACGCTGACACGCTCGATGACCGCAGCGCACGGTTTAGGAAGTGTGGACACGGGCAGAAGCTGCTCGGCAGTGAGCTGGCCTGACCTGCGCCGCCACCCTGGCTGCCACGTCCAGGAGCTGACCGCCGTTGACCGCCGTTGACCGCCGTTGACCGCCGTCGCCCATACCAACGGGCACGCAGCGGGCACGGTCGACCGAGGGGTTATGAGATCAAGTTGCTTACCTTGCCCTACCTGCCCGAACCCTGCTTGGCCTGCGGAAATTGCTCTCGACATCTGTCAGTGTCCACGGCCGAGGGTCGACCTCTTGAGGACTGGATGAGGACTGGTGGGGAGTCCCTCGGCAAGCAGGGCGCGCGCCCCCGCCAGCATGCTTCGCTCCGTCTCGTCCCGACCCTCCGGCCAGTCATCCCACACAGAAGCGAGGCCGAGCAGGTGCGAGAGTCGATCCGGCCAGCCCAAGGCTTCCCCATGACTGACGATGCAGTTGGCACCTGCAGCGGGCCCAACGCTGCCGTCCACCATCCGCGAAGCCCAATACAGCACCAGGTCCTCTGGGCAGGCGTCCTCGTCGGGGACAGCCGCACCGAGCTCTCTGGCGGCACGTACGAACAAGTCCCGCGCCTCACGCACATCGGTGCGAGAAAGCCCAGCAAGCTCCCGCAACGCCGGACTATCGAAGCCCTCCGCCAGAGCCTCAGCCGCCAAGAGCGGCAGGTGCTCGCTACCTATCTCGCCGGCCATGCGGTAGTTGTCAAGTCAAACTGAGACGGTCTGTGCCTGTTGGGCTGGCTGGTTGATCCACACTTGGTCGGGGAGTTTGGGTGCGCGGGGCCGGTGGTTGAACCTGTCTGGGTGCGCGGCGTGAGCTGCGTCGAGGGTGGCCTGGC
>NZ_JBNCKP010000035.1:0-50060 GCF_049841575.1 Micromonospora sp. DT201 | reverse complement strand
TCTCCATGATGATGGACATCCTCCCGGAGACCCCAGGTCCCCTGATCTCGGATGTCCGTCAAAACGGGGCAGGCCCAGGTCAACTCTGACTCGTCCCGTGTCGCGCTCGGTTATGACGCGACGGTCCGATGGCTGGAGCAGGTCCTCCTCACCTGCCACCCATCGCACCGCACAAACATCGAGGCCAGGGTCAGGAACGCGCAGCGTGGCCAAGGGCAGACGTTGTTTGACATGATCGTAGAGATCATCCACGACCACGGCCCAGGCGGCAGCGAATCCGAGGACGGCATCATCCTCGAGTTGCTCTAACCCGTTTGGGTGGATAAACGGGCCCCCTGACCGTTGCCGCCCGACCCGAGCTGCATCCGCTCACCAGGCCCACGCCTCCGCCGACCACGACCTCCAGCGACGCGCGAACCGCGGCAGATGAGGGCACGGGCGCGAAATACTTGCTCCATGGATAAAGCATGGAGGCTTCGTCCGGCGCTGTCTGCGGATGCGGAATGGCTTGCTGACCTCAAGGCGCGCGCCATGCGCCCAGACCTGGAACGCCTGGGACTGTGGGATGAGGAGTGGGCTCGCCGCCGGTTCCTGGACACCTACGTTCCTGCCAACACCGACATCATTGAGGTCGACGAGAAGCCGGTGGGTGTCATCGCCGTGCGGCCCGAGGTCGGTGCGCAGTGGATAGAGCACTTCTATCTTGATCCTGCGATTCAGGGTCAGGGCATAGGCAGTCAGGTACTCCGGCACGTCATGGACGCCCACCGCGACGCGAGGCCTTTCCGGCTTGCCATCGACCGGGGTAGCACGGCGCGCTGGCTCTACGAGCGAGTTGGCTTCGTTCACCTCTACGACGACAGCAACGGCGTGGATCAGATTTTCGGCGCTCCGGGAACCGCTGCCGCGCGAACCTGACGGTCAGATCCACCCCCTGTCACGTCGGAGGTTCGCCTTCCTCCCCAAGCAGTAGGCGGCACAGCATCGGGCCATCGAGGATAAGCCAGCACTGGATGACCCCGGCTTGCTAAGCCGACGCGAGCGCACTGACATCGACAGTTGCGGGCGCCTGCGGCGCCGTAATGCCGTCACGTTGTGTGACGGGGCAGATCGTGGCAGATGAGCGAACGCCTGCTCCTGGCGGGTGGGATTGATGGGTAATCTTGTCGACCGTGGCGCGGAACGATCGTCAGGTGTTTCGATACCAGGTGGACTTTGGTGGTGGCGAGCGAGACGTCGTGTCGTTACTCGAGCCCGACTGGGTGTTTCAGCACGGACTGCACCCAGATGCGGTCCTGGCGGTCGTGCGGGAGGGCGCCGACCCAAACGTCCTAGCGCCCGCCGACGTCCAGGAGATCGGCCCATTCCTTCGGCTGCTGTCGAGGGTCATCTTCGAGAGCATCGACAAATGCGACTCCCTTCGACGGGAGGCGGAAATCCAGGGCAACGGGTACGTCTATCTATTGGACGAACGTTCGCCAGATCCCGGAGGACGAGTCAACCCGGCGGACATCCTCGGTGCGATTGAGGTCAGTAACGGCAAGCCGGTAGCTGGCTCCTACCAGCACAATCCACGCCACCAACTGCTCACGGCGGCCGGGTGGTTCCGGTTACCGAGTGAGATCGAGCAGGCGCTACAGAGCCGCCTACGCGCCCGAACCGAAAATTAGCCAACCTGGGAGGGCGCACTGTTCTCGGCACGTCCGGACGGCACTCAGGCCAGCTCGGCGGGACACTGCGTAGCGCGCTTCGCGGCAGATGCGGATGCCGTTACAGGACTCCGAGCCGCTCGCCTAGGCGTTGTCGTGTGTGGCAATCTCGTCGGCGGACATCCGGCTGATCGTCCTGCCGGCTTCGGTCACCACCAGCGTCAACGCACCAATCCAACTCGGATCATCCGGGTACTCCCAACTGGCGGGGTCTGCCAGCAGCATCGGCAGCTGGTCCCCCGGCACAGGATCGCCGTGCGCCAAGCCCTCCCGGCCGTCATTGGCAACCCGCCGCACGTAGCGGCGCATTTCCATCCAGCCGCAGTCCACCAAGTTCAGCAGGACGGAGGCCAGCTCGGACAACGACGGCTCCGGCTGGGCGGGGTCCAGGTCACCGAACACGCCGGGCAGGAGGTCCATCTCGAACGAGTTGATGAAGAAAGCCCGCTCGATATGCGTCAGGCGCTGCCACTCACGAAGGCTCACGAACCGATCATCACATGCGGCACGGAACACATATGGCGAGCCAGGCGGCCAACCGCGCTGTCAGCGGCTCCATGCATCTGATCTTGTGTTGCGTACGTCGTAGACGCGCAGAGGATGTACGCGATGACACTCAGGCGTTAGCCAGTCTCCGCTTCGGTCGTGAGTCGCATGAACAGTTGTCAGGCGTACGAGGGCCGGTCCGGGTCCAGCAGTTCGGTGACACGGCCACGGTCGAGCACCTCGATCAGTGCATTGGTGCCCCGATCGACCTTGACCGCCACCTCCTCCGGGTGCAGAGGGATTAGCGCGAGCAACGCGATCCGAGTGCCGTCGCCGACCTCGATGGTCCGGGCCTCGGCCGGCACGTGAAGCATCGGCGTGATGACGACCCCGGCGAAGGGCGTGTTGCTGCTGCGCCCCTCGGCCCAGTGTCTCCAGGACACCGACCATAGCGACGATGTGCAGCCCGCTCCCACCGGGGCGCACTCATCTCGGCTAGATCCGGAAACCGTGCGGGCACCACATCTAGTGCCCTGGCTAGAAACGTTGACGGTGTTGGTCACGGTGCTAGGCATCCGCTGATGCGTCCGGAAAGCGTTCTCGAACAGACCAACTGGCGGGCACTGGCACACAGCCACGGGCCAGCCTGGCCGGAGACGCCGCGACTCCTGGCGGGGTTACTGACCGGTGACCGTGACGACGCGCGGCGGGCTCTCTCCCATCTGTGGGAGGAGTTGTTTCACCAGGGCACCATCTACGAGGCGACACCCGCGGCGGCCCGGTTCGTCGCCGTGGCGCTGGCCGACCCGCGGGTCCGGGCCCAGCCCGGCCCCACCCGCGAATACGGTGACGGACCGCTGCGTGCCGCACTGCTGGTCTGGCTGTCCCGGCTCGGATACGCGATGGGTGTCCAGTGGCGGGAGTGGTTCGGCGATGACGCCGCCGGCGGCGAGAACATCGGCGGCCCGCTCCGCCCGATGCGGCCGCGACTCTACGCCGTGGTCACCGCCTGCCTCGACGATCCCGACGAGAACGTGCGCGACGCCGCCCTCATCGCCGCCGTGAACTTGGCCTCCGCACCCGAACTCACCCCGCACCGCGTCGCCCTGTCCGCCCGCGTCCGAGCCGTCATCGCCGCCGACCCGCACTGGCGTCACACCGAAACCGCGGTGCTCAACCTGCGTTACTGGGGTGAGCACGACCTTCCTCGGACGGAGCCCGCGGAGCTGGCCTACGAGCCGCAGCAGGGCACCTACGACAACCCCCCTCTCTAGTGCTCTGAACGGGGGTCCGCCGGGGTGGCCGCTGTCGCGATTCGGCGTGGATCGCAGCCTCCCGTTTCGCCTATGCGCAAAGCCTGCCGATCGAGTCCGCATCGGTCGCCGCCCGTGCCGCCGACCGGTCACTGACCGAGTTGCAAGCTGATGCCGCCGACGAGCGGGTGCGACAGATGCTCGGACAGCTCCATCTTTCGGCCGCGTTGACGTCGACAGTCAGCGGTCGTTTCGGTGTAGCTCGCGATCACCTTGTCGAGGCGGCTCCCGAGGCGGCGACACTCGGGGATCCGGCCGACGGCGCGGGCTTCAACGGCTGTGGGTTTGGACCAACCCAATGTCGGGATGTGGGAGATGCCCATTGCGGCCGAGCAGGGCGAGTCCGGTCGGGTCATTGAGCTGTCTCGGACGGTCCGACCGCAGGTGCTCGCGGTGCGGCGGGAGGCGTGGCGGCGGTTGCCGGTCGAGTATCGGGGCGCGTACCTGGTGGACGTCGCGCGGGCGTACCTCCAGGTGGGTGACCTGCGCGGGGCTGCACGGGCGCTTGTGGACGCGGACAGTGTCGCGCCGGCTGAGGTTCGGTGCCGGCCGTTGGCACGTACCGTGATCGCCGATGTTGCCCGCGCGCAGCCGGCGCCGGCCGGCGTGGCGCGACTGGCGACGCTTGTCGGCCTCACCCGTTGACCGGACGTCGTCCAACTGGACCCGTGACGAGTCGTCGTCAGCCCGTCGTTTCGACTCACAGCGAACGCCACGCGTCACCGCCTCGTCCAGGACGACCCGCCACCGGTCCTCATGCCCACGCCACGCCAAACGCCGCAGCCAAGTGACGTTGGAGTAAACAATCGGGGTGGCAGACCGTGCGCCGCACGCTCTGCCACCCCGCCTCGGTGAGCCCCGGTCAGACCGCGGTTCTTGTCCAGCGCTGGTTGTTGGCGCTTCCGCAGGTCCACTGCTGGATGTCCACGCCGTCTGCGGTTCCTGACTGGTACACGTCCAGACACTTGCCGCTGTGCCGGGCTACGAGCCGGAAGTTACTGCCCTGGGACTGCCATTGCCACTGCTGGTTTTGGCCGCTGCCGCACGTCCACTGGACGATGTTCGCGCCGTCTGCGGTGGAGGCGGAGGCGACGTCGAGGCACTTGCCGCTGTTCTGGTTGACAATGCGGAAGTAGCCGCTACCGGCGTCCTCGAAGCGCCATTTCTGGTTGCTGCCGCCCGCGTAGCTCCATTGCTTGATCTCGGCGCTGTCGGCCGTGGACTGCCCGATCACGTCCATCGCCTTGCCGCTGTTGACGTTGTTGATCCGGTAATGGGTTCCCGAGGGCGGGGGCGTCGTGGGGCCGCCGCCGATGGTGTCGCCATAGGCATAGCGGATCCGGTCGGCGCCAGAAGTGTTGCGGATGGTCAAGTTGAGATTGGTGCCGCTGCCACTGAGGGCGAACATCGAATACCAGTCGTGACCGGAGCCGGAGTTCTTGCCGCCGAGGGCGGGCCAGTAGGTGCCGCCCATCTGGTTGTCACGCATGACCTGAGCCATGGCGCGGATGTGGCGCACGAAGTTGTCGGTGCTGTTCGCGTCGGCGTAGTTGAGGCCGTTGTCCATGGGCCCGCCGAACTCGGTCGCGACCGCCCGGGAGGCACAGTTGCCCAGACGCGTCTGTATGTGACTTCGCCAGGCGTCGTAGGTCATCGAGCCGTAGAAGAAAGCGTAGTGGTGGAAGGACAGCAGCGTGCCGTTGAAGCGGCTGTCGTTGCAGATGTCGCGCAGGTCCTGGCTTGCGCCAGTACCGCCGATGAGCACCCGGCTGGGCACGGCCGAGTAGTGGGTGCTGAGCCAGGTGGCTGCGATGTCGCGCCACTGTGCCGAGCTGTAACCGCCCGGCTCGTTCATTGGCTCGAAGTACACGTTGGTGTTCGAGCCGTAGGCGCTGGTCACGCTGGACCACATCGTGTTCCACGCGGCGAGGTTCGCGATCCTCGCGCCGGAGTTATGGTCCGTCCAGAAGGTGAGGATGACCTTGAATCCACGGGCAGTGGCGGCGTCAATGGCACCCCGGTAGGCGTTCCACCAGGTGGTGTTGGCCACTGTCTGAGTGTTGATGGGCAGCCGGACCGTGTTGATCCCCATGGTGGAGGCCATGTCGTCGTAGAGGGCGTTGGCCTTGGCCTGCACTGTCGCGTAGCTGTCGGATTGGCTCAGGCCCTGCACGACGAGCGGGCTGGTGCTGAAGTTGTCACCCAGCTGAGCCCAGTTCATGCCTCTGAACTGGCTGGTGGCGGCAGCGGCTGGGCCGGCGGTAGCGGTGATGGCGATTGCCGCCGCGGCAGCCGTGGTCGCCATCACCGCACTGGTGGCCACGAGCCTACCCATTCGCGACAGGGGGCGGCTGAACATGGCAGGTCGCATATGCGTCGTCCTTTCTGTTGGGGGACGGGGACGGGACGATGCAGGTCCTATTGGTCGTCCGGCGCGACCGGCATCACGGCCGGACGGCCCCGACGGCATCCACGACGAGACTGCCGCTGCGCACCATGATCTGCACGGTGTGCGTGCCGGCGTCGAGGTTGCGCAGGGCGTACGTCTGAGAGAACTCGGGAGAGGCGAGCGTGCTCGCTGCGGAGTTGACCACCGTGCCGTCCACCGTGACCTGCAGGACGGCCGAGCCGTTGTTCGGCCCGATGATGTCCAGTCCGGTGCCGGCGAACGTGTAGGTCAGCGTCGAGCCGCTTCCCTGGCTGGTCGACAGGCTTCGCTGAACGTTGTACATGCCCTTACCGTTTTCGTGCGCCCAGGACCCGCCGTACACCAGCTTCCTGGCGGGCGGGTTGGCCAGGTCGGACATCTCCAGGTTGTCCAGCACCTCGGAGTAGTACGGCGGGCTCCCGTCGACCGTCTCCACCTTGAGGTTGTCAAACCGGGTGAAGTAGTAGCCGCTGCCCAGCGTGATCCGGCCAGACAGCTTGGGATTCGGGTCGGTGTAGGTGGCCAGTGTGACGCCGTCGAGGTAGGCGGTCACCGTGCTTCCGACGCCTTTCAGCGCGATGTTGTGCCACGCGTTGTGAGCGGTGTTGAACCCACTGATCCGCACGCCGCCGGCGCCGCTGACCACGTTGCCGCTGGCGACCGCGTTGTTGTTGACCAGCAACTGCCAGCCCCCGTCGAAGGTGAACTTCACCGAGTACGGCGGACCGTTGTCACCGTGCTGCTCGCGGATGCCCAGCCGGGCGTGGTTGGCGCCGTTCTGGGTGCTGCTGTTCTCGAAGGAGACGTCGACACTGGCCTTGTAGTTGAGCCACCGGCTGTCACCGATCCTGGTGACCGCGTCCCCCCCGTTCCACGCACCGCCCAAGCCCTGGCTCGGGCCGTCCAATTGCTGGCGCAGCACGTAATTGGTCGATCCGTCCGGCTGGTACGCCTCGAAGGCGCCGTTGCGGTCGCTGGCGTAGCGCGGGATGACGCTCCTGGCGCCGCCACGCGACGTGATGAAGTCCTCGGTGCCGGTGATGGTGCCGCCACTGCCGATCACCGGGACCGTCTTGCCGGAGTAGTCGAAGCCGTCGGCGTAGAGGATGTTGTCGCTGGTGCTCTGCACGTCGCCGGAGATGTCGGCGTCCAGCACGGTGCGCTGGCCCTCCACCGGCAGGGGTTCCAGGTACTCGGGCTTGGTGTGGTTGGCCAGCGTCGTCACGGTGACGACCGAGTTCGGCCTGACCGTCACGGAGTACACCCCGCCGTCACCGGCCGGGACGCTGCCGAGGTGCTTCAGGTAGTTGGCGTTGAACGCCTGGCCGGGGTCGGCCGCGCGGGTTTCCCACAGCTGCAGGGCCGGAGTGCCGGAGTAGGCCATGTTCACCGGCTGGAGGCGGTACGACTGGGTGTACTCGCTGTCGTTCATGAAGACCGTGGAGAAGTTGCGCCTGTCGGGCGCGGCGAGCGTGAGATAGCTGGGCGTGCCGTTGCGTCCGACCACCGGGTTCGTCCCGGTCGCTCCGGTATAGCTGGATTCGGGGACGGCGCGCCAGATACCGGCCGTGTTGCTGGAGTTCTCCCAGCCGGTCTTGGCGAACCAGCTGAAGTGCCGCAGCACGTCGATGGCGGCGTCGTAGTGCAGCCAGCCCGACCAGGGATCACGGGCGCTGACGACCTCCTTGTAGGAGTACTGCCCACCCTCGTAGAAGGACCCGATCGCCGGTTGGTAGATGAAGTTGGTCCGGCGCGAGTTGACGAATCCCTTGATGATGGTGTTTCCCATCTCCAGCGCGCTGTTGGTGCCGCCGATGCCGGTTCCGACCACCGACGGGGACCGCATGTTGTTGTTGGGGCGCAAGGCGGAGTTGCCGAAGGTCGCCTGTGCTTCGCTGTTCCAGATCTCCTTGTCGTAGTCCATCGCCAGGCGCTTGAAGTTGCCGGCGCTGTCGTCGTCGGGGCTGTAGTGGTAGCCGGCCGCCGCCACCACGTCGCGCAGGCCGGCGTCGCTGATCATGCTGCCGCCGAACGACCCGACACCGACCTCGTCGGAGATGACGACCTTGAGCTGGTTGTACCGGGATTGCTCTGTCGAGTTGGCGAAGTCGGCACTGTCGGTCCTGACCCGGTTGGCATAGGTCTTGGTCCAGTTCAGGTCCGCCCCGCGCTCGTTGAGACCCGGGTTGACGTAGTCGACCATGAACCCGTAGGTCCGGTACGCGCTCAGGATGGTCCTCTTGAACCAGGTGTAGACCTTGTCGTTGCTGTTCACCCAGCCGGGGGAGTTCCAGCGCAGCAGGGACACCTTGACGTTGGGGTTGACCTTCTTCGCGTCGGCCGCGAGTTGGAAGCCCTGAGCACGCTTGACGTTGGGGGTCTCGGACTCCCAACGCATGGTCGAGGGGTCCGGTCCGGTGGAGTTGTTGCGGTCGTTGCCCATCTCGATCTTCACGTTGGTGAAGACCGGACTCTCCCCGCCGAAGAGGACCCGCAGCAGCTGCGCGTACGCGGTCGGGCTCTGGGCCTTGTAATCCATCAGCAACTCGCTGGTGCTGTTGGCGCTGAGCGCACCGAAGCCCTTGAACGTCAGGCCGTTGACGTTGCCGGCGCGGATGTTGTTGCCGTCCACCGTGATCGTGCCCGATCCCGGAGTCGACACGTCAGTGACGATCCACTGCTGGTTGGTGCTGCCGCTGTTCGCGGACTGGACGAGGTTGGCGCCGTCGGACGTGCTGCCCCCGCCATCCAGGTACAGCCCGTTGGCCCGGTTCCTGAACTTGGCGTAGCCGCCGGAGTCCTCCCGGGTCCACTGCTGGTTGGTGCTGCCGCTGTCACTCCACTGGCCGCAGATGGATCCGCCCGTCGTGCGGCCCATCCCGTCCAGGTACAGGCCGGTGGCCCGATTCCTGATCCGGACGTAGTCGCCGACGGCATCGATCGTCCACTGCTGGTTGTCGCTGGACGACGAGGAATACTGGCCGACTGCGGCGCCGTTGGTGGTCCGGCCCATGCCGTCGATGAACTTGCCGGTGGTCCGGTTGCCCAGTTTGACGTAGGCGGCGGCTACTTCCATGGTCAGGCCCACTGGCGTGGATGCGACCGGCATGGCTACCACGTACGTCAGGACAAGCGCTGCGACCGACAGCATGCTCAGCGCGGTGGGCCTGACGCGGGCACGGCGGGGGCGGGCTACTCCCGGAGTCTGCCGAGGCGGAACGGATCGAGGGCTGGTCATGAGATCTCCAGTCAACCGGTCAAGGTGTGGCAGGCGACGCCTCGGGCTCGCCGGCCTGCGGTGTCCAGAGGCGGCACGTCATCGTCTGATCGCATCGAATCATATTTATGCCATCCGGATCTAGAGTTGCCAGGAAACGGACCTAGACGTTCAAGAACGTTCAGACTCGATCATTCGGCCGTCAGGCTGGAGGACCGCGACGGATCCACCCAGCGCTCGGGGGCCACGCTGGGGACAAGATCTCGCTCTTGTGGACGCGGACAGCGCCGCGCCGGCGGAGGTTCGGTGCCGGCCGGCGTGGCGCGACTGGCGACGCTGGTCGGCCTCACCAGGTGAAAGCTCGCCGTCCTGCTATTCGCGGCCGACCCAGGTGGCGACGCACGCCTCGTTGCCCTCGGCGTCGGCCAGGACCCACCACCTGGGTGCGTGCGCGTCGGAGACCAGGGTGCCGCCGGCGGCCAGGGCGGCGGCGATGCGAGCCTCTGCCTGATCGTGCGGGACGGCTATGTCGAGGTGCATGCGGTTGCGCTGTGGGCGCGCGCCTCGTGAGCGTCGATCGAGGCCGCGCGGGATCGGGTCGTGCGCGACGGTGGCCCAGGCCGGACGTCCGACCTGGGCCACCGCTGTGACGAGTGCCGACCGGGTCAGCCGCAGACCCACCGGACCGGGGTCGAGTAGTGGTTGCCGTACGCGATGTCGCCGTCGGTCAGCCCGGTGATGTCGGCGATCGAGTACGGAGACGGACCGAACGGCAGCGCCCGGTCGATGCCGTCCTGCCGGAGCCACTGCTGGTTCTCGTACGTCTGCTCGTAGGCGACCGAGCCACGCGCGTTGACCGCGTGCGCCACCGCCCCCTCGGCCAGCAGGGTCGGGGCCGCTCCGGGCACCCACGAGAGAACGAACTGGCTGGACCCGGTGTGTTCCTGGCCCACCACCACTCCCGCGCTGATCCCGGTCAACTCCCAGACGGTGTCCGGACCGGCCGCGTAGCCGGGCAGCAACTCTGGCTGGGCGTTGGGCGCCCAACGCACCGGCTTCTCGGCCAGGTAACCGATGACGGTGCCGTCGGCGTCGACGTCGATCGCCCGGCTGTCGCCGGAACCGGGCAGGGCACGAACGGTGTTGTCCGCCGCCCAGGTCACCGCCGTCGACTGCCCGTCGGCGGACCGAACCCACCCGGCCACGGTGCCGTCCGCGGCGATGGCGCTCGCGCTGGTCTGCACGCTGCCTGGTAGGCCCGGCAACGTGGTCACCTGGCCGGCAGAGTATCGCCACGCGATGCTGCGGTAGAGCCCGTCCTCGGAGAAGGCGTTGCCAACGAAGTCGCCCTGCTCGTTGACCTCCTCCAGCATGCCAGCCGGCGAGCCGAGGTTGGTCGGCACACCCTTGTCCCACCGGATGACGTGGTCGCGCCACGAGGTGTCCGTCCCGTACGCGATCTGGAACCGACCGCTGGGGTCGGCGTGGCTGACAGTGATTCGCTGCCACGCCCCGGCGGGCAGCCGCAGGTCCTCACGGACGCAGGGCGGCCCCACCTCGGCCGTCCGCGTGGCCGACTGCGCCACGCCCGTCGCCGAGGCGGCCGACGGCAGAGCGGTCACGCCGGCCACCACCGACGCCAGAGCCATCACCTCGGCTATGCCTGGTCGAATCCTCATCGAAACCCCCGTGTGTCCACAGACGACATGTGTCGCCGCCGATCTTAGGGGAATTCGGGCAGGCATCGATGTGCCGTGCCCCAACGCGGCGGGACCGTCTCGTCCGCCGGTGCCTCAGTACGGCAGATGCGGCTCTGGGCGATCGGCGTCCGCGGCCGTGGTGGACGCGGACCGTGTCGCGCCAGCTGAGGTCTGGTGCAGGCGGCGGGACGGCGCGGAGGGACCACCCGTGCGAGTGGTCCCTCCGCTGGTCTGCTGGTGAGTGGCTAAACTTCAGGTTGGCAGTTCACCTGTGCTCTGCTGCGGTGGGCGCAGCCTCGGGAGGGTGTTCCCGCACCCTCTCGAGGGGCCGTCCCATCAGACGGCGCCTACTCGCAGAAGACCCGCACGGTGGCATCGGGGGAGTCCACCTCCACGGTCACCTCGTCGAGGTGCTCCACGAGCGCCTCCAACTGCTCGGGCTTGAGCTGCGTCAGGTCGATCGGCACGCCCGAGTCGCTGAGTGAGGCGTTGGCCTTGACCAGGGCCTGCGGCGGGACCAGCGCCGCCAGCCGTACGCCGGCCCGCAGCAGTTGCAGTGGCACCCGCACGTTGACCCGCGACGGTTCGCCGTTGTCGGTGGCGTCCACCATCACCCGCAGGTACTTCACCTTGCCCTTGAGCCGGGCGTCGTGACTTGCCGCCAGCGGTGCCTGGTCGCGTTCGAGTGCGGCGATGAGCTGCTCCGCTTCCTCCGCGGTGATCTTGCCGGCGGCCAGCATGTCGAGGATGTCCTTGCGTTGTTCGGTCATGTGAACCTCTCCTATCGGATAGCCACGAGCACGGCCGAGCGGCCCTGCTCGATGTCGAAACGGGCGCCGGGCAGCGCGGAGATGACGCGCCAACCGGCGCCGAGTGCCCGCACCACACCGATGCGGAACACGACGCAGGCCACGATCGCTGCCAGCACGACCAGGACCACGACCGGAAAGAGCACGAGCGCCACGGGGAGCACCGGAACCCAGACGCGGATGGGCCGATGGTCCGGGCGGTGGACCTTGACGGTCACCAACTGCGGCATCATGCGCGGCCGTCCAGCTCGGCCAACGCCTGCTGTGCGGTGATCTCACCGCGGCGCAACCGGTCGATGACGTCGGCTCGTGAGGGTGCCGGGTCGGTCTCGACGAAGTCGAGCATCTGCGTGATCCGGTTGAGTCGTGACTTGATCGTCGGGTAGCTCACCCCGAAGATGCGTTCCATTTCCTTGATCGAACCGTGGCAGCGCACGAACGCCGTGACGAAGACCTGATCCTCGACGTTGAGCTGCGCCAGTTGCGGTAGCTCGAACTCGCCCTCGATCGCGACGCCGTTGCTCGCCAGGCGCACCCGCTCGACGATGAACGGCTGCCCTCGCGTCAGGCTGGTGAGTTCCTGCCAGTCCATCGCCTGATCTGTCATACCTAAATTTTTAACTCAAGGATCTTTAACTTCCAAGAGGTTGATCTTAACTTTCTTAAGATCGTGCTCGTCGTGACGGAGGCCGCGCAGCGCCGCGGCAGGCTCGCCGCGCAGCGTGGACGACTCCCGCCCGCTCCCGCCGCCCGCCGCACCCCCGTGCTCATGAGGTTGGCGGGCCCTGGGGGATTGAGCCGATCGTCAACGGGTTTGGGCCGTGAGGTCTCTCATTGGCCTTGATGTCATCGTTGGCCCCAAACATGTCTGCTTCTCGCGTCTTTGTCCGATGTGAGGAGCCCTCTGCTACGTTCCGTTCTGATAGCTATGGCCCTATTTGGTCGCTATCGGCACCGTAACGGCGGTGCGGACCTGTTGTGCACGGAGAAGGGTGAGGTTCCGCTAATGTCCGATCATCTACCGCAAGGCCGAACTGTCAGCCAAGCAGCAGCTCAACCAGGGCCGCCGGGACGGCGCCGGCGGGCACGCTGGCTTGTGGTCGGGCTGACCGGAGTGACCGGGCTGGCCGCCGTCAGCGGCGCCGTCGGCGTCACCGGAGCGTCCGCGTTTGCCGGCGTCAACGACCGCCTCGAAAAGGCCGCGCAGCAGTTCATCGTCGAACGCGGTCGAGTAACCGGCGACGACAATGGCGGACAGGACCCCGGCGGACAGGCCCCGGGCGGTAACAACGGCACGGATCACAACGGCGACGAGCGGGCGGTGCCCTGTGATCCCGATGAGCTGATCGCCGCGCTCGTGCACGCCAACGCCGGAAACGGGGCGACCCTCAAACTCGCCGAGCGATGCACGTACACCCTCACCGCGTTCGCTCCGATCGTCACACCGCCCGGGACCAGCGGCCCCAACGGCCTTCCGGTCATCACCAAACCCATCACCATCAAGGGCGAAGGTGCCACCATCGTCCGGGCGGCGAACGCCGAACCGTTCCGGATCCTGGAGGTCGGGGTCGGCGGAAACCTGAGGCTCCGCGATGTCACCATCAAGGGCGGTTCAGCGACCGTCTCCGGTGGTGGCGGGATCCGGGTCAGCACCGGCGGCGAGGCCACCCTCGAACACATCAACGTGGTCAACAACCGGGCCGCCGGCGCCGGTGGTGGGATCGCCAACTACGGCATCACCAAGATCAGCGGCAAGACCGACTACGGCAAGGACTCGGCCACCAGCGGCACCTCCAAGAACGGTGCGTCCAACACCGAAGCGCCCAACACCGAAGCGCCCAGCAACGGGCCGGCGGTGCAGGCCCCGGATGGTCAGGGCGCTGCGGCGGAACCGTCTGCGGAGAACGCCGGCACGGGTAAGAACTGGGACGACAAGGACAAGGGCGGGCACGAGGGCAACGAGACCACGATCAGCAACAACGCCGCCGTGATCAGTGGCGGAGGCATCCACAACAACGGCTACCTCACCATGGAAAACGCCCGACTGAGCTACAACGTCGTACGCAACTCCGGCGACATTGGGATCACCGGTAACGGCGGCGGGGTGTCGAACAGCCGCGTCGCCGTGCTCAACGATGTGCGCCTCGACCACAACCTCGCGGACTTCCGCGGTGGCGGTGTCGTAGGTGGACTCAACTCCACCACCAAGGTCACGAACGCTGATATCAGCGACAACACGGCCAGCAACGAGGGTGGCGGCATCTTCAGCGACGGCGACTTCCACCTGAAGCACAGCAAGGTTGACCGCAACTCGGTCTTCCAACGCGGTGGCGGCATCTACAACCAGATTGGCCAGATCGTCATCGAGGACAGCAAAATCAGCGAGAACATCGTCCGATACGAGCACGGCGGCGGCATCTACGTTGGCACCGGCACTGTCGTGCTGCTGCGGAGCCAGGTCGAACGGAACAAGGCCGTAGGCCCGAACTCGCAGGGCGGTGGAATCTACAACCGCGGCACGCTCAGCCTCACGGAGTCCAAGGTCGTCCAGAACGATTCCACCCTGCCGCCCGGCGGAATCTTCACCACCAACAACCTGGTCACGGTGGATCAGAACTCACTCATCATCAAGAACCGACCCACCAACTGCACCGGCAGCGACCAACCCGTTCCCAACTGCTTCGGCTGACTCCCAACCACTGATAGCGGGAGCCTGACGGCAGCCGCCAGAAGCACCGCACATCCGGCCCCGCCCGGGTTTGATCAACCAGATCAGGCCCGCGGCGGGGCCGATCAGCGCAGAGCCCGCACACCGAGGATGAGATCTACGTGGTCACCGCGGGGCGGGCCCGGATCGTGACCCCGGACGGCGCGGCCGAGGTGGGCCCGGGTTCGGTGATCTTCGTGCCGGCCGGCGAGGAACACCGGTTCGTCGAGGTGACCGAGGACCTGGCGCTGCTGGTGGTGTTCGGCCCGGCGTACGGCTCGCGCGCTGCAGGTCGACGGGCGGCGACCGTCCGCGGGTAGGTGGTCAACGAGGTGTCGTCCGTGCCCGACGTCGGCTGAGCGCGTCGCGAAGGTCGAAGACGACGAGCGAGAGCGGCACGATGACCCACAGTTGGAGCACGGTGTAGCGGCGCAGTTCCCGGCCAATGTCGACGCCAGCCAACTCGGCGTCGAGGGCGCCGGGCCGCATCAGCATGATCGCGTACGCGGACAGCGGAGCGTAGTTGAGGCCCGCGCCGATGAACCACAGGCCGAATGCCCGGCCGCCGAGGCCGCTCGATGACGCCAGCAGCCAGCTGCCCAACGTCACCATGGCAACCACGCCGACGAGGAACTCGGTCAGGATGATGAGCCGCCGGCGGCGGGTTCCTTGCGTGCCGTACATGTCGACGGCCGCCAATCGACGAACGTTCATGAGGCGATGATGCCACCGGTGGACAACGTCTGTGCCCCTACCAGCGGGGCGGCTCCAGGTGTCTGAGGCTCTGGATCATTCGAAGAACTTGATGCTGAACCCGGTGTCGGTCGTCGGGCCGGGCACGTTCGCGCGGCGGTGTACCAGTACCGGTTCTCCCAGGAGTACGGAGTGCCCTTGGGCACGGCGTGGAACATCAGCGGGAACCTCGGCCCGGCGGGTGGGCTCGTGGCGATGTCGCCGTTGAGCAGCACGAAGCTGTGGTGGCCAGGCCCGTTCACGTGCAGGGTCGGATCCCAGCCGGCCAGCTCTCCCGTGGCTGGGAAATGACGTACCGGTTGGCGGTCGGGGTGAGCGGGTCGCTCATACGGCTGAGGTAGATGTTCTGTTCGACGTTGGTGTCACCGGCCCACCCCGACCAGACGAACCACCGCTGCGGGGGTGAGCTCCGGCGCCCAGACCTCACCGAGGTTGCGGCTGTCCGTCCACACCTGTCGCGCCGGCACGGTGGCCAGCAGGCCAGAGAGGATTCGGTCGCCCACGTTCACGCGGACACTCTGCCTTCGCCGGATTCGGTAGGCTGCCGCGGTCGTCGATCAACGGGGAGTTCGGCCATGGTTCGCAGATTGATGCTCGTCGGCCTGCTGGCGCTGGTGGCGGGCTGTGACTCGGGCGGTAACGCCTCGCCGGAACCGGCCCCCACCGACCCGCTCGCCCAGGTGCGTGCCGCGGCCGCCAAGACCGCCGGGGGGTCGGCGCACGTGACGTTGAGCGTGCCCAACGTCGAGGTCGTCGGCGACACCGACCCGGCGGGCAAGGCGCTGACCCTGACGGTCACCACGGGCACCGGCGCCGAGACCGTCGACTCCAAGGTGCGGGTGGTTGGCGACGACGCGTGGATGACGTTGGGCTCGACCTACCTGCCGAACCTCGACCCGACGAAGTTCATCTGGTTCCCGAGGTCGGAGTTCGCCAAGGCGTCCCTGGTACATCTGGGGGACACGTTCGACCCCGCGGGGATCAAGGGCTTCTCCGCGGCGATGACGGCCGCCACGCGTACGGGTGAGGGCACCTACACCGGCACGCTCGACTTCACCGTGGCACCAGCGAGGGTGTCCCGAGGACTCCTGCCAGCGACGGCCGAGCAGTTGCAGCACCACGGTGGTGTGTCGCAGTCCGTGCCGTACGAGGCGTCGGTGGACGCTCAGGGCTATCTGACTGCGCTGACGGTCACGCTGCCGACTTTTGCGAGCACGGCCAGGTTCTCCAACTTCGGCAAGCCCGTCAGGATCGACAAGCCCGGCGCCGCCGAGGTTATCGAGGTGCCGGACGGTTTGCGCCGCCTCCTGGCGAGCTAGACGCTCGGGGCTGGGCGCCCGCGATGTTGATTGGTTCGGCGTCTGACCTTAATATCGGGACGATGCGGGAGGCACGGCTGACGGTTCGGCCAGCGAGTTTGGCGGATGTCCCTTGCATGGTGGAGTTGCGCCTGGCCAATGCCGAGGCGCATATCGCTCTTGATGCCGACACCTACCGCGTTCCGCAGCGCGAGGCGGTGATCCGCCACTTCGCGGACATGCTGGCCGAGGACGCGGGCCGAGATGGTGTTCTCGTCGCTGAGAGCGATGGCGGCCGGGTGGTCGGGATGATCGAGGTGTTATGGCACCCGGATCCGCCGGAGCATCAGATCCTGCGTCCTGAGCCTTCGGCCCAGGTGCCCACGGTGGTGCTGCCCGACGCCAGGGGACGTGGGGTGGGAGCAGCGTTGTTGCAGGCGGCCGAACGGTGGGCGACCAGCCGCGGGATCCTGTACCTGTCGGCCGGCATCCACCACCGCAACGTCGATGCGGTGCGCTTCTACCATCGGCACGGCTACACCGCCGCCGGTCACTCTCTCGGCAAGAGCGTGGGGATCTGAGCCGTCACCTTCGGTGCGGCGGCGGCCCGATGTTCCAGAATCCTCTCTACCTCATAGACCTGCCATCGAGCTGCGTCTGTGGGGCTCCGTTCGGAACCTACCTGGCGTAGCACCTCAAGGCCGCTCTGATCCTCGCGCAGAGCCAGGCCAGCGGCAGCGTTGAGCCTCGCGTACAGGTGGTCGTCGGTCAGGTACGTGGTCAGAAGCTCGCGAACTGCGGGGGTGTCGATGCCCGACTCCGCCAAGGTGCGCAGGGCGCCGACGCGAACTGGGCCGTCGACGTCCGAGGCGAGTCGAAGCAGCGTCGCTACCACATCCAGCGGGGTGTCGAACGGAATCAGGGGCGGGTCGGGATTGGGCCTCGCCTGTGGAGGTTCACCGATGGCCACGACGAGTTCGCCAGCCACTCGGGCACGGATCCCCGGGTCGGGGTGACCAGCGAGGGGTAGGACATCCGTCAGGTCCCCGCGGCTGGTGAACTCGGCGAATGCGCCGATCACGCTGTCCAGGGCGATCGGATCGTCTTCGGCGCGCAATCGTGGCCTGAGCACCTCCAGCGCCTGCGCCTTGAAAGGACGCTCGTAGAAGCTCAAATGGTGCAATAGTTCGGTCGCGAACCTTCTCGTGTCCACCGAAGGGTGCGCTACCAGGTCAGCGGCCCAGCCAAAGGTTTCCTCCGAGTCCGGGCCATGGGCCAGGACGACCTGGGCTTGGCTCCAGTCGCACGACTCTGGGGGCGCGTAAAAAAGGGCACGTGCCAACAACTCGTCCCGGGAAACAGGTATGTCGAACTGATCTTCGAGATCGGTGACGATCGCCCGATGGGCGATCTGCGTCTCGGCCTGCCGCCCGTCGGAGAGGGTCAAACGGAGCCTGGTCGCTTGCACTGGCCATGGCCACTTGTCCCTGGTCGAGATGTGCAACCGCTCGACGACGGCCGGCTCGTCCTGATGTGCGCCGAGCCGACGACGCAGTTCGACCTCCGGGTCGAGGCTCAGCCACGCTCGGGCGATCTCCAGCGCACCGCGCTTCACATGCTGCGGCACCTGCTTGCGCCATGACGATCCGCTGTACACCAGCTCTTGCAGGACCTCGCACGCTCCAAAGTCGGCCGCCCAGGACACCGGATCGGTGCCGTCCTCCCACGGCCGGGCCGGATCAGCTCCGGCATCGAGCAAACTGGCGACGACATCCGCGTTGCCAGCGAAGGCCGCCGCACGGAGCAACCCGGTGCCTTCGTCACCCGCGAGCGCGTCCGCCGGGACCGGCCGCAACAGCTTGTCGACCAAATTCGAATCGCCGGCCTGCACCGCGGTCAGTAGCTGAGCGTCCACGCCGCCATCCTGCCGTAATGGACGCCAGCGGCCGACCGAGTATCGGAGCCTGCCTGGCCAGTGCCCGTGACGACGGCGTAGATACCCAGCCGCGCATCGAATGCCTTCTCCAACCGCTGGAACTCCGGATCGACGGCCGGCGACGAGGTGACCGTCATCCCTGGAGCTGAGCGACGTACTTGCCGTCGCCGCGGCCCTCGGCGAGCATCTGGTGGATCGCGGGCACGTCCGCGAGCGAGCCGACTTCGGTGATCGCGATGTCCAGTCGGCCTTCGGCGATCAGATCAAGGACCCTGCGTAGGCCGGCGGCGGCGCGGTGCGGCGCTGTGGCCCACAGGCGGCTGATGCTGAAGCCGCTGATGGCGAGATTGCCGCCGATCAGCCGTCCGGCCGGTGGCAGCGCAGCCTGGTCTCCGCCGCCCGCGTTGCCGAACAGGACAATCCGGCCGCCGGGAGCGGTGACTCCCAGATCAGTCTCGAGCATGGTGGTACCCAACGGATCGAGCACGATGTCCACCCCGGCGCCACCGGTCGCTGCCTGCACCGCCTTGGTCAGGTCCTCACTGCGCGGCACCGCCACGTCATATCCGCTCTTGAGTGCCGAGGTGACCTTGTCGGGGCGGCCCACGGTGCCGATGCGCAGCCCTCCGCCGAGCGCCGGCACCAGTTGGGCGACGGCGCTTCCGACGCCTCCGCTGGCCGAATGCATCAGCACGGTTTCGCCCGGACGGAACCGGGCGGCGTCCTCCAGGAGGAGCAGCGCGGTCGTGAGCATGAGCGGGGCCGCCGCCGCGACCGGTGACGGGACCTGGTTGGGCACCGGCACCACGAACTCGGCCCGCACTAGCACCACGTCGCTGAGGCCGCCGCCTGCGGTGAACGCGGCCACCCGCTGGCCCACCGCCAGGCCCGTGACATCGGGGCCGATCTCCCGGACCGCTCCGGACACCTCCAGGCCCGGCGCGTACGGCCAGGCACCGACATAGCCGGCGTCACCGCGGCGGGCCATCACGTCGAGGAAGTTGATCCCGGCGTACATCACGTCGATCGTCACCTCACCCGGCCCCGGCCGGGGTTCCTCGACCTCGCGCACCTCCGTGCGGTCCACCCCTTGCGACGGCCCCATCATCATCAACGCGTGCATAGCAACTCCTTCGACGTTCGTCGTATGACGAAGACCGTACCTCGTTGTACGATGATTGTCGAATGAAAGGTGTGAGATGCCAAGATCACAGCGCCGCCGCCCGACGCTCGTCCATCCGGAGCCGAACGAGTTCGACGTGCTGGACATCCTGCACGCGCTGTCCGACCCAACCCGGATGACGATCGTGCAGACATTGCGCGCCGCACCCGAGCGCGCCTGCGGCACCTTCCCCGTGGACGTCGCGCCCTCCACGCTCACCCACCACTTCCGGGTACTACGCGAGGCCGGAGTCATCCGCCAACGGGAGGACGGCAACCGCCGGTGGACCGCTCTGCGTGGCGAAGACCTTGAAACCCGCTTTCCCGGCCTCCTGGACGCGATCGTGACCGCCTATGAAAGCGGGCTCACGCCGCCCCGATGAGCCCACACGGGGCCAGCTTCAGTCGTCGCGCCCGGCACCGCGATCGGGTGCGGTCATGTCGCCCGTCGCGGGTGTGCCGTCGGCGAGCCCGTAGCGCAGGTAGACGGTGCCCTTCGTGCTGACCGCTGGCGGTTCGAGGAGTGTGAGGTTCGTGGGCACCGCGCCACCGTCGAACACCTTCTTGCCGACGCCGAGCACGATCGGGTGCACCCACAGGTCGAGACGGTCGAAGAGCTTCTCGCGCAGGAGGGTCTGCACCAGGTTGAGGCTCCCGACGACCTTGATGTGCTCGTGTCGGTCACGGATCTCGCGTACGGCGCTGGCCAGATCCGGGCCGAGCTGGGTGGAGCCGGCCCACGACAGGTCGGGGCTGCCGCTGGAGGCCACGTACTTCGGGATGCGGTTGAAGAGCGTGGCGATCTCGTTGTCCTCGCCGCCCTCCTGGTGTGGCCAGTGGGCGGCGAAGATGTCGTACGTGCGCCGGCCGAGCAGGAGGGCGTCCGTGTCCTCGTACGCGGCGAGGACCTGCGCCCCGGCGACCTCGTCCAGCAGGGGTGCCTGCCAGCCGCCGAACGAGAAACCCGCCGGGTCCTCGTCGGGGCCGCCGGGCGCCTGCCCGACGAGGTCGAGGGTCGCGAACAGTTCGATGTGAATGAGGCCCATGCCCTACTCCCGGTGAGTTGGTCGTCTCGATCGGGAGAGTAGCCCCGTGAGCGCCCGCAGACTCAGCGCCGCGACGGCTCGGGCAGACCGAGATGGAAAACCTTGGGACAGCTGCTGCTCGCGGGGTGCCTGTGACAGGCGTACCCAAACATGTCTGCTTTTCGCATCTGTGTCCGATGCGAGAAAACCTCTGCTACGTTCCGTTCTGGTAGCTAAGACCCTATTTGGTCGCTATCGGCACCGAAGGTGCGGTGCAGACCTGTTGTGTACGGAGAGGGTGAGGTAGCGCTAATGTCCGACCACCTACCGCAACACCAAAATGTCAGCCAGGCAGCAGCAGCTCGGCCCGGACCGCCGCGACGGCGCCGGTGGGGACGCCTGCTTGTGGCCGGGCTGACCGGAGTGGCCGGGTTGGCCGCCGTCGGCGGCGCCGCTGGCGTGGCAGGAGCGTCCGGCCTTGACGGCGTGAACGACCGCCTCGAAAAGGCTGCGCAGCAGTTCATCGTCGAAGGCGGCCGAGCAACCGGCGACGACAACGGCGGCCAGGACCCAGGCGGGCAGGCTCCAGGCGGCCAGGCTCCAGGCGGGCAGGCCCCAGACGGGCAGGCTCCAGGCGGGCAGGCTCCAGGCGGCGACGACGGCAAGGGCTACAAGGGGGACGAGTGGGTGGTGCCCTGCGACGCCGACGAACTGATCGGCGCGCTCGTGCTCGCCAACGCCGGAAACGGGGCGACTCTCAAACTCGCCGAGCGATGCACGTACACCCTCACCGCGTTCGCGCCGGTCGCTACGCCGCCCACGGCCTACGGCCCCAACGGCCTTCCGGTCATCATCAAACCCGTCACCATCAAGGGTGAAGGCGCGACCATCGTGCGGGCGGCGAACGCCGAGGCGTTCCGGATCCTGGAGGTCGGGGTCGGCGGAAACCTGAAGCTCCGCGACGTCACCATCAAGGGAGGTTCAGCCAGCATCGCCGGTGGTGGTGGGATCCGGGTCGACGCCGGCGGCGAGGCCACCCTCGAACACCTGAACGTGGTCGACAACCGGTCCGCTGGCTCCGGCGGCGGGATCGCCAACTTCGGCATCACCAAGATCACTGGCAAGTCCGACCACGGCAAGGACTCGGCCACCAGCGGCACCCCCAAGAACGGTGCGCCCAACACCGAGGCGCCCAGCAACGGGCCGACGGGGCAGTCCCCAGAAGGTCAGGGAGCCGCGGCGGAACTGTCCGCGGAGAACGCCGGCACGGGTAGGAACTGGGACGACAAGGACAAGGGCGGGTACGAGGGCGACGAGACCCGGATCAGCAACAACACCGGCACGTTCAATGGCGGAGGCATCCACAACAACGGCTACCTCACCCTGGAAAACGCCAGAGTGAGCGCCAACGTCATACGCGGAACCGGCGGCACGGTGATAACCGGTAGCGGCGGCGGGCTGTCGAACAGCCGCGTTGCCGTCATCAACGATGTTCGCTTCGACCACAACATCGCGGACTTCCGCGGCGGCGGCGTCCAAGGCGGACTCAACTCCACCACCACGGTCACGGACGCTGATATCAGCGACAACACGGCCAGCAGCGAGGGTGGCGGCATCTTCAGCGACGGCGACTTCCACCTGAAGCACAGCAAGGTCGATCGCAACTCGGTCTTCCAACGTGGCGGCGGCATCTTCAACCAGATTGGCCAGTTCGTCGTCGAGGACAGCAAGATCAGCGAGAACACCGTCCGCAACGAGGGCGGCGGCGGCATCTACGTCGGCAGCGGCACTGTCGTGCTGTCGCGGAGTCACGTCGACCGGAACAAGGCCGTGGGCCCGGACTCGCAGGCCGGTGGAATCTACAACCGTGGCACGCTCAGCCTCACGGAGTCCAAGGTCGTCCAGAACGACTCCGCCCTGCCGCCCGGCGGGATCTTCACCGAGAACAACCAGGTCACGGTGGATCAGAAGACACTCATCATCAAGAACCGACCCACCAACTGCACCGGCAGCGACCAACCCGTCCCCAACTGCTTCGGCTGACCCTCAGCCACCAGACAGTCGGAGCCTGACGGCAGTCGCCACCAGCGCACCGCACATCCGGCCCCGCCCGGGTTTGATCAACCAGATCAGACCCGCGGCGGGGCCGGATGGCTTATGGCGCCCTCGGCACCGCACGCCCTAGACGAGTAAGTAGGTCCTAACCCTGGCTCCGGCTGTGGCCCAGCCGGCGGTCGGCGGTCACCGTCGGTCACCTCCGTCAGGGGCGGATGCGGTAATGAGCGGTATACCTCAGAGTCATATTCATACCTCTGAGATATACCGCTCAACAGCACATCGACATGGCAGGCAGTCAAAACGGATGGCGAGCGCCCTTCGCTGCGCCCGCAGCCCCGTCTCGGCGCGTACCGTGATCGGGATCCTGCCCGTCGTCGGACCGGTCACGCCGGTGTGCGGGCCGAACGAGTCGGCCCAGGAATACTCGGTATGCTCTGCCGTCATGCGACCTGGCGATCGGACGGTGGCGCTCGCCTCCGTGGCGGGCGGCTTCCTGCTCGGCTTCCTCGACCTCTGCTGGATCAAATGGCTGCCGTTTCCCGTCGCCGAACTCGGCAACTCCACCGCGACCTGGGCGGCTGCCGCCTTCTTCTTCGGATACTGGGTGCGGTCCGGGCGGCTGCGCTGCGCGCTCGGTGCCGCCGGCCTGCTCGTCGTCGCGGTGCCCAGCTACTACCTGGCGGCGGCACTCCTGCAGGGCGACGACCTCGCGGTGCTCTGGGCGCCGTCGTCGCTGGTCTGGATGGCCTTCGGCGTGCTCGCCGGGGTGGTCTTCGGCACGGCGGGGACGTGGGCCCGTGGCGGCCGGTGGCGGCAGGTCGTCGGGGCCGCGCTGCCGGCTGCCGTGTTCTTCGAGGAAGCGGGCCGGTTCGCCGGCAAGTCGACCGACCCCAACTACTCCTCCGAGTTGTGGTGGAACGTCGCCATCGACCTCGCGCTGGGACTGCTGATCGTGGTGCTGATAGGCGGATCGCACCGTCAGCGGGCGCTCGCCGCCGCCGTGGCGGTGCCGCTGGCCGGCGTGATCCTGGCCGGCTTCGCGGTGGCCGGCGGAATCTTCTCGTCAGCCGGCTGACCGGGACGCGGCACGCGTCGAGCCGCGTCGGGCCTCGTCACCCAGACCTCCCACCCCGAAGCTCAACGGCGCACCCGATAGCGCAGGTGAAGCACCCGGTTGCCCTGAATCACCACGTCAGGATCCTCCAACAGGTGCTGCGCGTCGACCGACCCGAAGTAGCGCTTGCCGGACCCGAACACGACGGGTACGACGTCCATGCGTACCTCGTCAACCAGGCCCGCGGCAAGCACCTGGCCACCGACGTCGCCAGCGGCGACCTCGACCACGCGGTCACCCGCAAGCTCCTGCGCCTTGGCCAAGGCTGCCTTGACGCCGTCGACGAAGTAGAACGGTGACTCGGGGTCCCAGCCCTCGGGCTTTGGCCGGTGCGTCACGACGACCACATGGTCGATCCCGCTCGGAGGCTTCCCGTCCCAGCCGTCCGTCATGTCGAAGACGTGGCGGCCGGCGATTGTCACCCCGATCTGGTCCCAGTACGGCCGGGTGTAGTCGTAGGACGTCTGCGACACCTTGAGAAATCCGCCCTCGTCCAACGGGACGTCACCGCTGGACAACCAGTCGAACAGGGGGCCGGGCTGGTCGTCTTCGTCCGCGATGAAGCCGTCCACCGACACCGAGCTGTACATGACCACCTTGCCCACGGGGCTCTCCTCTGCTTTGGGGTGCCGCCAAATTAACGTGTCGTGAGCTGTCACTCTTGTAAGAAATCAATCGGCCGGCAGCGGCCAGCCGTCCAGCGCATGGCCGGGATGTTCGCGCAGGAACCGCCGCCGGACTTCGACGTACCGGGTCGGCGTGAGCCCGGTGAACGCCCGGAACTCGTGGCCGAAGTGGGCCTGGTCAAAGTAGCCCGCGCCAGCGGCGAGGTCACCCCAGTCGATCGGTCCGGCGGGGTTGATCGCCAACACGGTGGCGGTGAAGCGCCAACTGCGGGCCAGCCGCTTCGGCGTGACGCCGATGAGCTCCTTGAACCGCTGTGCCAGATGAGTGCTGCTGACACCGGCTGCCACCCTCAGGTCGTCGATTGCCACCGCCCCGCTGGTCGCCGCGATGACACTGCTCGTATGGCGCACCAGCCCCAGGCCGGCGGTTTCGCACAGCCGTCGCGTCAGCTCATCCTCGAGCAGCGTCAGCATCTCGCGCGGCCCGTCCGCCGTGGCCAGCCGGTCGCGCAGCCCAGCAATGGCGGGCCGGCCCCAGACCTGCTCTACCGTCACCGGACGGTCACACAGCTCGGCCGCGGGCATCGGCAGGAACGGCGCCAGCCCCCACGGCTTGAAGTGCACGCCGACGGACCGGGTCCGGGATGGGTAGCCGAACTCCCACGCGCGGGTGGGCATGGTGACCACGCAGCCGTCGGCGTACTCGGCCGTCTCGATGTCGGTGCCGGCGCGGATGCGGAACGGCGCCCCGAGGTTGACGATGAGCAACGCCGCCGGACTTGCCGGCAGCGTCAGTCGGGCGTACGGCGGTGCACCCTCCAGGTAGTAGAGGTCGTCGATCAGGCCGTCCAGCGGCGGTCGCGGCACTCTGGACACGTACTCCATGCGCACAGCATCGCCGACGCCCCGAAGGCATCGAGCCGGCGCGCCGATCCCAGCCTCTTCCGGCACCACCTTGGCCAGGCTCAGCAACAACCCGACGCACGAAAGCTCGGGCAGCATCGCTATATGCTTCGCCGGGACCTGATAGTGCATTTCTTCGATGCGGCACGTCATGCGGGCGCCCCGGCGCAGACGGAGGTGAGCTTGGGCGGCAGACGGCTTCGGCGCTTGGTCGCCGAGCACGCGGAGCGGGCCGGGCTCGGACGGGTCGTCCGGCTGCACCGGCAACACCGGAACGCGGAATCCATCGCCGGCTGGCTGATCCTCGCGGCGTTTCCGGCGGTGATCGCGGTAGGCGCGTTCCTTGTCGCCGGCTCGCCGCATTGGCGACCGGTGGTGGTTGGCTACGCGGCCCTCTGGTGGGGGGCTGCCGCCTGGCGGCGCTGGGGGCCGATCCCAGATCCCGACGGGCGACGCTGGTTCGTGGTCACCGAGCGTGGTCTGCTCATCTGGTCGAGGAAGTCGAACACGGCGCTATGGGCCATTCCAGGGCAGGCACTCCGCGCCCAGAACGGCTCATTGGCCTGGCACGAAGACGGGCAGGCACACGAGCTTGTCGTGCCGGCAGTGTCTCGCCGGAAAGCCCTGCTCCAATCGATCCAAGACCAGGCGGTTGGTCCCTCGTGGTCGGTGGGTCGACTCGCCAGCATGGCGTCCGCCGGGATCGCGACGGTGCTCGTCGTCCAGTTCGCGGCCGTGCCGCTCGCGCTCGACATCCTTCGAGGCGAGCGGCCTGGTGACATCGAGGACCTGTTCCGGATCTGCGATGGGGGTCAGGCGTTCAGCGGCGCCCCGCCCTATCGCGGCCCAGGCCCGCACCCGGTGGCCGTGCGCCTCTGGACCTCTCACGACCTTCAGGTCCAGGCCGATCGGCTGACCTCGGACGTCGTGCAGCTCGTCGCCTGCCCGAACCAAATCGGTCGATCGTCGGAGGCGCTCCGCTCGTGCACCTGGAAGGACGGGTCCACCGAGATCGAATACCAGGGCCACTACCGGGTCGAGATCTACGAGGTGCGCACCGGTCGCGAGGTGACGTCGTTCGAGATTTCCGGGAACAGCGATGTCTCGCCCGTCCTGGCCTGCGCGCCCTACCACATGGACCTCGACGAGCGACCCGATCACAGCGTGGTGAAAAGCTATCCCACGGAAGCCGCCCTGGCGGCTCGACTGTCTCCACTGGTCGATGGCGAGGCCCTCGGCTAAGAGGTCGCACGAAATGGTGGGGTTGATCGGCGCGCCTGAACGGGTGCAGGCACAGAACCGGTGATCATGAAGGTGCTTACGCCTCGTGATCACGGGAGGTTCTGTGCCTGCCATCCCAGCATGGCTGATCGAGCCGCTGTGGCCGATGCCACCTGCTCGGCCACCACGATCCGTGACCGTCGTGACGAGTGGATCAGCATCGTGCTGTTCGCCCAGCTCAAACAGATCGCGGTAGACGCCTACGACCGGCTCGTCGGCCTGCTTCTGGATGACATCGCGGTGGACGGCTGCATCACCAAGGCCCCCGGTGGCGGTGAGGTCGCCGGACGGTCCCCGGTCGACCGGGGCAAACAGGGCTAGGCCCCTCCTGCCGATCATGAAGCCAGGTGTCGGCGGGCGACATATCCGGCAGGGATGACAGCGGCTTTGTCTCGGGGGGTTTCGCCGCTATGAGGTGTCGGCCGGTCAGCCGCAGAAGGCCTTGTCCAGGAGCGTGTCGACGGCGTCGTCGAGGTCACTGCGGAAGTCGGGGGTGAGCGCGACCGTGACCTGGTGGTGTGTGTCCTGGGTGGAGAACGACCAGGACTGGTAGGTCAGGGCATCGCCGTCGTGTCCGTATATCCGGGTCCCGCAGGTGGTGTCGCGCCAGGCTAGACCGAGCCCGTAGGTCTTGCCCTGGACAGCTGGTGTCGTCATTTCGTCGAGCAGGTGACCCGGCAGCAGGCGTTCATTGAGCAGTGCGGCGAAGAACCGGTTGAGGTCCGTCGTGGTGGAGATTATCTCGCCCCCAGCGCCCATGACGGTTGGGTTCATCTGCGTGTAGTCGAGGAGGTCGCCGTCCTGCGTTATCGGTACGTAGCCGTGCGGGTGCGGTCCGGGAATTCGGGGCGAGGTCCCTGGCAGCGATGTGCTGTGCATCCGCAGCGGCCGGATGATCCGGCGCTCGATTTCCTCGCCGTACGACCGGCCAGTTACCTGTTCGACGATTTGCCCGAGCAACAGATAGCCGGTGTTCGAGTACGCGAAGGTCGAGCCCGGCGGATCGGAGGTCGGGGGGTTGGCCACGGCTCGCGCAACGAGTTCGTCTGGGGTCCAGGTCCGCCACCGGTTGGTCAGGAACTCCGGGCTAGGTGGCATTGGCAGTGTGCGCAGGTAGTCGTACAGTCCGCTGGTGTGATTGAGCAGGTGGCGCACCGTGATGCGGTGACCGTCTGGGACGGCTCCGGGTAGCCACGCCTCGACCGGGTCGTCGAGGCGCAGCCGACCCTCGGCAACGAGTTGAAGGACGACGGTAGCGGTGAATGTTTTCGTGATGCTGCCCGCCCGGAATCGGCTGTGGACCGGGACTGCCCGAGTCGTGTTCAGTTCGGCGAGACCGCTGGTGCCTCGCCACACGCCATGCTCGTCGCGCACCTCCACCAGCGCGCCTACCGCGCCGGCGGCCACGACGTCGTCCAATCGTCTTTGCAACTCGACCCGATCCGCTTCCTTTGACGCGGCAGTGGCCGCGGTTGGCGCCGCCATCACCGCCAAGGCTGTTGTCGCGGTCACCAGTGCCTGAAGCACTTGCTTCATCCGATCTCCCTGTGTGCAGTTCGTCAATGACTAGTTCGTTGAGGTAGTACGACGAATTCGAAAAGCCCTGTTTCTCCCTTCGACCGTGGTCGGGTTAACCGCTCGCTGCGCATCTTCTTCATGCGGCGTGTGGGAGCGGCCGAACTCTCGGTCGGACCGTGCGGCGGGTGGACCGCCGGCGGGTCAGTTTGATGACGCCCCCGAACGCGAACGACAGCCCGAGGCCAACAGCGAGGCCGAGCAGGGGGTTCTCGACGAACGCTTCGCCGCCCAGGAAGCCCAGCCCTGCGGTGTATACGGCCCAGGCCAGCGCCGCGATCGCCGAGGCAGGGCTGAACCGCGACAGCGGTAACCGGGCCGTGCCGCAGGCCGCGTTCATCGTCACGCGGCCGCCCGGTATGAATCGGGAGGCCACGATCAGTAGGCCGGCTCGGGAAGTGAGTTGTTGGCCGCCTGCGGCGATGGCGTGGTTGATGCGCTTTGAGCGGTTGATCAGCCGGGAGCCGACGACGCTGCGGCTGAGGCCATACGCGAGGTGGTCGCCGATGAAGACGCCCAGGGCGGTGGCCGCTACGACCAGCGACAGGCTCGGCGCGCCAGTGTGGGCGAAGACGCCGGCGGCCAGAACCGCCGCCTCGGACGGGATCATCGGGACCACGCCGTCCAGGCTGCTCAGGCCCGCCAGCAGCGGGTAGAGCAGCGGCGACGTCATCACCGGGCCGACCAGAGTCATCAAGTCCATGCGTTGAAGCGTGGCTGCGGGGCACCGGCTAGAGCGTCGGTCTGCGGTGCCGTTGCGGGTCACCCCCGGGTACGGGGTCGTATACCTCTCCCGTTGGATGCCGCACATGGCTGATTTAGGTACGGTCGCCGCGTGATGGTGCGCTCGGGTTCAGACCAGCAGCATGGCCCGCCGGTGCCCGTGGGTGTAATCCACACGCGTCATCGGCCGGCCCGCTCGTGGCTGCTGTGGTGGCTGGTCACGGGCCTGCTCGCACTTGCGGCGCTTCCCCTCAACGTGGCGCTTGGCGCCGTGAAGTTCGACGTGCCGCCGCTGGTCGCCTTCGTGGCGGGCATCGGGCAGAGCACCGCTCTGATCCTGATCCTGGTCCGACCGAGAGCGGCGACCGAGCTTCAGTTCCTGGCCGTCGCTGTGTTCGCGGTGGCCATCCCGCCCGACTCGCAGTCGACCTGGCCGCTGACGGTGCCGGGCATGTTCACCCTGATCGCGCACATCGGCCTGATCGCCGCCCATACAACGCGGCGGGCGGCGCTCACGACATGGTGGGCGAGCACGCTGCTGCTCACACTGGTGGTGCTGTTCGATCCGCGTGGCCGGTCCCTCACCGACGGGCTGACGATGATGATCCTCTACCCGTCGTTGTCCGCGATCGTGCTCGGTGTCGTGCTGATGTTCCTCCGGTGGAGGGAGATCCGCCGGGAACTCGCCGAGGCGCGGCACGATGTCGAGTTCGAGCAGAGCCAGCGGGCGGTCGCCGAGGAGCGCACCCGAATCGCGCGCGAACTACACGACGTCGTCGCGCACAGCATGTCCGTGATCCACATGCAAGCCACCTCGGCGTCGTACCGAATCAAGACCCTGGACCCAGACACGAAGGACGAGTTCGCGCGGATCGCCGCCGGCGCGCGGTCGGCGATGCGCGAGATGCGGCACGTGCTGGCGGTGCTGCGCGACGAGAGCGCGGACGCCGAGCTGACACCGGTGCCTGACCTGGGCCGGCTGGCGGAACTGGTCGAGTCGGCAGGGCGCGCGGGTGTGCCTGTCGAGGTGCACGACTTCGACGCCCTACGGGCGACCGTACTACCGGAGAGTGTCGCCCTGACCGCCTACCGGATCATCCAGGAATCGCTGAGCAATGTCATTCGGCATGCACCCGGCGCACGCACGACGATATGCCTTGGCCTTGAAGGTGATGATCTTGTTCTGTCCGTCGTGAACGACGCGGCGGCGCAGCCAGCCGAGCCCATGGAGGCGCCCGGGCGGGCCAGTCACGGACTGTCGGGGATGCGCGAGCGGATCCGGCTGGTAGGAGGATCATTGGAGACCGGCCCACGCGACGAAGGTGGCTACCGGATCGCGGCGCGGCTGCCGATCGGAGGCCACGAGTGATCCACACCCTGATCGTGGACGACCAATCGATGATCCGGGTGGGCATCCGCGCGATCCTGGAGTCGCAGGACGACATCACGGTCGTCGGCGAGGCAGAGAACGGCCGGCTCGGCATCGAACGGTGCCGCAGCCTTCGCCCCGATGTCGTCCTGATGGACGTCCGCATGCCGGTGCTGGACGGACTGGCCGCAACGAAGGCCCTGCTCGGGCCGGAACGCACCGAAGGGCACACGCCGCGGGTGCTCATGCTGACAACGTTCGACCTGGACGACTACATCTATGCCGCCCTACGGGCCGGTGCCAGCGGCTTCCTCCTCAAGGACAACGAGCCCGAGGACCTGCTGCGGGCCGTTCGCGTAGTCGCCGGCGGCGAGGCGTTACTGGCACCCACCATCACCCGCCGACTCATCGAAAACTTCGTCAACGCGAGGCCACGGCAGCCGGCCGGCGCCACAGCGCTCAACGGGCTCACCGACCGCGAGCGAGAAGTGCTGCGCATGATGGCACTCGGCATGTCGAACGCCGAAATCGCCGCCTCGCTGTTCATCGCCGAGCAGACCACCAAGACGCACGTGAGCCGAATCCTGCAAAAACTGGGCCTCCGCGACCGCGTCCAAGCCGTAGTCTTCGGCTACGAAACCGGCCTCGTCACCCCCGGCAGCCAAGCCTGACCCGGCCAAGCCCAACGCCACGTCGACGGCTATGCAGTGCTTCGAGGTCGGGCCATCGGCCAAGACGACCTGGGCTTGGCTCCAGTCGCACGACTCCGGGTCGGCGTAGAAAAGGGCACGTGCCAACAATTCGTCCCGGGGGACAGGTATGTCGAACTGATCTTCGAGATCGGTGACGATCGCCCGGTGGGCGATCTGCGTCTCGGCCTGCCGCCCGTCGGAGAGGTTCACGCGGATCCTGGTCGCTTGCACTGGGCATGGCCGCTTGTCCCTGGTCGAGATGTGCAACCGCTCGACGACGGCCGGCTCGTCCTGATGTGCGCCGAGCCGACGACGCAGTTCGACCTCCGGGTCGAGGTTCAGCCACGCTCGGGCGATCTCCAGCGCACCGCGCTTCGCATGCTGCGGCACCTGCTTGCGCCATGACGATCCGCTGTACGCCAACTCTTGCAGGACCTCGCGCACGCTACGAAGTCGGCCGCCCAGGACACCGGATCGGGGCCGTCTTCCCACGGCCGCGCCGGATCAGCTCCGGCGTCGAGCAAGCTGGCGACGACATCCGCGTTGCCAGCGAAGGCCGCCGCACGGAGCAGCCTGCTGCCCTCGTCACCCGCGAGCGCATCCGCCGGGACCGGCCCCAACAGCTTCTCGACTAACTGCGAATCGCCGACCTGCACCGCCGCGAGTAGCTGAGCATCCACGCAGCCATCTTGCCGTAATGGACACCAGCGGCCGATCGAATATCGACCCTGCCCGATCTGCCGGCGGGGGTGGGGCGGGGAGCGTTTGTGCGGTTACTCGGGGTTGCGAGGGGTTACAGCTGAGCGACGACCACCTTGGTGGCCTGGGCGATGAGGGCGTCGTCCGGGGTGGCGTCCTTCTTGTCGCGGCTGGTCAGCACGGCGACGACGATCGGGGCGCGGTCGGGTGGCCAGATCACGGCGATGTCGTTGCGGGTGCCGTACCCTCCGGTTCCGGTCTTGTCCCCGACGACCCAGCCGGCGGGCACCCCGGCGCGGACCAGTGTCGCGCCGGTGGTGTTGCCCTTCAACCAGCCGCGCAGAAGGTCGCGGTCCACGGGATCCAGGGCGTCCCCCACGGTGTACGCCCGGAGGTCGCCCGCCAGAGCCCGCGCGGTGCTGGTGTCCCGCCTGTCGCCGGGCGTCGCCTCGTTGAGCGCGGTCTCGAAGCGGGCGGCGTCGGTGACCGTGTCGCCGATCTCGCGCAGCTTCGTCTCGAAGCCCGCCGGTCCGCCGAGGTGACGCAGCAGCAGGTTGCCGGCCGTGTTGTCGCTGTAGCGCACGGCGGCGTCGGCGATGGCGCGCAGGCTCATGCCTTTCGCGACGTGCTTCTCGGTGATCGGTGAGCGTGCCACCAGGTCCTGCGCCGAGTACCGGACCACACGATCCAGCTCGGCGTCCGTGGTCTCGTCCAGCACCTCGGCAGCGCCCAACGCCTTCCACGTCGAGGCGTACGCGAACCGCTCGTCGGTCCGGTACTCCACCGTGCGGCCAGTGCCCGTGTCGACGGCGTAGATCCCCAGCCGCGCATGGAACATCTGCTCCAGCCGCTGGAACTCCTGATCAGCGGCCGGCGACGGAGCGACCGTCACCTCCGGGCCCGGCGTCGTCTGAGCCTCGGTTGTCTTCTGGGCCTCGGCTGCGTCGCCGGTGCTGCACCCCGCCAACCACACCAAGCTCGACGCCGCCGCCACCACGGTCGCCAGACGTCGGACAGAGACCGCCATCGTCGTTCCTCCTCGTGTGCCGCCGACCCGCACCGTCAAGGATCGTGGCGCGGCAATTGTGCCCCATTCAGTCGTAGCTCGGGTCGGATCTGACCACGTACGAGGCGACCTCGGCGACGACGAAATCCAGAGCGCAATGGGCGCCGCGACGGGCTCTCGCCATCGGCTGGACGGTGAAGTGACGCGCCGGGCCGCTGCACTACGGTTCGGGAGTGACGAGTGCCCCTCGGGAAGCCGAAGCGCGCATCGGTCCGATCGGCGCGCTGCTCAGCCGACTCATGTTCCTGGCGATCTTCCTGCCCGGACCGGTCCTGCTGGCCACCGCGGTCACGCTGGACACACCGCGATCACCCGAGGACTTCTGGGGTCTCCTCGCCGGTGGCGTACTGGCGACGATCGTTGGTGTCGGGTTCGGCGTCTTCGGTTGGCGGCTGGTTGCCCGTTCGCGCCGTGACGCGCGCCGGTTGACCGCCGCTGGCGTCGCCGCGACGGCGGAGATTCTCGCGGTGGCGAACCACCTGGGCGGAGAGGACCCTGGCCTGGAACTCCGCCTGCGCATCAGCGGGCCCGGATTCGCCACGTTCGAGGCAGACACGATCCGCGCGGTCGACCCGGCCCTCGTACCCGGCGCGTTGCTGGCCGTCGTCGTGGACCCCGCCGACCGCCTCTTTGCGATCGTCTAGGTCCACGTCATCCCGCCCGTCTGGGGACGCATGGTAAAAGCTGACTTATAGCTTCCCGCTCATCGGGCAGGTGTGGGTCAAGATGCGAGGCGTTTGCCAAAATGGCTTCCTCGATCCGTGGGGCGTGTTGAGCTTCCGGTCATGGGTGGAGGAACGGGCGTGGGCGTCGTGCGGGGGCAATTGCTTGACGATGTCGCAGACATGGTTCTGACGTTCCCCGCGCCGCAGTGCGTACGGGTGGCCGTTGATGGGGTCGATGGGGTGGGTAAGTCGACGTTCGCCGGAGAGTTGGCCGCGTTGGGTATGCCGGCCGGCGCGTTCTATCTGGGCCTCCTGTGCGTCCTCGCCGCGCTCGGTGGAGTATTGGCGCTTGGACTCATCAGTGACTGGGGAGTGATCTTCCCCCGGTGGGTGCCGTGGCTGCGCGGACCGATCGCGCTGCCACTGGCGGGGTGGTCCTACTACCGCCGCACCCGTCTGCCGCGCTGACAGGACCGCTGCCGGATCCTGTGGGCACCGTCAGGCCACCAGCGAAACTCGCCCGTTGTCCAGGTCGTAGCGGGCGCCCACGACGCGCAACGCGCCCTGGTGCACCTTCTCCGCGATGATCGTGCTGCGCGCGCTGAGCGCCCGCACCTGCGCGGCGATGTTGGCGCGCACCGCGTTCTCCACCGGGTCACCGGGTTGGCTCAGCACCGGCTCGACCACCGGGCGCAGGCTGTCCACGATGGTGCCGATGTGGCCCGGCACGGTGCCGCCGCTGTGGATGGCGTCGATGGTGGCGGTGATCGCACCACAGCGTTCGTGGCCGAGGACGACGATCAGCAGGCTGCCGAACTCCTCGACGGAGAACTCGACGCTGCCCAGTAGCAGGTCGTCGACGATGTTGCCGGCCACCCGGTTGTCGAACAGATCCCCGAGACCCTGGTCGAAGAGCACCTCTGGGGCGACCCGGGAATCCGCGCAGCCGACGGTGACAGCGAACGGGTGCTGGCCGGCGGCGAGCCGGTGCAGGTCGTCCAGACCCTGGTGCGGGTGTCGGCCGTGGCCGGAGGTGAACCGCCGGTTGCCGGCTTGCAGCCGGCGCAGCGCCTCGGCCGGCGTACCGACCGTGTCGTCGGTCGGCTTGGCAGCGGCGGCGGACGGGCTTGCCACGGTCGCACCAAGTGCGACGGCGGCGGCGCTACCGGCGGCCAGCAGTGAACGGCGGGACAGTTGGGCACGTGCCACGAAGATCTCCCGGGGGTTAGGGGGTTGCCTAATTCCTACCAGTCGATGCCGGTCGTTGACCCGTACTGTGATCGTGTGTTTGCCGTTTGGTCACCCACTAGTTGGCGAAGTCGACGCTGGTGAGGGAGACGGCGCGGTACGCGGCGAGGCGTTCGGCTTGTGCGGTGATGGCTTTGCGCGTGGCAACCGGCAACTTGTGCCAGGGCTGAACGGCGACCGTGAACGTCTTACCGGACTTGCGGGGGCGCCAGGTGCCGACCAGCTCACCGTCGACCAGGACGGCGCCGGGGCGACCCAGCACCGGCCACAACTCCTTCGCGTGGGCGGCGTCAGGCAGCAGGGTTGCCCGGTCCTTGGCCTGGAGGAACAGGTCGTACGGGCCGAGGAGGCGGGTCACCTTGGCGTCGGCCGATTCCAGCGCCTGCTCGTCGGCGGCCAACAGCGCGCGCACCTCGCCGCCGACAGTCACCTCGATCACATCGTCGGGCCAGTGCGCCTTCACGTCCTTCAGCGGGGCGTCGAGATAGCCAGCCACCTGTTTTGGAGTGGCCGGGCCGAGCAGGCGAAGGTACGCGCGGATGAGATCGAATCTGTCGCCCGGAGCGGCTGCCCTCGTGAACCCGGTGCTGCGCTGCAAGACCGGAGGCGAGGTGTCGAGCTGCAGCTCCAGTCCGGCTCGCACGGCGGCCAACCGGAACGGCATCTCGTAGATGTGAGTGGCGTTGCACGCCCGGCAGAACCGCAGATACGGCTCGGGCAGCACTGTGGCCAGGCGGCCGGAGACGTCTCCTTTGACCGTTGGCTTGGTGACGATGGCCCGCAGGTGAGCGGCCACCTCGTCGAGGGCGGCGATGTTGTCGATGCCTGCGGCCTTCAACGGCTTGGAGGCGTCGTAGATGCGCTTGCCCGCGTCGGCATCGGAGAAGGGCTCGACCGCGGCGACCACCTTCCCGATGTCGGCACGGCGGTACAGGTGCGGGGCGCCTCGCACGGTCCACAGCAGGACCAGATCCTTGTCGGGCAACGCGGTCACGTCGACCCCGCGTAAGGAAAGCGCCCAGCGGGCACCGTCCGGTCCGGTGTTCTGCACCCCGATGTCCAGGATGGCGGTGTCGGCGAGCCTGCCCTGATCCCGGTCAAGCTGCTGGGCCCGGACGCGGAAGCTCATCACCTGGTGCCGATCGGCCATTCCTGCACCCTAGCCAGCGAAGCCCGGACTCACCGGCGGAGCACGCGGCCGGTAGGGCTAACCCGACAGCAGGGCCGGGGGTGGACCGGCTCGAAGGGCACTCTGGCCCGCCCTAACGTTCGATCGTCGGCCGGCGCTCGGCAGGGAAGACCTGAGCAAGGAGTACGAAGTGTTCACTCGCACGACGCGTACGCTGCTGGCGTCACTGGTGGCCCTGGTCGCCGTCACGGCACTGCCGGGCGCAGCTCAGGCAGCACGGCCCACGGACTATCAGGCGTTCTTTGACGACCTGGTGCCGGCGCAGTTGGCGAAGTATCGGATTCCCGGTGCTGCTGTCGTCGTCGTCGACGGCCAGCACCCACTGTTCGCCCAGGGATACGGCCTGGCCGACGTGGACGCCCGCGTACCGGTGTCGCCGGACAGGACCGGCTTTTTCATTGGCTCGAACGCGAAGCTGTGGACGACGACCGCCGTCATGCAACTGGTGCAGCAGGGCAAGCTCGACCTGAATACGGATGTGAACCACTACCTCACCGTCTTCAAGATTCGTGACACCTACCCCGGCCAGCCGGTGACCCTTGCGCACCTGCTCACCCACACCTCAGGGTTCGTCGACGAGATCGTGGGGGCGGCCGTCCGCGACCCGGCCGACGCGCAACTGCTGGCCGAATACCTGGCGGAGCATCAGCCCGAACGGGTCCGCGGCCCCGGCACCCTCGCCTCGTACGACAACTACGGCTTCACCCTCGCCGGCTACCTGGTGCAGGTCGTCTCGGGGGAGCCATTCGACAAGTACGTGGCCACGCACATCCTGCAACCGCTGGGTATGACCGGCTCCACCGCCAGCCAACCACCCGCCGCCGCCGTCAACGCCACACTCGCTCGCGGCTACCGGCCGCAGGACGACAAGCAGGTACGAGTGCAGGGCCAGTACGGGCCGCTGGTGCCAACCGGCAGCGGTGTGGTCTCCACCGCCACCGACATGGGCCGCTTCCTCAGCGACCAACTCCGTACGAGCACCACTTCGACCAAGCCACACCTGCTCGATCCGGCCGCACTCCGCCAGATGCAGACGCGACAGTTCAGCCACGACCCGCGGCTCCCCGGCATGGCCTTCGGCTGGCAGGAACACCCCCGCGACGGGCAACACATCCTCGACAAGGACGGCGATGTCCCAGGCTTCCACAGCAACGCGGCACTGCTGCCCGAAAAGGGCATCGGCATCTTCGTCGTCTTCAACGGTGACGGCGTGGACGGCTCCGCCTCCTGGGCCAACAAGGAGATCGTCGAGGAGTTCGTGGACACGTTCTTCCCGGGCAGCGCCAATGCGGCGGGTGCCGCCGGCCAGAACCCGGCAGCGGCCGGCAACCTCGACCAGTACGAGGGCGACTACCGGGTGACCCGTACCGCGGAGGATCTCACCAAGGCAGCGGCGCTGATGTCCTCGGTGTCCGTCGAGGCCGGCCCCGACAACACCCTCATCACCCGAGGACCGCTCTCGGCCAACCCGGACAAGGCCACCCAGCACTGGACGCCGATCGGGCCACGGTTGTTCCAGGAACGCGGCGGCCAGGACCAACTGGGCTTCCGCGTCGACGACGACGGGCAGATCACCGCGCTTTTCGATACCACAAACCCGACCATCGCCTACCAACGACTGGCCTGGTGGCAGTCACCCACCCTGCACCAACTGCTCCTGGTCGGCGCGCTGGCGGTACTGCTCCTCACGCTGTTCTACTATCCGATCGCCGCGCTTGTCCGCAGGCTCCGCCGCCGCAGCCCATCGGCCGGCACCCGGTGGAGCATCACCGCACGGCTCGCGGCCTGGGTTACCGCCGCCCTCGCTACGGCGTTCACCGCCGGCCTCGCCGTTCTGTTCTCCGACAGCAACCGGCTACTGGAGACCATCATCCTCGGCAGGTCGCCGCTGGTGATCACGGTCCTGGCGATGTCGACCGCGGCGATGGTCACCGCCGCAGCCGCAATCGTGGGGACGGTGGCGGCATGGCGTCAGGGTTGGTGGACCCTACCCGGACGCCTACACCACACCGCCGTCTCCCTCGCCGCAATCGTCTTCCTCGGCGTCGTAGCGATCTACCACCTCACGCTGGCCTGAGATACCCGACCGCGCCGCACGGTCCGCTACGCCCGTCGCCACGAGTGATCGACAAAGACCTGGTCTGGGGCTTCTCACGCGTAGCCGAAGTTCTGCGTCCACCACGGGCCGCCGTCCAGGTGTAAGCCGACGCCGATAACGGAGAACTCGGGATTGAGTATGTTTGCCCGATGCCCAGGGCTGTTCAGCCAGGCGTGAATCACCTCGTGCGGCCGACTTTGACCCATGGCGACATTCTCTGCGCCGGGCTGGGCGTACCCGTGTGACCGCATCCGGTCGAAGGGCGTACCGCCATCTGGGTCGATGTGGGAGAAGAAGCCGCGCCGCGCCATGTCGGTACTGTGGCTGCGCGCTGCCTGGCGAAGCAGTTCATTGAGCTTCAGTGGGGGCACGCCCGCCTTAGCTCTAACTTGATTCGTCAAGTGCACCACCGTGTTCTCAAGGTGGGTCCGGTAGGTGTCACGGCCAATGCTGACCGCTGGCTGAGCAGACCGAGTGTGAGCGGTTCCGCCGGAGCTGAACAGGTAGTCGTCATCCTCTTCCGCTTCATGAGGCCGCATCTGGTGCGGTGCCGTCGTCATGTTCGCGGCTCCCCGGAACGCCACCGCTGAGCCGTCCCGACGTTTACGGCCCTTGCTCTTCGGCATGTCTCGTACCCTTCGGCATGTCGCTGCTCATGGATCTGCTGCCGATGATGCACTGGGGGTTGGAGTGCCGCTGCCCGCAGGGCTAGCTGCAATCAGGAGCTCCTCCTCGTCTGGGTGTCGGGTTGCCCCCGCCTTCAGCAGCACCTGCAGCGTGGTGAGGGCCGCCAGCCGAGGACGGCGCTCGTATAGGGCACCGCCGCCGTCACAAGGGGTCGTCCTGGTGGCGGGTTCTGCCAAAGCGCGCCGTGGGCGATGAGATGCCGCACCACGTCCGTGTGTTCTCCCGGGAGAGGGCGGTGGCCGATCAGCTGGGTGAAGAGGCTGTGCCGCAGCACACCGCCGGGGCGGCTGTCGTGGACCTGCCCGGGCTCGTCGACCGGCGAGTCGACGTTGTCGGTGCCAATGTCTGCTTGGCCGCTGCGCAGGTGGCCAGCCAGGCGGCGGATGACAGCAAGGCGTCGGTGAGCGCGAGGCAGAGGCGTCGGCTGAGGAGAACCGACGGCCGAGCCGCCGATGAGGCCGCCGCGGCAGCGGCGCAGCGCCGGCAGGACCGCGCGGGCCCCGTACACCTGCCCGAGGAAGTTGCCCCGCAGGACACGGTCGAACTCCTCGTCGGTGATGTCCTCCACCCGTCCCCACACGCTGGATCCGCCCGTAGATGTCCTCGGCCGTCGCGGCGAGCCGCACCGCACCGGACATGCGCGGGGCTGCTACTTCGGCCGGCCGGTGGCGGGCACCGGGACGGCCTGGCCGGGCACGCCGCGGGGGAGCAGGGGAGCCGGGCCCAGCAGGTGCTCCGGCGGCACGTGGATGCGCAGGCTGTTGGACAGGTCGATTAGCTCCTTCTGCGTCACATTCATTCCGAGCACCTCGAAGTTGTAGCCCAGTCCCGTGAGCTGCTCCTGCATGTTCCCCACCGGCACATCCCTGGGAAGTACACCGAGGACCTTTGTGTCCTTCGGGGAGACCCGCACCGGCAGGAACTCCTCACCGACCTGGATCACTGCCGCCTTACCGTCCTCATTGGCCGCCAGCCGCTCGATGTCGCGGCGGACCTGCCCGCCCTGCTCGCTCAGCACGACCTCACGCTCGATGCTGTCCAGGGCCGCGTCGACCTCGTCTGCCCTGGTGGGAAACTTTTCGCCGCGCAGCCGGGCCCGGTTGTTGCGGGCGCGCAGCACGTCACGGGCGTACGCGCGCAGTTCGGCGCGCTCAGCCTGGGACAGGGAACTGATGCCGCCGGAGGCGATCTTCAACTCCCGGGCGGCGTGCTTGCCTGCCTTGGCCTCGAAGATGGCGACGATGATCAACTCACCGTTCTGCCGGTGGGCCAGGATGCCGTCGGTGAGCTGGCGTCCCGACGCATCGCGGATCATGTGGCCCGGGATGAACTCCAGCGTCTGGGGCGCGGGGATGTGGATGCCCAGGGCGCGCGCCCCGGCGGGATCACGCAGCCACGCCGCGATCCGCGCCTCCAGGAACTCCTCCAGCAGCTGCCCCTTCATCAGGTTAATGTTCGGGCCCTTCTCAACGACCCGCATCAGCGCCAGATGGTCCAGCTCGCTGAGCAATGCCGTGCCGCTGACGAGCTTCTTCAGCGAGTCGGCGACGTACGTGGCGATGGACATGCCCCGCGGGCTGCCCCGCTTGACGCCCATCCTCTCCAGCGCGGTGACGGCCCTCGCCGCCAGCACCGAATCGACCTTCTTTCCCGCCACGCTCAGGGTCCGGGCCTCGGAGATGGCGAGGCGCCCAGTGACGTCCTCGCTGACCTTCTCACCCGCAGCCAGGGCGAGGCTCCACCGTGTGCCGCTGCGCCCGTACAGCCGCTCCATCCGCGCCGCGGTGTAGAGCGCCCGACCGCCCTTGACGAACCGGGAGGCGAACGGCAGCAGCACGCCCGCGGCGATGATGCACCGGTCGACCTCGGTCAGCTCGTAGCCGAAGATGTCGTACCCGAAGGTCGCCTCGAAGATCGCAACCGCGGTGCCGACGACCGGGATGAGGGCGATGCCGAACTCGACGACCTCCAGCACCGCCGGACGGTGTTCGACGGGCAGCGGGAAGGAAGTGGTGTCGCTGGGCTGCCGCTGGGCTATCCGCAGCGTGACCAGCAGGTCCTGGCGCTGTGCCAGCATCCGGCTCATACCTTCGGCCGCGGGCAGGGTGAGAAAGTCGTCGTCGCCCTGGTGTGCCATCACCCACGCGGCCAGGGTCGCCGCAATGGCGTCGAGGGCGTCGGGAACAGAAGGCTCGCGAGGCACCGGAGATTCTGGCACCGCCGACGCCCGGTCGCGTTCCTGTACCAGCAGTACGCGCTTGCGGGTGCGATCGACGACCAGGTGCGTGGGCATGGTGGCGCATTCGCGCAGCATCCGCATCAGCGCCAGGTATTCGTTGTTCTTGGCGGCGAAGGCCTCCGGGGCCAGCTCACGGCGGCGCAGCGGGGCTGCCGCCTGCCGCCGTGCGTTGACCTTCCACAGCTCTGGGCCGGAGAGACCGCCCTCCTTGCGATGCTCGTATGCGGCAAGGGAGTCAGGCCGCCGAGCGAGATCCTCGGCCATGATGGCGACCCCGCCGCGCAGCACGGCCAGCTCGAAGGCACTCGCCCTGCCGCCGGTCATGCCGGCCTCGAACTCGACACGAGCCGAGGTCAGCATTCGCCGGTAGGGGCCCAGGTCGATGGCCACCGAGTCAGGCGGGGTAGACGGGGAGTTCGGGGCCTTCCTGCAACCACACCAGTGTGGTCGGCACGGTGAACTCCCACGGGCTGCCCTCGGGCAACGCGCCGGCCAGGTCGTCGGTCTGCGCCCGCACCTCGTCGGCGACCGACTTGTACAGCGGGTCGTCGATGGTTGGCGGCTCGCCGCCGAGCCAGACCCGGTCGGCCAGCCGAGGGCTCCTGCGAGCCAGGAAGTACGCGACCGCCAGGTTGTATGCGGGCGACACCGGGACCACCACCCTGGCCGCGCCTGCCTGCTTGAACTGGGCGAACAACGGGTCGATGTCGGAGCGGTTGCTGGCCTCTGTCCACTTAGTCTTGCGGCCCCAGAAGTACGGATAGAACAGGTAGGTCATCTGCGGCCAGTCGAAGGCCTGTTCGAAGAACTGGATGACCGGGCCCTCTGCCATCGCCTCGTACACGTCGACCTCGGGCAGCTTCGCCGGGGCGTCCGCCGGGTCCGTCATCGCGTCGTAGTCGCCGAAGTGACTGCCGGTCATCATGGTGACACACAGCTTCTTTAGCTCGGTGCGCTCGATCTCCCGATTGGTGGCCGGGTTCCGGCCCTGGATCACCACGGCCCCCTCCTGCGCGCCGGCCTGGGCCACCTTCTGGTCGTACGCCGTCTTCATGGCCAGGTAGGCTGTGCTGATCTTCTCGAAGGTTTTGTTCTGCCAGTCCTGCAGGTGCGCGTGGTTCCGGTAGCAGTTGATGCCGACGTTGACCGAATACGCGTTGATGTCGTACCCGATGCAGCTGACCGCCATGGGCCCTGTCGGGTTGTCGAAGGTCTCCGAGGACTGCGCCCACCCCAGAGTGTGCACTCCGCCCTGCTTGACCGCGGTGCTGACGACGAGTTCGGCGGCGTCATCACCGATTTGGATCGAGAACCGTGGCCCGCCGACCACGTAGATCAGCGACACATTGGCGGTGTAGTAGATCATGGTGTAACCGTCAGGCACGACCAGGTCCTTGAGCATCTTCGATACGGTCTTGCCGTTGTCGATGCCACTCTGCTCGAACGACGTCGCCGCGTACGTCCATTCCAGCGGCGGCGTGGTGATTCCCTGGGCGTTGTAGCGGCCGGCGAGCGTCTGGTAGTTCGACTCGTCGAGGTCAGCGGCGGTCAGCGGCTGGTCCATAGCGTTGACGAGCGGTATCGGCGGCTCAGCGCCCACCACGGTCTTCGGCCGCAGCTGCGAGGCGAGCCAATAGGCCGCCGGCTGCGGCACGATGAACTCCAGCATCAGCCGCCGGCCGTAGTTGTAGACCTGTGCCCGGTAGCGCTTGTCCACCCAGCGGTAGACGCCGGTGATGTGCGCGGCGCCCTGGGCGTTGTCGATGCCGTGGGTATTGGTCTCCTCGACCTCGTGGAAGGTCTTGGTGGTGCGCTCGGTCTTCACCTTCTTCTGAATCTTTGTGACGGAGCGGTCGACCACATCGCGGGCGAAATTCGAGCTGCTTCTGTTCGACTCCTGCTTGGATGTCGCGTAGGCGAAGTCGCCGTGCGCGGTGGTGACGACCGGCCCGAAGGCGGCGGTCACCGTCACTCCGGCCTGCACGCTCATGTCCTCCTTGACGGTCTGGTCCGCCTCCTTCTTCAGCTCGAACCGGTCGGTGGACTGCTGGTCACGCTCGGTCTCGTTCACCTCCTCCGACGACTCGAAGTAAGTGGTCTCGACCCGGTCCAGCACGCGGTGTACCCGCTCGCGGTGCTCGCCCTTGAGCACGTTCTCTATGTGTGCAACTTCTCCCGGGGCGTACCCGAGCAGGGTCTGCTTGACCACCTTCAGGTCGCCGACGCCCAGTGGCCGGATCCGGCCGCTGACATCCACGTCGGGGCTGGTGCCCGGGTCGGGGTCGGCATCGAAGATCCCAAGGAGGTCCAGGCCCGGCGCGATGGTGCCCACGTCGTGCAGATCGAGCGTGCCCGACAGCGCCCGGAACTCTCGCCGCAGCGCCGGGTCGTCACGCAGAGCGTCCACCCTCCGCAGCAGCGTGGTCAGGTGCGTTTGAGCGATCGCGGTCGCCGTCGGCACCGCGGTGGCCTCACCGATCCGTAGACGGGCCGAGACGCTCCGCGCTTCGTCGGGCAGGTTGCCATCGAATATCCGGGCCATGCTCGCCACGCGTCCCAGCGTGATCCGGTTGCGGAACACGTCGCCGTGCTGAGTCGGCTCCTCCGACAGCACCCGCTCGCGGATCGGCGCGGCGTTCGACCGTACGGCGTCCAGCAGTGTGCGGGTCGCCGCGACCTCCCGCAGAAGCGCCCGGACCGGCTCGTCGGACACCTCGGCGTGCCCTGCCACCGAGGCGGAGCCGCGCCAGCGTGTGGTCTCGGGTGCCTCGACGACCGCGAGCTCCGCGGGCACAACCGGGGTGGCGCCCAGCGCGGTCACCGCGTCGGCGGCGGTGGTTGCCGCGTCGGCGCGCCACAGCGCGGCGAAGTGCAGTGCCCGCAGCGCCGCCGTCGGCGTCTCCAGGTCGGGTCCGGCCGCCGGGCCCTGACGATACGCCCGGTACAGCGCGTCCCAAGCCGTCCCGGCCAGCTCGGCGGCGTCGCGGTCGGCCAAGGCGAGCACGTCAGGCAGCTCCGCGTCCGCGTCGCCCAGCGGGTCGCCGCCGGGCTGCGCGCCGAAGCGGTCGGCCAGCGCGCGGGCCGCTTCGGCCAGCCCGGCCAGCCGCAGGTCCGGGTGCCGCGTGGACTCGCCATCATCGTCGCCGGCGAGCGACCCGCCGCCGGGGGCTCTGCGCTGGTCGGTGATCAAGCCGAGGGCCGCCTCACGTTGCCCGACCAATTGCGGCGGACGTACAGCGACGAACTTGAAGGCATCGACGGTCTGACTGTCTGGCATAGGTCCGTTGTAGGGCGTCGCGACGCGTGCGCACAGTGTGTGTCGGATAGTGGCCTCGCCGAGCCGACAACGGGCGAGGTCACCAGCGACGTGGACAGCACTGCCGCCACTGCTGGTTCGCTGCGCCGAACCAGTCCCACTTGGTCACCCGGGCGCCGTCGGCGGTGGAGACGTCACTGACGTCGACCACCTTGTCGGTGGGGTCCGCTGGTTGCGGAAGTGGCCGCCGCCCGAGTCGATGAAGCGCCACCGGTGGTGGGCGGTCCCGGTCGGAGGCCACTGGGTGAGCTGCGCGCCGTTGGCCGAGGACATGTCCTGGATGGCGACCACCTTGTCGGTGCGGGTGACCTGGAGGCTGTGCCCGTCGGGGATCGGCCGCCAGTTGTGGTCGGACGCCTGGTCGACCTGGCCCGCATCGCCGGGGCGCGGTGGGCGATCGAGGAGTGCTTCCAGCAGGCCAAGAACGAAGCCGGCCTCGACGAATACCAGGTCCGCGACTGGCGAGCCTGGTACGCCCACATCACCCTGTCCATGGCCGCTGAACCGACGCGGGCGGGCGGTTCAGTCGCTAGCGGCCGGTCAGCAGCTCGGCGGGCCAACCTTGCCGTATGCACAGGGGAATGCCTGGGTAGGAGGCGGTCAGCCGCGCCTTGTCGCGCTGTGGCTCGGCCACTTCGAGGGCGACGCACGTGCCGATCTCCACGGAGGAGCCGTGCACGGTGACACCACGGCTCTGCCAGTAGGCGACGTCCGCGCGGACCCGTGCGATCCATGCGTCGAGGGTCCGCGCGGAGTGCAGGGCGTCGACGAATCGCAGCTTCACGCCCGGCGTCACTGACCGGATCGCGTCCTCGAAGCCGGGCGTCGGTACGCGGTGCACCAGCAGCGTGTCGCCGGGTACGTCGAGGCTCACCCCGGCGTACGCCCGCGGCCAGTGGGCAGTGGCGACACTCTCGGCCTTTTCCGCGGCGCTCATCAGCGCATCTTGTCCCGGCCAGTACGACTGCTGCGGTGCCGGTGTCGTCGACGTGGACGGCGGCTGTGGTTCGGTCGGCCCGGTCGGCCCGGTCGGCCCGGTCGGCGCGGTCGGCCCGGTGGGCGCGGCCGCACACGCGGCGAGCAGGGCCAACAGCAACAGGGCCAGCAGTACGGTGAAGCGTCGCGGCATATCGGACTCCCGTGCGCGCAGGTGCCACGATTCGGGCACTACGGGACTAACGATCCGGGCTGGGATTCCGTGCCAACTCGGGGTGCGGCCCGCTTGACCTTGACACAGTGACAAGGTCTTCAGTGGGGCGATGAGGTGGTTCCGATGACCGAGCCGAGAAACGGCACGAACACGACGCAGGCTGTCCAAGGGCTGGAGAACGTTGACTCGTCGGTGCGGCTGCGCGCAGCGCTGGCAGTCGGCACGACCCCTGACCCACTGTTCATCGACAAGCTCATCGAGCGATGCGCGATCGAGCCGGAATTCTATGTGCGCGAAATGCTCACCTGGGCTCTCACCCGTCATCCATCGTCTATGACGGTCCCACAGCTCATCGACGAACTCCGTTCGGAGCGTACGCAGGCACGAAGCCAGGCGTTGCATACGCTGTCCAAGATCGGGGACCGGCAGGCGTGGCCGGCGATGACAAGGGCGCTTCTGACCGACCCCGACGACGAGGTGGCGCGCAGCGCATGGCGAGCGGCAGTCGTGCTCGTGCCCGAAGGTGCGGAGCCCACCCTGGCCGGAGTGTTGTCGACACAGTTCGGGCGCGGCAGTCGTGAGACGCAGCTGAGCCTCAGCCGGGCGCTGATCGCGCTCGGCGAGGTGATCATGCCGACCCTGCGCGCCGCGATGACGGATCTCGACCCGCACGTGCGCGCGCACGCGATCGCCACGGAACGGCTGCTGGGTGACCCGGACGCCGGCTTCGAGTTCGCGATCGAGGAGGCGAAACGCGTCGTGGCGCTCGGCAGGACCGGTGTGCAGGGGTGATGGGCAGTGTTGATCGGTGAGGTGGCACGACGGTCCGGGGTCAGTGCCCGCATGCTCCGGCATTACGACTCGCTCGGCCTGGTGCGGCCAAGTGGTCGCAGCGGTGCCGGCTATCGAGAGTATTCCAGCGAGGACATCCGGCTGATCTTCCAGGTCGAGAGCTTGCGGTCACTGGGGCTGTCGCTGCGTGATGTCCGGCGCGCGCTCGATGATCCCGGCTTCACACCCTCGGGGCTCGTCGATGACCTCATCAGCCAGACGCGAAGACGGATTGCGAGCGAGATGGAGTTGCTCACGCGACTCCGTCGGATCGGTGCGGCGGAACCCGCCGACTGGGAGGACGTCCTCCAGATCGTCGCACTCCTACAGGCATTGGGATCGGAGAGCGCGGGAAGACGCCAGCTGGCGGCCCTGTCCTCGGTCGAAGAGGGCCCGGTGCCGGTGGAGGCGTTGGTCGAGGCGGCGCTGAGCGAGACCGACCCGAACGTCGCCGGGGCCCTTCGCTGGGCTCTGGCGCAAGCGGGCGACGGCGGCGTGGCGCTGCTGGGGGAGGGCCTCGGCTCACCAGAGGCCGAGGTGCGGGAACGTGCCGTCAAGGCCATCGCCGAGATCCCGCACGCGAGCTCGACCGCTCTGTTGCAGGACGCCCTCGCGAACCCCGACTTCGTGGTCCGCAGGTACGCGGCCCTGACGCTCGGGTCACGCGGAGTGGCCGACGCGGTCCCGACGCTTGTCGAGATGGTCGTCGAGGGGGCGAATGATGTCGATGCAGCGGATGCGTTGAGTGCGTTGGCGGGTGATCCCGCGTTGGCGGATCAGATCGCGACAAGGCTCGTCGACACCCTCGTCCACGGCCCGGTCGAATCGTCCGTCCGCCGACGGCTGGCACAGGCGCTGGCGGACATCCCGGGAAGCAGAGCCGCGCGTGCCCTGGTCGACCTGTCGGACGACGACGACCGTGCCGTTGCGCTCACGGCGACCTACATCCTCCAGCTACGTGCAGACCCTCCCCCCTGAACGGGGCGGGCGACCGGCAATATTCCGCTGTCGGGGCGGCGCGCGTACCGCGCAGAATGCTCACCGTGGCGAAGGAGCACGTGCTGGCGAAGGTAGAGGCCGACCTGCGGCGTGGGCATGTCCACCCCGCGATGCAGCGGTTGGCGAGCCTGAACGCTGCGTACCCCGATGACCTGGGGCTGCGGACCCGGCGTGCCGCGTTGTACCGGCAGGTGTGCAACGTGGCCGAGGCCGGGCGGTGGGGATTTCTCAGCGAGGAAGCCAGCGCGGAGGAAGCCGCCGCGTTCGAGCGGTCCTACCCGGGCGCCTGGCAGCGCCTGCTCGTGCTGAAGGTGACCGTCGACCCCAGCGACCGGCTCGGGCCACTGGCGGGCGCGCGGCTCCGCCGGCTGGTCGAGCAGGCCGAGCGGGAAGGCCCCGCCCCGGTCGCCTGGACCGAGGGCGGCCCCCGCCCCGGGGAGCCCAGCTCGTGGCGCGACGGGCTCGGCTGCCTGGTGGCGGCGGTGGTCGGGCTGACTGCGGTGGCGTTGGCCGTCGTCGGCCTGGTCACCGTGATCCGTTGGGCGCGATAAGCGCATCGGACCTTTCGCAGCGAACCGGGCGCATGGGGTGGGCGTACCGCATAGCGTCACGGTGGCGGCCGCGCTGCTTCGCCGCCGGTCACGCCCACCCGAAGGGACCGGACATGGACCATGTCGACAGTGTGCTCCTGCCGGAGTTGGACGGGCCGGTGCCGGCGACCCTGCCGAGCACGCTGGGCCTGCTGAGCCTGGCTTTGGGCATCGGCGCCCTGGTCGCGCCCGGACCCCTCGCCCGACTGACCGGGGTGGATGACTCCGCAGCCGCGCGCATGGTGATCCCGGCCCTCGGCGTACGGGAGTTGGGCAGCGCAGCCGGCCTGTTCAGCGGCCGTCGCCCGGCCGGCTGGGCGTGGAGCCGGGTGGCCGGCGACGCCATGGACCTGACCCTGCTCGGCCGGGCCTTCGCAAACCACGGCGGGGAACGGCGCCACCGGCTGACACTGACCACCGCCGCGATCGCCGGGTTCACCGCCATCGACGTGCTCGCCGCCGTCCGGATCGGGCGGGCCCAACGGGCCCGGGCGCGGATGATCCGGATGGACGTCGGGGTGACCGTGAACAGGTCACCCGCCGAGGCGTACCGGTTCTGGCGGGACGTGGAGAACCTGCCCCGGTTCATGGCGCACCTGGAGTCGGTACGCGCCGATGACCTGCGCCGCTCGCACTGGATCGCCCGCGCCCCGGCCGGGCACCGCGTCGAGTGGGACGCCGAGATCATCGACGATCAGCCGAACAAGGCGATCACCTGGCGGTCGCTGCCGGGGACCCGGGTGCCCAACGCCGGGCGCGTCCGGTTCGTGCCAGCCCCCGGCGACCGGGGCACCGAGGTCCGGGTGGAGCTGCGGTACGCGCCGCCGGCCGGCGCGCTCGGCCGGGCGGTGGCGAAGCTCTTCGGCGAGGAACCCGAGCAGCAGGTCCGTGACGACCTGCGCCGCTTCAAGCAGGTGCTGGAGACCGGTGAGGTGGTCCGGTCCGAGGGCAGCCCGAACGGCATCTCGGTACGTCAACAGGCCATGCAGCGTCCCGCCCAGCCGCTGCCGGCGTCCCGACGCTGACCGCCCGCGCTTTCCGAAAGGGACCGAGAATGAAGGCCACCGCCTGGATGGGCACCGACAGCGTCAAGGTGATCGACGTACCCGACCCGAAGATCATGAACGCGCGGGACGCGATCGTCCGGATCAGCACGACCGCGATCTGCGGCTCCGACCTGCACCTCTACCACGGCTACATCCCCGCGATGCGCAAGGGCGACATCCTCGGCCACGAGTTCATGGGTGAGGTGGTGGAGGTGGGCCCGCAGGTGCGCAACCTCAAGCCCGGTGACCGGGTGGTGGTGCCCTTCCCGATCGCCTGCGGGCACTGCTCGTCCTGCCAGCGCGGCCTCTACTCGGTCTGCGAGAACTCCAACCCCAACGCCGGCATCGCCGAGAAGATCATGGGCCATTCGCCGGCCGGCATCTACGGCTACTCCCACCTGCTCGGCGGGTACGCGGGTGGTCAGGCCGAGTACGCCCGGGTGCCGTTCGCCGACGTCGGCCCGGTCAAGGTGCCCGACGAGGTCCGCGACGACCAGGCGGTCATGCTCGCTGATGTGTTCCCGACTGGCTACATGGGCGCCGAGATGTGCGACATCAAACCCGGGCAGGTGATCGCCGTCTGGGGCGCCGGTCCGGTCGGGCTGTTCGCCGCGGCCAGCGCCCGGCTGCTCGGCGCGGAGCGGGTGATCGTCATCGACCGGTTCCCGTACCGGCTGCGGCTGGCCGAGGAGCACCTCGGTGCGGAGACGATCAACTATGACCAGGCTGACGTGCTGGACACGCTCAACGAGATGACCGCCGGGCGGGGGCCCGACGCGTGCATCGACGCGGTCGGCCTGGAGGGCCACCACGGCAACGCCGCCATGTACGCGTACGACCGGGCCAAACAGGCCGCCCGGGTCGAGACGGAACGGCCGTTCGCGCTGCGCCAGGCGATCCTCGCCTGCCGTTCGGGAGGGGTGATCTCGGTCGTCGGCGCGTACGGCGGTTTCGTCGACAAGTTCCCGATGGGTGCCTTCATGAACCGGTCGCTGATCATGCGGACCGGGCAGTGTCACGTCCAGCGCTACACCCGGCCGCTGCTGGAACGGATCCAGCGCGGCGAGATCGACCCCAGCTTCGTCGTCAGCCACCGAATGCCGCTGCGTGACGCCCCGAAGGGCTACAAGATCTTCCAGAAGAAGCAAGACGACTGTACGAAGGTGCTGCTCACCGTCTGAGCGCGCCGACCAGCCAGCATTCGGTCAGCGCCTCCCACCTGTCGGGACAGTAACGATGATCGACTCCGGATCGGCGACATTGGGCTATCCGGTCGGGGCGGTTTCAAGCGGCGGTTGCAACCAGGTGTTTGTGGAGTACTTCGGCCGGATTATGCCAGTCGAGGGTTTTTCGT
>NZ_JBNCKP010000034.1:0-51123 GCF_049841575.1 Micromonospora sp. DT201 | reverse complement strand
GATCATCCGAACGACAGGGGCAGGAAGTCATACCGGGCCGGGCGACCGAGGGTCCCCGGCTGGGGACGATCAAAAAGGTAACGGGGAGGGAGGGAGAGAGAGCCAAGGGACGTGTCGAGGGCTGCGGCCTGGAGGTTGTCGGGGTGGTACGAGAGGCGGACCCGGGGGTTCGCCCCAGCCAGGCGGCCAGGGTCCGCACTGTCGCTCTGCCTACGCCACGGTTCTGCTCGGCCGCGTCGATCAGCATGCCACCGATCCAATGCGAGCCGTCGTCGTCCACGCCCCACATGACGTGGCCGACGACGGTCTCGTCTGCGTACACGGCGAGTGAGGTCCACACCTCGGAGCGGGTGCTGACCAGCAGATAGCGGGCGCCCAGCGCGGCCACGAACCGCCCCTGGTCGTCACGTGGGGCGACATCAGCCACCGCACGCCAATTGTCGTCGTCGACCGGGCGCAGGGTGACCGGCCGCCCAAGACGGTCCCGGTGTCCACTATCGATCGTGGCGGGAGCCTAGGACCGACCCCGCCCCGGGAGCCAGGGACTTACCCGTGCGGTCATTCGGCCGCAACCGCCCTCGCAGGCGCGGTCAGTCGAGCAGTGCGTCCAGGCCGACGGTGAGGCCAGGGCGGTTGCGCACCGCGCGGACGGCCACCAGCACGCCCGGCATGAACGACGCCCGGTCGTACGAGTCGTGTCGGATGGTCAGGGTCTCGCCGGTGGCACCGAAGAGCACCTCTTGGTGGGCGACGAGCCCGGTGGCACGTACGGCGTGGACGCGTACCCCGTCGATCTCGGCACCGCGTGCACCCGGCACCTCGTCCCTGGTGGCGTCCGGCACCGGGCCGAGGCCGGCCTCGGCGCGGGCCTGGGCGATCTGCCGTGCGGTGTGCGTGGCGGTGCCACTCGGGGCGTCCAGCTTGCCCGGGTGGTGCTGCTCGATGATCTCGACGGACTCGAAGTGCCGGGCGGCCCGCGCGGCGAACTGCATCATCAGCACGGCGCCGATGCCGAAGTTCGGGGCGATCACCACACCCACCTCGGGCTTGCGGGCCAGCCACGCGCGCACCTGCTCCAGCCGCTGCTCGCTGAAGCCCGTCGTGCCGACAACGGCGCTGATGCCCTGGTCGATGCACCACTGCAGGTTGTCCATGACGACGTCCGGCGTGGTGAAGTCGACGACGACCTGGGCGTTGGAGGCGGCGGAGCGGTCGTCGCCCTGGTCGATCGCCGCGACCAGCTCGACGCCGTCGGCGGCGTCGACCGCCTTGCAGACCTCGATGCCCATCCGTCCCCGGGCGCCCAGCACACCGACCCGCAACAGCCCGGCGGGGGTCTTCTCCTGCTCGTCAGTCACGCGGCACAACCTATCCCAATCGGGACGTGCCCTCCGGGCCGGATCCGGGGGGATCCACCCGCCGGGACGCCCGGGCCGAACGGGCTCCGCCTGCGTCCGGGACGGCGGCCCTCAGACCGTGAAGTCGCTTTCGCCGAACGGGCCGACCACGGCCAGCGACATAGGCCGGCTGAGCAGCTCGGCGGCGAGGGTGTTCACGTCCGCGACGGTCACCTCGTCGACCCGGCGGAGCAACTCGTCCACCGGCATCAGGTCGCCGTAGAGCAGCTCCCCCTTGGCCAGCCGGCTCATCCGTGAGCCGGTGTCCTCCAGGCCGAGCACGAACGAGCCCTTGCTCATCCCCTTGCCCCGGGCCACCTCGGCTTCGGTCAACCCGTCGGCTGCCACCCGAGCCAACTCGGCGCGGGTCAGGGCCAGCACCTCGTCCACCTTGCCCGGCGCGCAGCCGGCGTAGACGGCGAACAGGCCGCTGTCGGCGTACTGGCTGGCGTAGGAGTAGACCGAGTACGCCAGGCCACGCTGCTCGCGGATCTCCTGGAACAGGCGGCTGGACATCCCACCGCCGAGCACGTTGTTGAGCACCCCGAGGGCGAAGCGCCGATCGTCGAGGCGGTCGATGCCGGGGCAGCCGAGGATGACGTGCGCCTGTTCGGTTTCCTTCGGCTCCACCAGCGTGGTCGCCGGCTTGGTGCGTACCGCCGGGGTCGCCGCGCGGTGCGGCGCTGGCGTCGCCGGGTCGCTGTCCAGTGGGGTGCCGCGCACCGCCTGGCGAACCAGCTTGACCACTGCGGCGTGGTCGAGGTTGCCGGCCGCGGCGATGACGATCTGCGGCGCGGTGTAGCGATCGCGGTAGAAGCTCTGGATCTGCCGCCCGGTCATCGGCGTGACGGTCTCCGCGGTGCCGGAGATCAGCCGACCCAACGGGTGGTCGCCGTAGACGGCCTGGACGAAGAGGTCGTGCACCTCGTCACCGGGCTCGTCGTCGTGCATGGCGATCTCTTCCAGGATCACGCCACGCTCGGTCTCGACGTCGGCCGGCTCCAGCAGCGAATCGGCGACCAGGTCGCACATCACGTCGATCGCCAGCGGCAGGTCCTCGTCCAGCACGCGGGCGTAGTAGCAGGTGTATTCCTTCGTGGTGAAGGCGTTGGTCTCGCCACCCACCGCCTCGATCTGCGAGGAGATCTCCAGCGCGGTGCGCTTGTGGGTGCCCTTGAAGAGCAGGTGCTCAAGGAAGTGCGCGGCACCGGCCTGCGGGCCGGTCTCGTCGCGCGAACCGACCGCCACCCAGATGCCGAACGAGACGCTGCGCATCGCCGGAATCGCCTCGGTGAGGACGCGCAGGCCGCTGGGCAGCACGGTACGTCGTACCGTGCCGCCCAGCGGGTCGTCGCTGAGCGTCCGGGTCACCGCGCGGGCGGCCCCGCCGGAGCGGCCCGCCCCGGTGTCCCCAGACGCAGCCACCCCCCGTCGATCCGGTGGAAACGGCGCGCTGAAGGCCCGACTCACGTAGTGCTCCCGGTTCGACGAGGGGTGGGTGATGCGATGTACGACGGTCAGCTGTGCCGGGTCCGACGGCGCGGACGCTCGCCGCCCTCGCCACCCTCGCCGCCGCCGCCGTTGCCGCCTTCGCCGCCATCGTTGCCGCGCTCCGGGCCACGTGCGCCCCGGTCGCCGCCGCGCTCGCGGTCACCGCGGTCACGCGGGCCACGGTCGCCCCGGTCCCGACCAGCCGGCCGGTCGCCACCGGCAGCCTCGCCGGCGGCAGGTGCCTCGGAGCCCTCCGGGCGGACCTTGTCGAGGTAGATCTTGCCGCGGGCGTCGATGTCCGCGATCTCGACCTCGACCCGGTCGCCGACGTTGAGGAAGTCCTCAACGCGCTCGACCCGCTTGCCGTCGCCCACCTTGGAGATGTGCAACAGGCCGTCGCGGCCGGGCAGCAGGGAGATGAACGCGCCGAACGCGGCGGTCTTGACCACCGTGCCGAGGAAGCGCTCACCCTGCTTGGGCAGGGTCGGGTTGGCGATCCCGTTGATCCGGTCGACGGCCGCCTGGGCCGACGGCCCGTTGGTGGCGCCGACGTAGATCGTGCCGTCGTCCTCGATGGAGATCTCGGCGCCGGTCTCGTCCTGGATCGCGTTGATGGTCTGACCCTTCGGGCCGATCACCATGCCGATCTTGTCCACCGGGATCTTGACGGTGGTGACCCGCGGGGCGTAGTCGGACATCTCGGCCGGAGCCTCGATCGCCGCCTTCATGACCCCGAGGATGACCTGCCGGGCCTCGTTCGCCTGCTGCAGCGCGGCGGCCAGCACGTCCGACGGGATGCCGTTGAGCTTGGTGTCGAGCTGGAGCGCGGTGACGAACTCCGGCGTGCCGGCGACCTTGAAGTCCATGTCACCGAACGCGTCCTCGGCGCCGAGGATGTCGGTCAGCGTCACGTACTGGGTCTTGCCGTCCACCTCGTCGGAGATGAGCCCCATCGCGATGCCGGCGACCGGCGCCTTCAGCGGGACACCCGCGGAGAGCAGGCCCAGCGTCGACGCGCAGACCGAACCCATCGAGGTGGAGCCGTTGGAGCCGAGCGCCTCGGAGACCTGCCGGATGGCGTACGGGAACTCCTCGCGCGACGGCAGCACCGGGATCAGCGCACGCTCGGCGAGGGCACCGTGGCCGATTTCGCGGCGCTTCGGCGAGCCAACCCGGCCGGTCTCACCGGTCGAGTACGGCGGGAAGTTGTAGTTGTGCATGTAGCGCTTGCGGTTCTCGGGGGACAGCGTGTCCACCATCTGCTCCATGCGGAGCATGTTCAGCGTGGTCACACCCAGGATCTGGGTCTCGCCCCGCTCGAACAGCGCCGAACCGTGCACCCGGGGCAGCACGCCGACCTCGGCGGTCAGCGTCCGGATGTCACGCGGGCCACGTCCGTCCATGCGGACCTGCTCGCGCAGCACGCGGTTGCGCACCTCGGACTTGGTCAGCGACCGGAAGGCAGCGCTGAGCTCCTTCTCCCGACCCTCGAACCGACCACCCAGCTCCTCGGCGACGCGGGCCTTGACCCGGTCCAGGGCTTCCTCGCGGTCGGCCTTGCCGGCGATGGTGATCGCCTCGGCGACCTCGCCGCGGGCCAGCTCGGAGACGGCGTCGTACACGTCGTTCTGGTAGTCCAGGAAGACCGGGAACTCGGTGACCGGCTTGGCGGCGACCTCGGCCAGCTCGCTCTGCGCGCGGCACAGCTCACGGATCGCCGGCTTGGCGGCCTCCAGGCCGCTGGCCACGACCTCCTCGGTCGGCGCGGTGGCACCGGCCGAGATCAGGGCGACGGCGTTCGGGGTGGCCTCGGCCTCGACCATCATGATCGCGACGTCGCCGTCCTCGAGGGTGCGGCCGGCCACGACCATGTCGAAGGTGGCCCGGGCCAGCTCCTCCAGGGTCGGGAAGGCGACCCACTGGCCGTCGATGTGGGCGACGCGGGTCGCACCGATCGGGCCGGAGAACGGCAGGCCGGAGAGCTTGGTCGACATCGAGGCGGCGTTGATCGCCACGACGTCGTACGGGTGCTGCGGGTCGAGCGCGAGGATGGTCTCGACGACCTGGACCTCGTTGCGCAGGCCCTTGACGAAGGACGGGCGCAGCGGCCGGTCGATCAGCCGGCAGGTGAGGATCGCGTCCTCGCTGGGGCGGCCCTCACGGCGGAAGAACGAGCCGGGGATGCGGCCCGCGGCGTACATCCGCTCCTCGACGTCGACGGTCAGCGGGAAGAAGTCGAACTGCTCCTTCGGGTGCTTACCGGCGGTGGTGGCGGAGAGAACGACCGTCTCGCCCAGCTGGGCGATGACGGAACCGGCGGCCTGGCGAGCCAGCCGACCGGTGGAGAAGGTGATCTCACGGGTGCCGAAGGACCCGTTGTCGATCACGGCGGTGCGGGATTCGGTGCCGAGTTTGGTCTCGGTCATGTGCTGTCGTGCTCCTTCGCGTCGTGGGCCCACGACATCGGGGAGCTGCTCAGCCGGCCGGTCTTCGATCGAAGCGCCCGGGTGGTCGGCATTGATGCCGGGTTCCCGGGGGCCACTACCGGAGACCGGTACGCTGACCGGCTCCCTCTCGGGTGGTCGCGCGGCCCGTGTTTTTCAGGTGGGACGCCGTACGGGGGAGCAGCCTCCTCGGCCACTCCCCCGTCACGTCACCGGCGCAGGCCGAGCCGCTCGATGAGCGACCGGTAGCGGGCAATGTCCTTCTTCTGGACGTAGTTGAGCAGCCGACGGCGCCGGCCGACCAGCAGCAGCAGACCACGACGGCTGTGGTGGTCGTGCTTGTGCACCTTCAGGTGCTCGGTCAGCTCGGCGATCCGCTTGGTGAGCACCGCGACCTGGACCTCCGGCGAACCGGTGTCGCCCTCGGCGGTCGCGTACTCCGCGCGGATGCTGGCCTTGGCTTCTTGATCGAGCGCCATGTTCTCCCTGTTTCGGTGGGTTGATCAGTAAATGTCCGTCGTCCCGGTGGACCGGGAACGGACCGGTACCTCGCACCCGCGGCGTCGAGCAGGCACGCGAGGCCCCACGCCGGTCACCCGACGTCTCGGCAAGACTACCAGCACTCGCCGGTAACACCCGGCCAAGGGCCTCGGCGGGCCCACGTCGGCCCCCGGCGACGATCAGGCCAGAGCGCTCCGGGTACGCGCGACGTCCTGGTCCATCTGGGCGATCAACGGCTCGATCGAGTCGTATCGGACCTGTCCGCGCAGGTGCGCCACGAAGTCCAGGGCCAGTCGCTCGCCATAGAGGTCGCCGGTGAAGTCGAGCGCGTACGCCTCCACCCGCCGCTCCCGGCCGGAGAAGGTCGGGTTGGTGCCCACCGACACCGCCGCCATCAGCGGCTCGTGCTGCCCGCGACGGATCAGCCGGGCCGCGTACACCCCGTCGGCCGGGACCGCCGCGTACCGGTGGCAGAGCAGGTTGGCGGTGGGGAAGCCCAGCTCCCGTCCCCGCTGGTCGCCGCGGACCACGACGCCCTCCAGCCGGTGTGGGCGGCCCAGCGCGGCGGCGGCCGCGCCGACGTCACCCGCGTCGACGCAGGAGCGGATGTAGGTGGAGGAGAAGACGGTGCCGTCCTCGGCGATCAGCGGGCTGCCCTCCACACCGAAGCCGAAGGTCTGACCGAGCCGCTCCAACAGCGCCACGTCGCCTGCCGCCCGGTGCCCGAAGCGGAAGTTGCCGCCGATCACCACCAATGCTCCGTGCAGGTGCTCGACCAGGACGTCGTGCACGAACTGCTCGGCCGGCAGCCGGGAGAACTCCGGGGTGAACGGCACCACGCAGAGCACGTCCACGCCGAGCGCCTCGATCAACTCGGCCTTGCGGGCCGGCTCGGTGAGCACCGCCGGATGCGAACCGGGGCGGACCACCTCGGCCGGATGCGGGTCGAAGGTGACCACCACCGACTGCACGCCCAACTCCCGGGCACGGGCCACGGTGTGCCCGATGGTCGCCTGGTGCCCCTTGTGCACGCCGTCGAAGACGCCGATGGTGACGACCGAGCGCCCCCACCCACCGGGCGCCGCGTCGTACCCCCGCCACCGCTGCATGCCGTTCCTTTCTGCTGTCCCACCGGCCGGCGGGTCGACACCGCCGGCCGGTGGCCGTCGGACCTGCGCCCCGCCGTCAGGCCGGGGCGAGCACGATCTCCGCGCGGGCCCGCCCGTCCCGCTCGCTGACGATAGCGATCAGGCCGCCCGCCGGCCCGAAGACGGCGTACGGCCCGGTGAGGCCGGCCGGGTCCAGCGGGCCACCGTGGGCGAGCACCCGGGCCTCGTCGGGCGTGGCCTCCCGGCGCGGGAAGAACCGGTCGGCCGCCGCGTCCAACGGCAGGTTCACCACGTCCGGGGCGCGCTGCTCCAACTGGTCGAGGGTCGCCGCCTCGGCGAGAGTGAAGCCACCCACCGCGGTCCGCCGCAACGCCGTCAGGTGCCCTCCGACACCGAGCGCCAGGCCCGCGTCCCGGGCGATGGCCCGGATGTACGTGCCGGAGGAGCAGGTCACGTCCACGTCCACGTCCACCACGTCCGGCTCGGTGCGGCGGATGGCCAGCACCTCCAGCCGGGAGATGGTGACCCGCCGTGCGGGCAGCTCGACGCTCTCTCCGTCGCGGACCCGCTTGTACGCCCGCTGCCCGTCGATCTTGATGGCGCTGACGGCGCTCGGCACCTGGTCGACCTCGCCGCTCAACGCGCCCAGCGCCGACCGGATCGCCTCGTCGGTGACCTGACCGGCCGGCGTGGTGGCGATCACGTCGCCCTCGGCGTCGTCGGTGACGGTGGCCTGACCGAGCCGGATGGTGCCGGTGTAGCTCTTGCCCGCACCGATGACGTAGGTCAGCAGCCGAGTTGCACGGCCCACACCGATCACGAGCACGCCGGTGGCCATCGGATCGAGGGTGCCGCCGTGCCCGACCCGTCGGGTCTTCGCCAGTCGGCGGATCCGCGCCACCACGTCGTGCGACGTCATGCCGCCGGGCTTGTCGACCACGATCAGACCATCGGTGCTCACGTCGGCCAAGCCTGCCAGATGGCCCATACCCCGGAGTGCGTGGGCAGGCCCGGCGTGACCCGTTCGACCGGCAGCGCCGGGAGGAGACCTCAGCGGACCGCGCCGGTCACCGCCCAACTGCCGTTGCGCAGGCGTAGCAGCAGCGCGACCAGCCGGATCACCACGAACAGGGTGAGCCCAGCCCAGATGCCACCCAGTCCGAGGTCGAACCCGTACGTCAGCCAGATGGCCGGTATGAAGCCGCCGAGCGCCGCCACGATGGTGAGGTTGCGCAGGTACCGCACGTCGCCCGCGCCGATCAGCACGCCGTCGAGGGCGAACACCACCCCGGCCAGCGGCAGCATGACGACGAACCACGGCCAGGCCACCATGGCCTGCTCGCGTACCTCCGCGTCGGCGCTGAACCACGAGGGCACGACGCCGGCGCCGGCGGCGACGAGCACTGCGAAGCCGACTCCGCAGACGCCGCCGAGCAGCCCGACCCGGCGGGCGAGCGCCCGGGCACCCGTGTCGTCGCCGGCGCCGAGCGCGGCGCCGACCAGGGACTGTGCGGCGATGGCCAGCGCGTCGAGCACAAGCGCGGTGAAGAACCAGAGTTGCAGGGCGATCTGGTGGGCGCCGACGGCGGCGGCGCCGAAGCGGGCGGCGACGGCGGTCGCGGAGAGGAAGCTGGCCTGGAACGCCAGCCCACGGATCAGCAGGTCCCGGCTGAGCACCAACTGCTGGCGGATCACCCGGGGCCGGGGCCGCAGCGGCACCCGCTCGGCGACCAGCGCGGCGGCGAAGAGCACCCCGCAGAGCGTCTGCGCGACGACGTTGGCCACCGCCGAACCGATCAGGCCCAGGCCACCGGGGTAGACCAGCAGCGGGCAGAGCAGCGCGGAGAGCAGATTGGGGCCGAGCACGAAGAACAACGGGCGGCGAGTGTCCTGCACACCGCGCAGCCAGCCGTTGCCGGCTGCGGCGAGCAGCAGACCGGGGGCACCGAGGGCCGCGATCCGCAGCCAGGTCGCGGCGGCGGCGGCCACGTCGCCACCACCGCCGGCGAGAGTACGCGCGAGCGCTCCCCCACCGAATTGCATGCCGATCGCGATCAGCAGACCGACGCCGAACGCCAGCCAGGACGACTGGACGCCCTCGGCCACGGCGGCGGCCCGGTCACCCGCGCCGAAGCGGCGGGCCGCGCGCCCGGTGGTGCCGTACGCGACAACGGTGCCGACCCATGCGGTGAGTGTCATCACCGTGCCGCCGACGGCGAGCGCGGCGAGCGGCACCCGGCCGAGGTGACCGACCACGGCCGTGTCGACCAGCACGTAGAGCGGCTCAGCGGCGAGCACCACGAGGGCCGGCAGGGCAAGGCTGGCGATCCGGCGCGGCGAGGCGGATCGGTTGGCGATGGCGGTGGCGGCGGCGTGACTCATCGCCGCCGATCCTGGCACGAGCGCGGTAAGGATCGCAATCCCGCCGAGGGCTTACTCCGTCGGTGGGTGGCGGCCAGTTCAGCTCAAGAGGCGCACCACCGAGGTGTCCCGCCATCCGGGCCACTCCGACGTCACCGCCGGACGATCTGGCCTTACTGGCGGGTATCCATCGAGGTCTGCAGGGCGCGGCGGGCCTGCTCGCGGGCGTCGTCCGTGGTCTCGGGCTTGGGCTTGTTCGGCATGGTGGCGCTCCCTTCCAGGGCGCGAGCCGCCGACACGCGGCGGCCCTCGCGGGCGGTCGTGCTGAGCGCCCCACGGCGGTCCGGGGTTACCGGAGCAGCCGGCTGGGCAGCGTTAGCCCGGGTCGGTCCGACCCTGGAGGGAGGCGGCACGAGGTGTGGCACCACCACCCATGACCTGCACCGCCACACGGCACCGGCCGTCTCCCAAGTTATCGTTCAGGTCCACATGCTGCCTCGGGTTCCCGCCATTTGGAAAGTCGGCAACCCGGCTCAGCGGGCCAGGAAGTGCCAGCCTAACCACCACCAGAACCCGAACAGACCGATCCGGCCCACCGGCACCGGGCCGACCTCGTAGCGCATCACGTACGCGCAGACCTCGCCCAGAGTGGGGATCCGGGAGCCCTCCCGCCGGGCCATCCACTCCACCACCGCGAAGAGGGCCAGCGCGCTGAGGAAACCGCCGATCGCGAGTGCCCGCATCATCGCCGCACCAGCCCCCAGAAAGCGGCCAGCCAGGCAAACCACGCCGCCGACCGGGTCAGATGATCCTCCAGGAGAGGATCGGCCAGCCGGGAGAAGGTGGGGAAATCGTCGCCAGCCGCCAGCACGAAGGTCACGCCCTCAAAGACGCCGAAGACCACCACGGGCACCGCCCACCAGACCGCCCCCGCGCCCAGACGACGCGGTGCCGGTCGGCGGGGCACCCGGTTGCTCAGACCGAGCCAGATCAGCACCCCGCCAGTGCCGAGTGTGAACAGATTCGCCTCGGTGGAGAACGACGCGAACCGACCACCGACGAGCGACAGACAGACGAGGACGGGAACGGAGACGGCGGGCCGGTCCCAGGCGCGGGGGGCCTCCACGGTGAGGTCGTGCGGCTGCTCCATCCCGCAATTCTTCCCGGTCTCACGGAGCGCGGGAAGACCAACACTCCCCGGAGCTGTCCCTGATCTTCCCGACCAACCGATCGATAACGGCGATTCGATTCGTCAGCGTCAGCTGCGGGGGCGGAGCAGCGCAGCGTCCAGCTCGCCGCGGATCGACTCGACCACCTGCTCAGCGCTGCCCCGACCGGTGAACCCGGCCGCGAACCGGTGACCACCACCGCCCAGCGTGACCGCGACCCGGCTGACGTCCACCGCGCCCTTGCTGCGCATCGACACTGCCCACTCACCGGGCGCGGTCTGCTTCAACACGCAGCTCACATCCGCCTCGGCGGTGCAGCGCACCGAGTCGATCAGCGCCTCCAGGACGTACGGCCGCTGATCGTGCCGGGCCAGGTCGTCCAGGGTGGCGAAGGTCCAGACCAAGCCTCGGCCGCCAGCAGCGGCCGGCTCCAACTGCGCTCGGCCGAGCACCTCGCCGAAGAGGCGAACCGCGCCGAAGGGCCGCGTATCGAAGACCCGCCGGGAGATGTCACCGGGCGAAATGCCGGTCGCCAGCAACCGGGCGGCCATCTGGTGGACCGCCGGGGTGGTCGCCTCGAACCGGAACGACCCGGTATCCGTGGTCAGCGCCACGTACAGGCACTCGGCGATGGCCGGATCCACCACAACCCCGAGCCGGGTCAGCAGTTGCTCGGCCACCACCGACGTCGCCGCGGCACCCGGGTCGACCAGGTTGACCGTGCCGAAGCCGGGGTTGGAGGCGTGGTGATCAAGCACCAGCGCCGCAGGCGCGGACGACAACCGCCCAGCCAGCTCACCGAGGCGCGAATCGCTCGCCGCGTCAAAGCAGATCACCAGGTCAGGTGCCGGGTCCGCAGCGCTCGCCGGGACCAACAGGTCCAGCCCGGGCAGCCCTCGGAACGGCTCAGGCACCTCCGGCGGCCCGGGAAAGGTCGCCTGCACCTCGCGTACGCCAAACTGCCGCAGCCCCAGACCGAAGCCGAGCATGCTGCCCAGCGCGTCGCCGTCCGGGTTGACGTGGCAGATCAGCAGCACCCGACCGCCCGGCGGGAGAGCCCGCACCAGCGCCTCGGCCGCAGCCCAGTCCGACTCGGCGGGGCCGAGGGCTGCCGCCCCGGCGAGCGGGGCGCTGGCGGTGCTGGTCACCGCGTTTCCCCACCCCGCGAGGTGTCCTTGACGTCGGTGGCCTCATCGGCCTCGTCCGTCTCCTCTGCCTCATCCGTCTCGTCATCCACCCGATACGGCTGCGCTTCGCCCGCGTAGTTCGCCTCGGCAGCGAGCCGCTGCACCTCGGCGTCGGCGTTGCGGGCGGCAGCGAGCAGGTCGTCGATGTGCTTGACCTGGTCCTGCACGTCGTCGAGGACGAACGTGAGAGTCGGCGAGTGCCGCAAACCGAGCGCCTTGCCGACCGTGCTGCGCAGCAGCCCCTTGGCGCTCTCCAGCGCCGCAGCGGTATCCGCCTGGGCCACCGCGTCACCGAGCACGGTGTAGAAGACCGTCGCGTCGCGCAGATCTGCGGTGATCCGGGCGTCGGTGATGGTGATCATCCCGAGCCGCGGGTCCTTGATCTGGCTCCGCACCACCGACGCGACCAGCTCACGCACCCGTTCCGCGTGCCGGCGTACCTTGGCCGGATCAGACATCTCGCCACCTCCACGGCGTCCTGCTCCCGGTCGACCCGGCGACCCGAAGGCCGCCGGCCGACCGGCCAACATCTCGAACACTACCTTCGCGGCCGCACCGGTCGCCCGGCACAGCCGGCACCATGGTCAGTCGTCGTCCACGCCGTACAGCCGGCGCCTGACCGACAGCAACTCGACCTCGGGGCGGCCGGCCACCAGGCGCTCACAGGAGTCGAGCACCTCGCGGACGTGCGCCGTCTCGGCGGCCACCACGGCCACCGCCAGCTGCGCTCGCCCATGCAGGTCGAGCGCTCCCACCTCGGCGGCCGACACCTCGAAGCGGCGCAGCGCCGCCACTATCGGCCGTACATATGATCTCTTGGCTTTGAGCGACCGGGAGTCGCCCGGCAGCAGCAGGTCAAAGACCGCAGTTCCGGTAAACATCGCCCCGGACGATACCGCCAACCCTCCCTGCATGATCAAGGGGTTTACGCCGTTCGGCGTAAACCCCTTGATCAGCGTGTCACTGCCGGATCAGGCGCGAACCTTCTCCCGCATCTCGAAGGTCTCGATGACGTCGCCGACCTGGACGTTGTTGTAACCACCCAGGGTCAGACCACACTCGAAGCCCTCGCGGACCTCCGTGGCGTCGTCCTTGAACCGCTTGAGCGAGCTGATCGTGAGGTTGTCCGCCACGACCGCCCCGTCTCGCAGCAGGCGCGCCTTGGCGTTACGCCGAAGGACACCGGACCGGACGATACAACCGGAGATGTTGCCGATCTTGGACGAGCGGAAGACGTCGCGGATCTCCGCGCTGCCCAGCTCGACCTCCTCGTACTCCGGCTTGAGCAGGCCCTTGAGCGCTGCCTCGATCTCCTCGATGGCCTGGTAGATGACGGTGTAATACCGGATCTCCACGCCCTCGCGGTCGGCCATCTCACGGACCTTGTTGGAGGCCCGCACGTTGAAGCCGATGATCGTGACCGGCTCGGACGAGGCACTCGCGAGCATGACGTTGCTCTCGGTGATCGCGCCCACGCCCCGGTCGAGGACCTTGAGCTGAACTTCCTCGGGGATGTCGAGGTTGAACAGCGCGTCCTCCAGGGCCTCCACCGAACCGGAGACATCGCCCTTGAGGATGAGGTTGAGCGAGGTCTTCTCGCCCTCCTTGAGCTGCTCCATGAGCGTCTCGAGGGTGGCCCGACCACGGGAGTTGGCGAAGGACGCCGCCCGTCGCCGTGCCTGGCGCTGCTCGGCGATCTGCCGCACCGTGCGGTCGTCCGCCGCGGCGAGGAAGGTGTCGCCCGCGCCGGGAGGCGCGGTCAGACCCAACACCATGACCGGACGCGCCGGCCCAGCCTCGGTGAGCTGGTTGCCGTTCTCGTCGAGCATGGCCCGGACCCGGCCGTGCGCCCCACCGGCGACGATCGAGTCGCCTGCCCGCAGGGTGCCCTTCTGCACCAGCACCGTCGCCACCGCACCGCGGCCCTTGTCCAGGTGTGCCTCGATGGCCACACCCTGCGCCGGCCCGTCGATCGGAGCGGTCAGCTCCAGCGACGCGTCGGCGGTCAGCAGGACGGCCTCGAGCAACTCCTCGATGCCGATGCCCGGCTTGGCTGCCACGTTGACGAACATGGTCTCGCCGCCGTACTCCTCGGCGACCAGGCCGTACTCGGTCAGCTGCTGGCGGACCTTGTCCGGGTTGGCGTCCGGCTTGTCGACCTTGTTGACCGCGACCACGATCGGCACGTCGGCCGCCTTGGCGTGGTTCAACGCCTCGATGGTCTGCGGCATCACACCGTCGTCGGCCGCGACGACCAGGATCACGATGTCCGTGACCTGGGCACCACGAGCACGCATGGCGGTGAACGCCTCGTGACCCGGCGTGTCGATGAAGGTGACCGCCCGGTCCTCGCCCTCGTGCGGGACGTGGACCTGGTAGGCACCGATGTGCTGGGTGATGCCACCCGCCTCACCGGCAACGACGTTCGCCTTACGGATCGCGTCGAGCAGCTTGGTCTTACCGTGGTCGACGTGACCCATGACGGTCACCACCGGCGCACGGCTGACCAGACGCTCCTCGGCCACCTCCGCGTCGAGGTCGATGTTGAACTGCGCGAGCAGCTCGCGGTCCTCGTCCTCCGGGCTGACGATCTGGATGTCGAAGCCCAGGTGCTCACCCAGCAGGTGCAGGGTGTCGTCAGAACAGGACTGGGTCGCGGTGACCATCTCGCCCAGGTTGAACATCTCCTGGACCAGCGAACCCGGGTTGGCGTTGATCTTGTCCGCGAAATCGGACAACGAGGCGCCACGGGAGAGCCGGACGATCTGACCCTGACCCCGGGGAGCACCCGAGCTCATGGTCGGAGCCGACAGGTTGTCGAACTCCTGTCTGCGCTGCTTCTTGGACTTGCGACCGCGCGTCGGCCGGCCACCCGGACGCCCGAAGGCACCCGCGGCACCGCCGCCACGGCCACGACCACCCGCACCCGGACGACCGCCGCCACCGGACGGAGCACCCGGACGGAAACCGCCGCCGGGAGCACCGCCGCCGCCGCCGGGACCGCCACGGTAGCCACCGCCACCGCCGGCACCCGCGCCGCCACCAGGGCCACCGCGGTAACCGCCGCCGCCGCCGGCGCCACCGCCGGGACCGCCACGGAAACCACCGCCGCCGCCACCACCGGGACGACCTGCGCCGCCACCACCGGGGCGACCAGCGCCACCGGGACCGGGACGACCGGCAGCCGGACGCTGGCTCGGCATGGACGCCGGGCTGGGCCGCGGCGGCATGGAGTTCGGGCTCGGCCGCGGCGGCATGCCCGCCGGGGTGCTGGGCCGGGGACCACCCGCACCAGCGGCCGGCGGCCGCTGCTGGCCACCCTGAATACCGAACGGGTTGTTACCGGCACCGCGTGCCGGCGGACGACCGCCCGGACGGGCACCCGGACCTGGCGCTGGCGTGCTCGGACGAGCTGCCGGCGAACCGGGACGGGGTGGCATCGCGGCGGGACCCGGCCGAGGGCCGGCGCCGGGGCTGGGGCGGTTGCCGTCAGCCGGAGGCTCCCGGCGAACGGGGTTGTCTCGCTGCTGCTGGCGAGCGGCCTGCGCGGCCTTGACCGCGGCCTCCTGCTCAGCCTTCAGCGCGGCGGCGCGCACCTCTGCGGCCGCCACCTCGATGTCGTGGGCACTCGCCGGCTTGGCGACCGGGGCCGCCGACTGCGGCGCACCGGGCACCGGACCCTTCGGCTTCGGACCGGGTGCCGGCGCGGCCGGCCGCCGAGGCGGCATCGGCTTGGCCGAGACCCGGGGCGCGCCCGGGGTCGGGGACAGCGTCGGGGTCGGATCCGTCGCTGGTGCCGGCGCGGGCGCCGACGGTGCGGCCGGTGCCGAAGCACCAGCGGACGCGACGAATGCGTTACGCAGCCGCCGGGCGACGGGCGCCTCGACGGTGCTGGACGCGGACTTCACGAACTCGCCCATTTCCTTCAGCTTGGCGAGAACGGTCTTACTCTCGACCCCGAGCTCTTTTGCAAGCTCGTGTACGCGGGCCTTGCCTGCCACTGCACTCCTCACTCCGAGGTCGTGCGGGCAGCACCCGCAGCGACCTCACTCGTGCACTTGAAGCCTGGTCATTTCAGGGACTTCATCGTGTGCTCATGTCGGTCGTCCTACCCTGCTAGCGACCCTCGCCCGGTCGGGATGACCGGACGTAGTGGTTGGCGCATCGACGTGTTCCGCCAGCACACCGTGATCAAGGACCTCGGTGATCCGCAGCGCACGCCCGAAGGCGCGGCGCCGCACCGCCAGCGCGAAGCAGGCCGGATCCGGGTGCATGTTCGCTCCCCGACCCGGCAGCCTGCGGCGCGGATCAGGCCGGAGACTGAGAACAGCCTCGTCCCTGACCGCGATGATCCGCAGCAATTCGCTGGCCGGCGCACGTTTCCGGCAACCCACACAGGTGCGCTCCGGCTTTGCGCGTCGTACCACTGGAGGAAGTCTACCCCTAGCTACCCGAGATCGCGCCGCCCGGCTCCCGCACGTGATCAGCTGCCTCACGCGCGGCCGGGGCGGCCTGCTCCGCATCGGACCGAATGTCGATCCGCCAACCGGTCAATCGGGCCGCGAGTCGGGCATTCTGCCCCTCCCGGCCGATCGCGAGCGAAAGCTGGAAGTCTGGCACGGTCACCCGAGCGGCACGACCGGCCAGGTCGACCACCTCGACCCGCAGTGCCCTGGCCGGCGACAACGCGTTACCGACGAAGGTGGCCGGGTCGTCCGACCAATCGATGATGTCGATCTTCTCACCGTGCAGCTCACTCATCACGGCGCGCACCCGCTGGCCCATCGGGCCGATGCAGGCGCCCTTGGCGTTCACCCCGGGGGTGGTGGACCGTACGGCGATCTTCGTACGGTGACCTGCCTCACGGGCGATCGCGCCGATCTCCACCGTGCCATCGGCGATCTCCGGCACCTCCAGCGCGAACAGCTTCTTGACCAGCGCCGGGTGCGAGCGGGACAGGGTGATCTGCGGCCCGCGCATGCCCTTGGCGACGTGCACCACGACGCAGCGGACCCGCTCGCCGTGCGCGTACCGCTCGCCGGGCACCTGCTCGGACTGCGGCAGCACGCCCTCCAACTTGCCGAGGTCGACGCTGACGATGCCCTTCTCGGTACGCGTCTCATGCGCCTGCACCACACCGGTGACCAGGTCGCCCTCGCGGCCCACGTACTCACCGAAGTGCACCTCGTCGGTGGCCTCCCGCAGTCGCTGGAGGATCACCTGCTTGGCGGTCATGGCGGCGATCCGACCGAAGTCGTGCGGGGTGTCGTCCCACTCCCGCACCAGGCTGCCGTCGGAGTCCATCTCCTGCGCGTACACCAGAGCGGCGCCCGACTTGCGGTCGATCTCCACTCGGGCGTGGGGTTCGGCGCCGTCGGTGTGCCGGTAGGCGGTCAGCAACGCGGTTTCGATCGCCGCGAGAATCGTGTCGAACGGGATCTCCCGCTCGCGCTCGAGTGCGCGCAGCGCCGCGAGGTCGATGTTCACCTCTCCTCGTCCTCCACATCATCTTCGTCGTCGATGTCGTCTGAATCGTCGATCTCGTCTGAATCGTCCGCGTCGTCGAACTCTTCGTCCGGCTCGCCGAGTTCGGCGAGCCGGGTGAACTCGACCTGCACGCGGCCCGGGCCAAGCTGGGCATACGCCACGGGAGCGCGGCCGTCCTCGGTCTCCAACTGCACGCCCTCGTCGTCGGCAGCGACCACCCGGCCGGTCAGCTGGCGATCACCGGCGGGCTGCTCGCCACGCTGGCCGGGCAACGCGGCCGCGCCCCGGACGGTGACCTTGACCAGCCGGCCCACGTTGCGCCGCCAGTGGCGGGGCAGGGTGAGTGGCCGGTCGACGCCCGGCGAGCTGACCTCCAACTGGTACTCCCCCGCGACGATGTCGCCACCGGCCTCCTCCGCAGCGTCCAGCGCGGCCGAGACCGCGCGAGAGACGTCCGCGACGGCGTCCAGGTCGATCCCGCCGTCGGCGTCCACCAGCACCCGCACCACGTGCCGTCGACCGGCCCGAGAAACCGACACGTCCTCCAGGTCGTAGCCAGCGCCGTTGACCACCGGCTCGATCACGGTCCGCAGCCGCGCACGGCGCGTTGCGAGGTCACCGCCGCGGGGACCCGCGCCATCGCGGGGTCGACCTGTCGACCTGGTGGCACGGCCACGCTGCGTCATCTCCGCACCCTCTCCCTGGTCGACGGCGAGCGGTTGTCCCGCCATGCCGGCACGCCACCGGAGCGGACGCGCCGGTGGCTGCGCAGAGCGTAACGCGCCTGCCCGGCGGCGGACCGGGCGGCGCACCGACGTCGGTGGCCCCCGCACCGGCGCGCATGGTGTTGACTTGTCCGGTGGGGACCGCCAGAACGACACAGCGCGACCAAGCATCTGGGCATTCCCGGCGAAAGCTCCTGCGCGCCGGGGCACTGCTGGCACTCGGCGGTGCCGCGGTGCCGCTGACCGGCTGTGATCTTTTCGACCGTGACGACAAGCCAGCGCCACCACCGGACCCGCTACGGCCGATGGTCGACGAGTCACTCGCGCTGGCCGCCGCGTACCAGGCGGGCGCGGCCGCGCATCCCGAACTGGCCGACCGGCTCGGCCCGATCGCCGAGGCGCACACCGCGCACGCCACCGAGCTGGCCCGGGTGATCGGCGTCGCCCTGCCGTCAGTTGTCGCCACCCCGCCGAGCGACCCGGTCAACGACCCGGCCGGCGCGCTCGCCGCCCTGCGCACGCTGGAGAAGACCGCTCAGCAGTCCGCCACCGTCGCCTGCGCAGCGGCGCCCGCGGAACGGGCGGCGCTGCTCGGGTCGATCGTCGCCGCCCGAGCCACCCACCAGGAGGCACTGAAGTGAGGCAGCCGTCCGCCGGGGAGGCGCTCGCCGCCGCCCTGTCCGCCGAGTACGCGGCCATCTACGCCTACGGGCGGATCGGTGTCCGGCTCACCGGGGCGGCGCGGGAGGCCGCACACCAGGCGGAGGCCGCGCATCGAAGCCGGCGCGACGCACTGGTGGTGCAGCTGAGTGTGGCCGGTGGCGTCGTGCCGCCGGACCGCGCCGGGTACGCGCTGCCGTTCCCGGTCACCGACCGGGCCAGCGCCCTACGGCTCGCCGCGGAGGTGGAGGAGCGCACGGCCGCGCACTGGCGGGCGGCTCTGGTGTCCACCACTGGCGCCGACCGGGACCGGGCGCTGGCTGCCCTTGTCGAGTACGCGGTACGGGCCACCCGGTGGCGGAAGACTGCCGGGCTGACCCCGCTGACTGTCCCGTTTCCTGGTCGACCAACCTGAACCGGTCCACTCCGGTTGCGGTACGCATACCAGGTATGCATACTCCGTTGCCATGTCCATCCGTCACGGGTTGCTCGCCCTGCTCGAACGCGGCCAGATGTACGGCTACCAGCTGCGCGCCGCGTTCGAGGAGTCGACCGGCTCGACCTGGCCGCTGAACATCGGGCAGGTCTACACCACGTTGTCCCGGTTGGAACGGGATGGTCTGGTGCGCCCGCTGCCGGAGAGCGAGGCCGGGCAACGCCCGTATGAGATCACCGACGCCGGCCGGGCCGATCTGGCGCTGTGGTTCGCCACCCCGGTAAGCCGTACCGACCGGCCCCGCGACGAGCTGGCGATCAAGCTGGCGTTGGCGCTGACCACCCCCGGCGTGGACGTCCGCGCGGTGGTGCAGGGCCAGCGCAGCGCGACGATGCGCGCCCTGCAGGAGCTGACCCGGTTGAAGTACGGCAGCGACCGACCGGAGGACCTCCCGTGGCGCCTCGTGCTGGACTCGATGGTGTTCCAGGCCGAGGCTGAGGTGCGCTGGCTGGACCACTGCGAGACCAGCCTGGTTCGGCACCAGCCCAGCGGCCCGGCACCTCCCGCTCCCCCAGCGGGTGACGTCGACGTGCGAGACGCGACGCGATGGGCCGGCGAGGAGGCGCGACGGTGAGCGGGGCGGACGACGCGGTGCTGGAGCTACGCGCCGTCCACCGCACCCATGGGGCCGGCCCGGCGGCGGTGCACGCGCTGCGCGGCGTCAGCCTGGTCGTTCGGCCTGGTGAGCTGGTCGCCGTGATGGGCCCGTCCGGCTCCGGCAAGTCGACGTTGCTGGCCCTCGCTGGTGGGCTCGACCGCCCGACCGGCGGCGAGGTCCGGGTCGAGGGGCAACTGCTGGGGGACCTGGACCGTCGCGGGCTGGCCCAGCTACGCCGCCGCCGGATCGGCTACATCTTCCAGCAACTCAATCTGCTGGGCAGCCTCAGCGCACTGGAGAACGTGGCGCTCCCACTGGAGCTCGACGGCGCCAGCGGACGCCGGGCCCGGGCGCTGGCCATGGCCGCGCTCACCGAGGTGGGCCTGCCCGCGCTGGGTGACCGTTTCCCCGACCAACTCTCCGGCGGGCAGCAGCAGCGGGTGGCCATCGCCCGCGCGCTGGTGGGCGAGCGCCGGCTGGTGCTCGCCGACGAGCCCACCGGGGCACTGGACTCGCAGACCGGCGAGGCGGTGCTGCACCTCCTGCGCCGCCGGATCGACGCGGGTGCCGCCGGGGTGCTGGTCACCCACGAGGCACGACACGCTGGCTGGGCCGACCGGGTGGTGTTCCTCCGCGACGGCGTACTGGTCGACACGACGGCGCCCCTGGGCAGTGTCGAGCAGCTGCTGTCCGGCAGCGGCCGGTGACCATCCGCCGTACGCGGACCCCCGGCCGGGCCGACACCTCCGCGACGCGGCCGTTCGCGCCACCCGCCGCCGTCGGCCGGCGGCGCATCGCCGAGCTGATCGGCTCCTGGCGGACGGCGTTGCGGATCGCCCGGCGGGAGTCCCGCCGGGCCAAGCGACGGACCGCCCTGGTGCTCGCGATGATCGCCCTGCCGGTGGCTGCGTTGGCTTTCCTGGCGGCCAGCTACGACATGGCCGAGCTGACCCCGCAGGAACGCCTGGACCGCCGCCTCGGGGTGGCCGACGCCGAGCTGCGCTGGGTCGCCGACACCCCGGTGCGGCAGGACGAGTGGGGCGAGGGCTGGTACACGCGAGAGGGCGAGCGGCAACGCACTGCGCCAGTCACCGCCGCTGAGGTGACCGCACTGCTCGGGCCCGGCGGCCGGGTCACCGAGGTTCGCACCCGCCTTCCGCTGACGCTGCGGGGCCCACACCGCGACGAGGACGTGGAGGGGCGGGTGCTGGACCTCAGCGACCCGTTGGCCCGTGGGCTGGTGCGGTTTCGGGCCGGCCGGGCGCCGCAGCAGCCCGGCGAGGTCGCGGTGAGCCCTGCGGCGCTACGCCGCTTGGACCTGCGCCTCGGTCGCGCCGTGGCCCTCGCGGACGGGAGCAGGGCGTACACCGTGGTCGGGGTTGTGGAATTTCCCGACGATCTCGGCACGGTGGTGACGCTGCACCCGGGGGCCACGCCACCGACCAGCCCCGGGACGGCGAGCATCTGGCTGGCGGACGTGCCCGGCCCCGTCGATGCCGCACTGGTGTCCCGACTCAACGATCAGGGGGTGGTGGTAGCCGCGCGTCCCCCGGCCAACTCGACGACCGGACGGACGCGGATGTGGCTCGGCTCCATCAACCCGAGCAACAACGACCTGAGCACCGGCGTGCTGATCGCCGGCCTCGGGCTGCTGGAGGTCGTGCTGCTGGTCGGGCCGGCCTTCGCCGTCGGCGTCCGTCGCCGACGCCGGGATCTGGCGCTCGTCGCGGTGGCCGGCGGGGACGCCGCCCAGCTTCGTCGGGTCGTGCTGGCAGACGGGGTGGTGCTGGGTGTGCTGGGCGCCGCCGCCGGCCTGCTGGTCGGCGTCGGCGCGGCGTTCGTCGGTCGTCCGCTGGTGGAGCAGTACGTCTTCGGCGCCCGCTTCGGTGGGTACCGCTGCTGGCCGACCGCGCTGGTGCTGCTCGGCGGGGTCGCGGTGCTGGCCGGGGTGCTCGCCGCGCTGGCACCGGCGTGGACCGCAGCGCGACAGGACGTCAGCGCCGGGCTCGCCGGGCGACGCACCCCACCGGTGTCCCGGACCCGGTGGTTGACCTTCGGGCTGTCGCTTGTGGGCGGCGGGGCGGGGTTGGCCGCGTTCGGGGCCGCCCGCACCTCCCCGGCGGTGATCCTCACCGGCCTGATCCTCGGCGAGCTGGGCCTGGTGTGCTGCACGCCCACGCTGATCGGCGCACTCGCCCGGCTCGGCCGGGTGCTGCCGTTGGCACCACGAATCGCGTTGCGCGATGCCAGCCGCAACCGCGCATCCGCAGCGCCCGCCATCTGCGCCGTGATGGCCGCCGTCGCCAGCAGTGTGGCGCTCGGCGGCTACCTGGCCAGCGACGGAGCCCGCGACGCGCGCGCCTACCAACCGATGCTGCCGGCGGGCCACGTGCTGGTCTATTCCCACGATCCGGCACGTCAGCCCACGCTGGCCCAGGTCGCCACGGCGGCCCGGGACCAGTTGGGTACCGACGCGATCGCCCCGCTGCACGCGGTCGCCTGCGCACCGCCCGGCACGGGCTACTGTGACGTCGCGCCTACGCTTCCGCCGGAGCAGACCTGCCCCTGGCAGCCCGGGGACAACCTCTCCGCCGCGCACCGTCGGCAGGCTCGGGCGGACCCGCGCTGCCGGATCCGCGAGACGGACCAATACGGCGGCTTCGTGCAGATCGGGGTCGACGACGGGACCGCACTGCCACTGCTCACCGGCGCGGACGCGACCGCCACGGCCACCGCCACAGCGGTGCTGCGCGCCGGGGGCGTGGTGGTGACCGACCCGCGTTACCTGCACGACGGCCTGGTGACCGTACGCGTCAAGCAGGTGGACCCCGGAACGGACCAGCCAACCGCTGCCGCCGACCTCCCCGGGTACGCGCTGCCGACACCGATCGGCCAGTCTCAACTGCTGCTCTCACCGTCCGCGGCACAGCAACTCGGCCTGACCTGGTCACCGTCCGCTTGGGTGATCGGCACCTCGACCGCGCCGGACCGGCATCGGCAGGAACGGTTCATCGCCGCGTTGCGAAACTTCGGCACGTTGTCGTTGGGCGTGGAGTACGGCGGTGGCCCCCGCGACATCTCACCGCTGCTCCTGCTGCTCGCGGCGGCCGCCGGGGTCATCACGATGGGTGCGGCCGGGATCGCCACCGCGCTCGCCGCCGCCGAGGGGCGCGCCGAGCTGACCACCCTCGCGGCCGTCGGCGCGGCACCGGCGGTACGCCGAATGCTGGCGATCTGCCAGGCCGGGGTCATCGCTGGCCTGGGCTCGGTGCTCGGCATCGTGGCCGGGCTCGGCACCGCCGCGATCGTGCTGTTCTCGGTCAACCGGCAGTACGCCACCTACTGGCCGGTGCCCGATCCGTACCCGTATCTGGTGCCGTGGCCCGCGCTCGGGGTCCTGGTGTTGGTGCCGGTGGTGGCGATGCTCGGGGCGGGCCTGTTCACGCGCGCCCGGTTGCCGATCGAACGGCGGCTGGACTGACATCGGCCGGGGGACCGCTTGTGGCAGTTGCTGGTCACCGAATGGCCCGCGTACCGCACGTACGTGCAGCGGACCGGCGGCCGGGAGATCCACATCTTCCGGCTCGTGCCGACCGGTCACGGCGCGCCGGTCGGGCCGCCGTCAGCTGGCTAGGCGGGGACGCGGCACGACACCACCGCTCGACCGGCGTCACAGCCCGCCTTGTACGCCGATCAGCGAGCCGATCAGGTAGGTGGCCCCGGCCGCCGCCGCACCCAGCAGGAGTTGGCGCAGCCCGCTGGTCCACCAGGGCCGCTGGGTGAAGCGAGCTACGACCGCACCGGCGGCGAACAGGCCGAGCCCACCGACGGCGAGTGCCGGCCACAGCTCGGTGGCACCGAACAGGTACGTCAGTAGCGGCACCAACGCGCCTATCGAGAAGAACAGGAACGACGAGATCGCCGCGGCCCAGGGGCTGGGCTGGTCGTCGGGGTCGACGCCCAACTCCTCGCGGACGTGCACCCGCAGCGCCTCCTCGGGGTCACGCCGCACCGCCTCGGCGACCTGGGTGGCGAGGTCCCGTGGAAGGCCCCGTGCCACCCAGGCGTCGGCCAACTCCCGGGCCTCCGCCTCGGGGTGCCGTTCCAGTTCCCGTCGCTCCTTGGCCACCTCGGCGGCGACCTGCTCGTTGGCGGAACGCACGCTTGTGTACTCGCCGAGCCCCATCGAGATCGCACCGGCAACGAGGCCGGCGGAGCCGGTGAGCACGATGCTGCGTGGCGACACCCCGCCGCCGCCGACGCCGGCGATCAGGGCGATGTTGGTGACCAGACCGTCCATCGCGCCGAAGACGGCCGGGCGCAGCCAACCGCCGGAGACGTCGGCGTGGTGCGCCTCCCGCAGCGCAGCCGGAGTGTCGCTCACGGCGCCTGCCCTTCGTTCGCGACTGCGGGACTTCGCTTCGCTGCGTTCCTCGCGCTCACGGCGCCTGCCCTTCGTTCGCGACTGCGGGACTTCGCTTCGCTGCGTTCCTCGCGCTCACGGAAGGGTCAGGATTTCGTGACCATCGTCGGTCACCACGATGGTGTGCTCGAACTGGGCGGTCCACTTCCGGTCCTTCGTGACCACGGTCCACCCGTCGTCCCACATGTCGTACTGGTAGGTGCCGAGCGTGATCATCGGCTCGATGGTGAACGTCATCCCCGGCTCCATGATGTCCGTGGGGCGCGGGCTGTCGTAGTGCGGCACGTACAGCCCGCTGTGGAAGGACTCGCCGATGCCGTGGCCGGTGAAGTCGCGGACCACGCCGTAGCCGAACCGCTTGGCGTACGACTCGATGACCCGGCCCACCACATTGATCTGCCGGCCCGGGGCGACCGCGCGGATGCCGCGCATCATGGCCTCGTGGGTCCGCTCGACCAGCAGCCGGGCCTCCTCGCTGACCTCGCCGACGCAGAAGGTGGCATCGGTGTCACCGTGCACCCCACCGATGTACGCGGTCACGTCGACGTTGATGATGTCGCCGTCGGCCAGGACGGTGGAGTCCGGGATGCCGTGACAGATGACCTCGTTGAGGCTGGTGCAGCAGGACTTCGGGAAGCCCTTGTAGCCCAGCGTCGACGGGTACGCGCCGTGGTCGCAGAGGAACTCGTGCACCACCCTGTCGATCTCGTCGGTGGTCACGCCGGGCTTGCAGTGCTCGCCAGCGAGCTGGGTCGCCTGGGCGGCGAGACGGCTGGCAATCCGCATCTTCTCGATGGTCTCCGGCGTCTGCACGTGCGAGCCGCGCCACTCCTGCGGGCGCTTCTTGCCCACGTACTCCGGTCGGGCGATCTGGGGTGGCACCTGTCGCATCGGGGAGAGCGCGCCTGGTGTCAACGGCGGACGGACGGTCATGACACCAGCCTATCGCCGGGGCCGCTGGTGACCCGCGCCACGGGCGCTCCGGAGGGGTTGTTGCCCTGTCAGGTCGGCTGTGCCATGGTGTCAGCGTGGATCAAGGAGGAGCACCGCCCGTCTTCTCCGCCAGCGCGGAGATCGACGGCGACCACCTCCAGGTGGTGGTGGCCGGCGAGGTCGACATGGCGACCGCCGACACCATGCTCCAGACCGCGTTGCGCGAGCCCGCCGGGCAGATCACCCTCGATCTGAGTGCCGTCACCTTCTTCGACTCGGCCGCCATCCACGCCCTGGTCCGACTCGCCCAGCAGTTTCAAGGCACGCTCACCGTCCTGCCGTCGCGGCAGGTCCGCCGGGTGCTGGAGATCTCCGGCCTGGGCGAGCAGAGCTGGCTCCGCCCGGCCTGAGACACCCCGGCCGCCGTCGGGCGCACGGTCAGCTCCGCAGCTGCCGGCGCAGCGTCACCTCGGTGCCCTCATCGGTACGCCGCACCGTCAGGTCGCCCAACGCCCTGATCAGGGCCAGGCCACGCCCTCGGAACCCGGAGCCGGTCGACTCACGCCACTGCCCGCTGTCGCGCACGGTGGCCGTCACCGTCCGATCCTCGATTGCCACCTCCACGCTGATCATGGCCTCGGCGGGGTGGACCGGATGCTCGATGGCGTTCGCCGCGGCCTCGGAGACCGCGACGGTCAGGTCGAACACGTCCGTCTCATCGACCGCGTGCGCGACCAGGAAGTCCTCCAGGCGCTTGCGCAGCACGCTCAGCCGGGTCGGGTCTGCCGGTAGCCGCAACGCGAAACGGTTCGGCTCGGCCGCCTCAAGGGCGAGGATCGCCACGTCGTCGCGGCGCGGCCGCCTGTCGACCCGATCGACGACCGCGTCGATCAGGTCGGCCACGTGCTCACTGGGGGTCGCCGCGTCGACGCGCAACTGGGCCAGCGCGCCATCGATGTCGAGCCGACGGTCCTCGATCAGCCCGTCGGTGTAGAGCAACAGTCGGTTGCCGGATGCCAGCTCCCCCTCGACCGCCTCGTACGTCGCGTTGGGGATGGCGCCGACCGGTGGGCCGAGTGCACGGTCGTGCAGGAACGTCACGTCACCTCCTCTGATCAGCAGTGGGGACGGGTGACCTGCGCTCGCGTACCGCAGACGGCCGGTGCGCGGGTTGAACAGCAGACAGAGCACCGTCGCGAAGGAGCGATGCTCGGTGGACCCGACCAGCCGGTTGAGCCGCGTCAGCGACTCGCCCGGGTCGTAGCCCTCCAGCAGGTACGCCCGCAGCGCGTTGCGCAGTTGCCCCATCGCCGCGGCGGCCTGGACGCCCTTGCCGACCACGTCCCCGATGACCAGCACCAGGTCGTCGTCCTCAAGGACGATCGCGTCGTACCAGTCACCGCCAACCTCGACGTCGGCGCTGCCGGGCAGGTATCGGCCGGCCAGCACCGCTCCGGGCAGCTGCGGCAACGAACGCGGCAGAAGGCTGTGCTGCAAAGTGGTGGCGATCCGGTGTTCGGCTTCGTAGAGCTGGGCGTTCTCCAGGCGCACCCCGACCAGTCGGGCCAGCTGGGTCAGCGCGGCCTCGTCGGCCTGCGCGTCGTCGCCGGCCGGCCGCCAGACCTGCAACTCGCCGAGCGGCTCACCGGTGGTGCCCGTCAGCTCGGCCACGAAGGACGGATCGGTGGCGGTGGCACCGCCGGTGTCCGCCTCCGACCGGGCCCCGGTAGCGGTGACCACCACCCGCGCGGCCTCGGCGAGGGTCAGCGCATGCCGGGCGGCGACCTGGAGCACGTTGCCGGTGGACCGGGCCGTGTTCACGGCCACCGCCGCGTCGGCCAGTGCCCGGAGCCGACGGATGATCTGCCCACGGAGCTGGCCCAGCTCGACGTTGGCACGGACCCGGGCGATCAGCTCCTGGCCGGAGAACGGCTTGGTGAGGTAGTCGTCGGCACCGGCGGAGAGGCCGGCGACGGCCTCCGCGGACCCGGCCCGGGCAGAGAGCAGCACGATCGGCACATGCCGGGTACGCGGGTCCGCCCGCAACGCGCTCACCAGCCCGAACCCGTCCAGTCGGGGCATCATCACGTCGGTGAGCACCAGGTCGAACCCGCCCTCGCGGGCCAACGGCAGGGCGACCAGACCGTCGCTCGCGGTGACGACCTCCCAGGTCGGGGAGAGCAGCCGGGTGACGTGCTCGCGCAGGTCCACGTTGTCGTCGACGACCAGGATCCGGCCGGCCGGGGCGCCCTTCGTCGGCCGGCCGTCGAACTCGGGTGCCGGCTCGACACCGGTCCACAGCGCGGTCTCCGCCACGTAGAGCCGGGCCTGCTCGGGCTCTTCCGCGGGAAGCGGACCGAACGACGCCACCCGGTCCGCCGGCAGGTGTGCCGACCCGAACGGCACGGTCACCGTGAAGGAGCTGCCCTCGTCGACCTGGCTGGTCAACCCGACCTCGCCGCCGTGCATCTCGACCAGCTCCCGGACCAGCGCCAGACCGATGCCGGTGCCCTCGTGTGTGCGCGCACGCACCCCGGGCACCCGGTGGAACCGTTCGAAGACGTGCGGCAGCTCTTCCGGCAGGATGCCGACGCCGGTGTCCGTCACCTCCAGCCGGGCCGCGCCGCCCTCAGCCCGGACCCGCACCCGGATCTCGCCGTCGAAGGTGAACTTGACCGCGTTCGACACCAGGTTGAGGACGACCTTCTCCCACATGTCCCGGTCGACGAAGACCGGCGCCGGCAGCGGCGGACAGTCCACGACCAGCCGCAACCCGGCCCGGTCGGTGGCCGAGCGGAAGGTGCTGGCCAGGCGGGCGGTGTAGCCGGCGAGGTCGGTGGGCTGGTAGCGGGCGGCGAGCCGACCAGACTCCAACCGGGAGAAGTCCAGCACGGTGTTGACCAGCTTGAGCAGGCGCAGCGCGTTGCGGTGCATCATGGTGAGCCGGTCGGTCTCGGCGGCGGGTAGTGCCGGGTCGGCCAGCATGTCTTCCAACGGGCCGAGCACCAGGGTCAGCGGGGTGCGGAACTCGTGGCTGACGTTGGCGAAGAAGTTGGTCTTCGCCAGATCCAGCGCGGCCAACTCGGCGGCGCGGGCCCGCTCATGCTCGTAGGCCCGCTGCGTGCCGACCGCACGGGAGATCTGAGCGGCGATCAGCTCAAGGAAGTTGCGGTAGTCGTCGGTGAGCGGCAGCAGGCGGGCCACGCCGACGACCAGCGCGCCGACCGTCTGGTTGCTCGCCGTGAGGGGCAGCACGAGCACCTGGTCGGCGGCGTCGACCGGCGGCGGATCGAGCAGATCGGCCACGTCGACCGTGGCGGGCGCGCCGTCGATGGTGGTCCGGGCAAGCAGCTCGGCGCTGTCGCCGACGGTGGCCGGGGCGGTGCCGGTGGACCCGGCCAGCGTGAGACGACCACTCTCGTCAGTCAGGTAGATCAAGGCGAAGGGCACGTCCGCCCGGTGCCGGCCGAGCACCCCGGCGGCGGTCCGACCGAGCTCGGCCGCACTGCCGATGTCGCTCAGCTCGGCACCCAGCTCGGCAAGTGCCCGCAGTCGGCGCTCGCCGAGCACCCGCCCGGTGGTCTCGTTGACGATGCAGTAGACGCCGCTGACCGAGCCGTCGTCACCCCGGATCGGGTCGTACGAGACGTTGAAGTAGGTCTGCTCGACAAAGCCGTGCCGGTCCAGCAGGAACGGGTGATCCTCGCCGCGATAGGAGCGCCCCGTGCTCCGGACGCCGTCGAGCAGCGGGCCGAGCACCGCCCAGGTCTCCGCCCAGTGCTCACGGGCCGGTTGGCCGAGCACCTCGGGGTGTTTGCTGCCGATGGTCGGTCGGTAGGCGTCGTTGTAGAAGGCGAGCTGCTCGTCGCCCCAGAACATGACGATCTGGGCGCTGGAGGCGAGCATCATGCCGACCGCGTTGGAGAGCGCCGTCGGCCAGCGACCGGGCTCGCCGAGCGGGCTGGTGGACCTGTCGAAGCCGCTGAGCCGCTCGCCCATCTCGCCACCAGCCGCGAACGCGGCCACCAGCATCGGGGGGGTCTCCCGGCCGGGCGCGACGGAATGCCCGTTGCCTGCACCCCCCTGGGCCGAGCTCATACAGCCTCCCGCTCCGGCCGTTCCCCGCGACCGTTGATCTCCACCCGCCGTGCCTCGACTTGTACCCCAGCGGACCAGCAACGTAACGCATCACGAGCCCCTGACGCTGATTACGTACGCCTGAGCGGTCGGGCACCGGACAGTGTGGGTGCCCACCGGCGTCGAACGGCGGTCACGGCAACGCCGCGACGAGTCAGAAGACCGGCAGCCCGTCGATGCTTGCCGCGTTCCTGGTGGCCCGGTAGACCGCCAGGTCGTCGGCGGTACGACGGGAGTGCGCGGTGAGCAACAGGTCGCGTTCGGCGCGGAAGTCCAGCAGAGGCACCGCATAACCGCAGGAGTCGCTGACCCGCTCCACCTCGATGGTGATGACAGCCCGGACGGCGTGCACGTCCGGCGGTGCGGGAAACTCGGCGAGCCGGTCGGCGAAGGCTTCCTCGGTCACCGCGACGGTGCTGCCCCGGCCCTGCAACCGGACGATCTTCGGCGGCCCGTCGAAGGCACAGAACATCAGCGTGATCCTGCCGTTGTCCCGCAGGTGGGCGATGGTCTCCGCCCCACTGCCGTGATAGTCGAGGTAGGCCACCCGGTGCGGGCCGAGCTTGCCCATACGCCGATCCTCCCACCGGCCTGTTCACCGGGCGCGTGCGACTTACATCACACCCGGTGACGCTCGTTCCCGGCCGCGACGACCGGCGGGCGTCGACCCGCCGCCGCGACCAGCGCGGTGATCGGGCGCGGGTCCGGCTCGTTCTCCGGATGCCACTGGACGCCGAGCACGAACGGCAGGGCCGGATCCTCCACCGCCTCGATCACACCGTCCGGCGCCCAACCGGTGACCGTGAGTCGGCCCGGGTCGGCGACCGCCTGGTGGTGGTACGAGTTGACCCGGTCCACCCCGGCCAACACCGTCGCCGCGAGACTGCCCGGAGCGAACCGCACCGCGTGGGAACCGTAGACACCCGGCGCCGGGCGGTGCTCGTCGTGACCGACCACATCCGGCAGGTGCTGGTGCAGGGTGCCGCCGTAGGCCACGGCGAGCAGTTGCATACCCCGGCACACGCCCAACAACGGCAGCTCGGCGGCGAGTGCGGCGGCCAGCAGGGTCAGCTCACCGGCATCCCGGTCCGGTCGGTCCTCGGTACGCGGGTGCGGCGGCTGACCGTACCGCCCCGAGCCCACGTCGGCGCCCCCGGCCAACAGCAGCCCGTCGAGGACGGCCAGCACGTCGCCGTCCACGTCGTCCGGCGGCAGGACCACCGCACGGCCACCCGCGACCGTCACCTCCCGCACATAGGCCTCGGGCACCAACACCGCCGGTACGCCCCGCCAGACCGCCCAGTCGGCGGGCTCGACGTACGCGCTGATCCCGATCAGCGGCCGACGCTGCCTCATAAGGGAGTGACGTACGCGCCCGTGATGCCGCCGTCGACGACGAACTGCGCGGCGGTCATGAACGAGGCGTCGTCGCTGGCCAGGAACGCCACCGCGGCGGCGATCTCCTCCGGTTTCCCGAAGCGACCCATCGGCACGTGCACCAGCCGACGGGCAGCCCGCTCCGGATCGGCAGCGAACAGCTCCAGCAGCAACGGGGTGGCCACCGGGCCGGGGCAGAGCGCGTTGACCCGAATGCCCTCGCGGGCGAACTGCACGCCCAACTCCCGGGTCATCGCCAGCACGCCACCCTTGCTGGCGGTGTACGCGATCTGCGACGTCGCCGCACCCATCAACGCCACGAACGAGGCGGTGTTGATGATCGACCCTTTGCCCTGCGCGCGCATGTGCGGGATGGCGTACTTGCAGCAGAGGTAGACGCTCGTGGTGTTGACCCGCAGCACCCGTTCCCAGGCGTCGAGGCCGGTCTCCAGGATGGAGTCGTCGTCCGGCGGGGAGATGCCGGCGTTGTTGAACGCGACGTCGACCCGCCCGTGCCGGTCGGCCACCCCGTCGAACAGGTCACGTACCGCCGATTCGTCGGCCACATCGGTGGCCACGAACTCGCCGCCGCACTCCTGCGCGGCCTTCGCACCGGCGGCCGTGTCGATGTCCACGCAGACCACCCGGGCACCCTCGGCGGCGAACCGCCGCACGGTGGCCAACCCGATCCCGCTGCCCGCTCCGGTGACCACGGCCACCCGGTCCTGCAAACGACCCTGCACAGGCGTCACTCCTCCGTCGCGATGAACACGTTCTTGACGTCCGTGAAGGAGTGCAGCGCGTCGGGGCCCAGCTCACGGCCGAGCCCGGAGCGCTTCATCCCGCCGAACGGGGTCCAGTAGCGCACCGACGAGTGCGAGTTGACGCTGAGGTTGCCCGACTCGACGGCACGGGCCAGACCGAGGGCGCGACCCACGTCCCGGGTCCAGATCGAGCCGGAGAGCCCGTACTCGGTGTCGTTGGCGAGCCGGACCGCGTCGGCCTCGTCGTCGAACGGCAGCACCGAGACCACCGGGCCGAAGATCTCCTCTCGCCAGTGCCGGTCAGCCGGCGAGTCGGCCAGCAGCACGGTGGGCGCATGCCAGAAGCCGGGGCCGTCGGGGCACGAGCCGGTGAAGGCGACAGTCGCGCCGGCCAGATAGCCGGCGACCCGGTCCCGCTGAGCCGCGGAGATCAGGGGGCCCATCTCGGCGGTCTCCCGGGACGGGTCTTCCACCCGCACCGCGCGTACCGCTGGTTCGAGTAGTGCCAGGAAGCGGTCGTACACCGGACGCTGGACCAGGATCCGCGACCGTGCGCAGCAGTCCTGGCCGGCGTTGTCGAAGACCGCGCCCGGCGCGGTCGCGGCGGCGCGTTCCAGGTCGGCGTCGGCGAAGACGATGTTGGCGCTCTTGCCGCCCAACTCCAGGGTGAGTCGCTTCACCTGGGCGGCGCAGCCGGCCATGATCCGGGTGCCGACCTCGGTGGAGCCGGTGAAGCAGATCTTGCGGACCGCCGGGTGGCTGACGAACCGCTCCCCCACCACCGCGCCCTCGCCCGGTACGACGATGAACACGTCGTCGGGCAGGCCCGCCTCGCGGGCCAGCTCGGCCAGCCGCAGCGCGGTGAGAGGGGTCGACTCGGCGGGTTTGAGCACCACGGTGTTGCCGGCGGCGAGGGCCGGAACGAACCCCCAGGCGGCGATCGGCATCGGGAAGTTCCACGGCACGATCACCCCGACCACGCCGAGTGGCTCGTGGAAGGTGATGTCCAGCCCGCCGGGCACCGGGATCTGCCGCCCGGTCAACCGCTCCGGCGCCCCGGCGTAGTAGTCCAGGACATCGCGGACGTTGCCGGCCTCCCACCGGGCGTTGCCGATTGTGTGACCGGAGTTGCGGACCTCCAGCGCGGCCAACTCATCCAGATGCGCGTCGACCACAGCGGCGAATCGCCGCAGGAGCCGCGCCCGGTCCCCCGGAGCAACGCCCCGCCACGTCTCGAAAGCCGAGGCGGCCCGCGAGATCGCCGCATCAACCTCCCCCACCGAGGCCGCCGAAACCTCCCGAAACCCAACCCCGGAAGCCGGATCGACAACAAGAGTCACACCCCAACCCGCCCTTCCTCCGCGCGATCTTGCAGTTGCTGCCCCGACAAGAGCGACGATTCACCACAGAGCGACGACACAAAGTGCAAGATCGCGGGGGTGGGGGTTTTAGAGGCGTTCGAAGCCACGGGTCAGCTCCCAATCCGTTACCGCCGCGTCGAAGGCCGCCAGCTCCACCTTCGCCTGGTTCGCGTAGTGGGCAACCACCTCGGCGCCGAACGCTTCCTGGGCCACCGCGGAGCCCTCCCACAGGGCCAGGGCGTCGCGCAGGGTGCCGGGAACGCGCTCGGCGTCCGGGTCGTCGTACGCGTTGCCAGTGCACTCCTCGCCCAACTCGAGCGCCCCGCCGATCCCGTGCAGCGCGCCAGCGACCAGCCCGGCGATCGCCAGGTACGGGTTGACGTCAGCTCCGGGTACGCGGTTTTCCACCCGCATGCCCTGCCCATGCCCGACCACCCGCAGCGCGCAGGTGCGGTTGTCCACACCCCAGCGCAGCGCCGTCGGGGCGAACGACCCCGGCTGGTAGCGCTTGTAGGAGTTGATGTTCGGGGCGAAGAGCAGGCTGAACTCCCGCATGGTGGCGAGCAGCCCGGCGAGCACCCGCTGCCCGGTCTGCGACAGGTGCGCCGGCCCGTCGCCGAGCATGGCCGAGGCCCCCGTGGTGTCGCGCAGCGAGAAGTGGATGTGGCAGGAGTTGCCCTCCCGCGCGTTCGGCTTGGCCATGAAGGTGATCGCCATGCCCTCCTGGGCGGCGATCTCCTTGGCGCCGTTCTTGTAGATGACGTGGTGGTCCGCGCAGGCGACCGCCTCGTCGTAGCGGAAGGCGATCTCGTGCTGGCCGAGGTTGCACTCACCCTTGGCGCTCTCCGGCGTGAGCCCGGCGCCGGCCATCTCGGTGCGGATCCGGCGCAGTAGCGGCTCCACCCGGGCAGTGCCGAGCAGTGAATAGTCCACGTTGTACTGGTTGGCCGGGGTGAGGTCGCGGTAGCCGCGCCGCCAGGCGGCCTCGTACGAGTCGCGGAACAGCACGAACTCCAACTCGGTGCCGGCGTACGCGGTCAGCCCGTGCTCGGCCAGCCGGTCCAGCTGGCGACGCAGGATCTGCCGGGGCGAGGCGACCACGTCACCGGAGCCGTCGAGCCAGGTCAGGTCGGCCAGCAGCAGCGCGGAGCCTGGCTGCCAGGGCATTCGGCGCAACGTGCTGAAATCCGGCACCATCGCGAAGTCTCCGTAGCCGCGCTCCCAACTCGACATCGCGTACCCGTCGACGGTGTTCATGTCGACGTCGACGGCGAGCAGGTAGTTGCAACCCTCACTGCCGTGCTCGGCCACCTGGTCGAGGAAGAAGGGCGCGTGGAAGCGTTTGCCCTGCAGGCGGCCCTGCATGTCGACGAGGGCCAGCACCACGGTGTCGATCTCACCGGCTTGGACGGCGACCCGCAACTCTTCCAGCGAAAACGGCGTTCTGCTCATCAGCGGGCCTCCATCACCAAGGTCTACTGGCAATTCGGATCACCGTCAATGCCCTCAGCCCGGCCGACGGCAAACCACGCGAGGAGAAGTCGTGCGTCTTCGAGTCATCCTGACTGCCCTCCTCGCCCTCGGGCTGGGCACGACAACCGGCGCCGAGGCCGGCACGACAGTCGAGGCCGGCACGACAGCGGGCGCTGGCGCTGGTGTTCGGCTGGACAGCGGATCGGCCCTCGCCCTGGGCGCCGGAGGGTTCGACTTCGCCCAACCGGACGTCGTCGCGACCGGGCTTGAAGCTCCCTGGGGGCTCGACTTCCTGCCCGACGGCAGCGCCCTCGTGGCCCAGCGCGACCAGGGCACCGTGCTGCGGATCCGACCGGGCCGACCACCCGTGCAGGTCGCCCAGATCACGGGGGTCGTCGGCGGCGGCGAGGCGGGCCTGCTCGGCCTGGCGGTGTCGCCGACGTACCGCCTCGACCGGTGGGTCTACGTCTGCTTCACCACCGCGTCCGACATCCGGATCGTCCGGTTCCGACTGAACGCACCGCAAAACCAGCAGGTGATCCTCAGCGGCCTTGCGCGGGCGTCCGTCCACGACGGCGGCCGGATCGCCTTCGGCCCCGACGGGCTGCTCTACGTCGGCGTGGGTGACGCGGGCGTACCCGCCAACGCGCAGAACCTGGCCAGCCGGAACGGCAAGATCCTGCGGATCCGGCCGAACGGGGGCATCCCGGCGGGCAATCCGTTCCCCGGTTCGCCCGTGTTCAGCTACGGCCACCGCAATGTGCAGGGTCTGACCTGGGACGCGCGGGGCCGCTTGTTCGCCACCGAGTTCGGCCAGAGCACCTCAGACGAGGTGAACGTCGTCGTTCCGGGTGGCAACTACGGCTGGCCGATCGTGGAGGGCCCGAGCACCGACCCCCGGTTCCGCGCCCCGGTGGTGGTGTGGGCGCCGGCACAGGCCTCCCCGAGCGGTGCCGCTTTCGCAAACGGCACTCTGTTCGTTGCCGCGCTGCGTGGGGCCCGGCTCTGGACCGTTCCGGTCAGCGCCGCCGGTCAGGTCGGCACTCCGACCGCCGAACTGGTGGGGGCGTACGGCCGGCTTCGTACCGTGGAGTTGGCCCCGGACGGCTCGCTCTGGGTGGCCACCAGCAACCGTGACGGCCGTGGCACGCCCGCCCCCACCGACGATCGCATCCTGCGCTTCACGACCGACGAGCGGCAGCCGCCGCCCGCCGGTCGTGCCGGGTCCCACGCCCCAGTTTCACGTCACTTCACAGTCCCCATCGACACCACGACGTCCTCTTTGCCGGTGTGCGACCAGAACACCGGCTCGTCCGAATAACGTAGTTTCGCCTCGGCCCAGAGCGGGTGCGACGAGACCACGAACCAGTCGTGGCTGCGGGACAGCAGATAGACGTCCGAACCGGGTTCGAGCACCAGTTCGTGCAACTCCGTCAGACGGCGCGTCTGCTCCGGATCCGCCCTACGCAGTGACAAGCCGCGCAGCACGAACGGTGTGCAGAGATATTTCACGTCCTGGAACAGCACCTCAAGCCGGTGCTCGTGCGTCGAGTTGGCGTCGGCCTGAAGCCACAACTGGGTGTGGGTCCGACTCACGTGAGTGATCTGAAACAGCCGGTCCGGCGCTTCAAGCTCGGCGGTGGTGTCATTGCTGATCATGGCTCTCACATGTCCTGTCGATCAGTCACTGCGATCCTCGACGGTACGCACCGGTCCGGTGAACCACCTGCGGGCCGACGCGTACCACCAGACGGCGACCAGCAGCAGCACCCCGCCGACGGCCAGTGGCGCGTAGTTCACCGCCGACCAGGTGAACCCGTCGTTGCCGGGCACCCCGGTGGGCACGATCGGCAGCACGAAGTAGACGGCGATGACCGCGATCTCGACGACCGCTATCCAGCCGAGCAGCTTGTACTTCCGCCCCAGCGTCCACGGCCCCGGAGCGAACCTGTCACCCATCCGCAGTCGCAACGCGATAGGGATGAGGAAGGACAGGTAGAGCCCGAGCACCGCGACGGAGACCACCGCGTAGAAGGCGATCGGGATGCCCGCCGAGCTCTCGTAGAGCGCCGGCAGGGTGAGCACGAGGCCGGCAAGGGTCGCGCCGATGATCGCGTTGACCGGGGTGCCGTTGCGGTCGACCTTCGACCAGAGCCGCCAGCCGGGCACGGCCCGGTCACGGCTGAACGCGTACGCCATGCGGCTCATCGACGTCACGCAACTCATTCCGCAGAAGAATTGGCCGATGGTGGAGATGATGATGACGATCTTGAAGAAGACCGGGGTCAACGCGGACTCGAAGATGGCACCGGAGAAGCCGCTGGCGGCGTTTACCGCCTCGACGTCGGTGGCCGCGAAGAGGAACGCCAGCAGCAGGATCCAGCCACCGATCGCCGAATAGAAGATCGACTGCCAGAGCCCTCGGGCCGCCGCCTGTGAGGCGCCCCGCGTCTCCTCGGAGACGTGCGCGCAGGCGTCGAAGCCGGTGATCGTGTACTGGGTCAGCAGGAAGCCCAGCGGCAACACGTAGAACCAGAACGTCAGCCCGCCGATGTCCCCGTCCCCGAAGCCGGAGTTGTTGAAGCGCTCGGTGAACACGAACTGGAAGCTCTGGTGGTTGTCGGGGACGAAGACCAGGATGGCCACCACGACCGCCGCGCCGGCCACGTGCCACCAGACCGAGACGTTCTGGAGTACGTCGATGATCCGGTGCCCGAAGATGTTGATCAGACCGTGCAGCGCCAGAATGATCACGAACAGGACGAACGCCTGACGCAACGTCCCGGCCCAGCCGTCGAAGAGCGCCGACAGGGTGAGGTTGAGAAACGTCGCGCAGCCGTAGTCGACCGAGGCGGTGACCGCCACCAACCCGATCAGGTTCAACCAGCCGGTGAACCAGCCGTGCACCGGGCGACCCATCGTCGCCGCCCACCAGTAGATCCCGCCCGCGGTCGGGTACGCCGACACCAGCTCCGCCATGCAGAAGCCGATGATCAGGATGAACAGAGAGATCAGCGGCCAGCCCCAGGAGATGGCGACCGGCCCGCCGTTGTTCCACGCCTGACCGAAGGTGGTGAAGCAGCCGGCCAGGATCGAGATGATCGAGAACGAGATGGCGAAGTTGGAGAAGCCGCTCCACTTGCGGCGCAGCTCCTGTTTGTAGCCGAGTTCGGCGAGCCGTCGGGCGTCGTCGTCCATCGGTTGCTCGGCGGTTGGCACGGGGGTCGTTGCCACTGCACACCTCCCTGAGGTGGTTCCGCGTGCGAGTGCGCAAAGTGTCGTCCCGGCCGATCAAGGCGGTCAATACGATGACGGTGGGAATCTCACCGCCGTCGCGGCTAATTGCGTTGCCATCAGGCCAACCTGGCACCATCCTTAACCCCGTGACCAGGCCCGATCTCGTCGGGCCACCCCCGGGCGCTCGGACCGCCCGGACCGCGGCGGCGCGGGGCACGTCACCTCTCTCTCACGTACGGCGATCCGCCGTACCCGGCAAGTGCCCCGCGCCCCCTCCCCACCTCCTCGTGATCAAGAGATTTGCGTCAGCATTCGAGCTCGACCTGACGCAAAGCTCTTGATCGACGCGGGAACAGGTGCGGGGGTGGGGGGTGGGGGATCAGGTCAGCAGTAGGCCGGTCACCCAGAGGGCCGCGACGATCAGGCCGGCGGCGAACTCCACAAGCATCGACAGGCCGGCGGCTTTGAGCGCCTGCACGGTGGACGGCCAGGCAAGCTGGTTGCTGCCCAGCCGCAGCCGCTCCGCCGCCCACACCCCGGCGACGAAACCGAGCACCAGCCCGACGACCGGCACCACGAAGAACCCGACGATGCCGAGCACCCCGCCCGCGAGCAGGGTGGACGTCGGCACACCAGTGCGTTTCAGGTTGCGGCCCGGCCACGCGTACTTGATCACGGTGCCACCGCCGGCGACCAGCGTGGCGGCGGCGAACACCGCCCAGCCACCCGCGCCGGCCCCGCCGAAGATCGCCCAGACCAGCACGCCACCCCAACACAGCGGCAGCGCCGGCAGGCCAGGCACCACCACGCCGGCCAACCCGGCCAGGATGGCGAGCCCGGCTACCACGGTCACCACCGTCTGCGAGTCGTTCAGGCTCACGCCGCCGCCCTCCGTCGCCACCATCGGGACCACCCGAGCCGCGCCGAACCCCCACTCACGCCGCCACCTCGCCGCGCAGCCGGGCGGTGATCGCCTCGGCCGGGGCCGGGGCCCCGAAATATCGGCCCTGCCCGGTGTCGCAGCGCAACGCCCGCAACCGTTCCGCCTGCACCCCGGTTTCCACCGCCTCGGCGGTGACCCACAACTCCAAGGCGTGCGCCAACCGGACCAACGCGTCGACGATCCTTTCGTCGCGGTGGTCGGCGGCGACGTCGGTCCCGTCCGCGCGGATGCCCTCGACGAACGGGCCGGCGAGCTTCAGGGAGTGGATCGGCAGCCGCCGCAGGTACGCGAGGTTGGAGTAACCGGTGCCGAAATCGTCCACGGCCAGTCGGACGCCGAGCGCGGCGAGCCGATACAAGCTGCGCAGGGGCTCGCCGGCGCTGCCCATCACGGCGCTCTCGGTCAACTCCAGCTGAAGCAGCTCCGCAGGCAGCCCGCTGGTGTGCAGCGCGTCGGCCACGGTGTCCACGATCGCCGGGTCGTCGGCCTGGCGCGCGGCCAGGTTGACGCTGACCACCAGCTTGGCGTCGGGGAATTCCTGCCGCCACCACTCGGCGTCGTGACAGGCCCGCCGCAGCACCCACTCACCGAGCCGGACGATCAGGCCGGTCTCCTCGGCCAGGCCGATGAACTGGTCCGGCCCGATCAGGCCCAACTCCGGGTGCTCCCACCGGACGAGCGCCTCCACGGCGAGCATGCTGCCCTCCAGCAGCGACACGATCGGCTGGTAGTGCAGCACGAACTCGCCCCGGTCCAGTGCGGCTGGAAGCCCGGCGACAAGCGCCGATCGGGCGATGTCCCGGGCGCTGCGTTCCGGGTCGTAGACCGCCCACCGACCCCGGCCCGCACCCTTGGCCCAGTAGAGCGTGGTGTCCGCGGCCTTCATCAGCTCGGACGCGGTGGTCTCCGTGGCCGGGCACTGCACGATGCCCACACTGGCCGACACTGCCAACTGGTGTTCACCGACGTGCACCGGGGCCGCGACGGCGGCCAGCGCGGCCTCCGCGACGGCCACCGCGTCGTCGATGTCGTCCCCTCCGTCGAGGAGGATCACGAACTCGTCGCCACCCATCCGGGCGACCAGATGGCCGTGGTCGGCCACGCAGGCGGCCAGCCGCCGGCCGATCTTCACCAGCAGTTGGTCGCCGAGGTCGTGGCCGAGGCTGTCGTTGATGGCCTTGAAGCCGTCCAGGTCGAGGAAGCACACCCCGACCCGCTGCCCGGCTGCCGCGGTGTCGAGGACCTGGCCCAGCGTTTCAAAGAACAGCGTCCGGTTGGGCAGCCCGGTCAGCGGGTCGTGCAGCGCCTGGAAGCGCAGCCGCTGCTGGAGTGCGTACCGCTGGGTGATGTCCTTGATCATTGCGACGGTGAACCGTGGCCGGCCGTCGCTGTGTCGGATCAGCGAGACGGCCAGATCGGTCCAGACCATCGTGCCGTCCTTGCGGTGATAGCGCTTCTCCACCCGGGCCTCGTCCTGCTTGCCCTCGATCAGCGCCCGATAGAGCTCCCACATCCCGGCGGCGTCGTCGGCGTGGAACAGCGCCGCCACGTTGGTTTCGCGCAACTCCTCGATCGAGTAACCAAGCATGTCGGCGAACGCCTGGTTGACATCGATGATCCGCCCGTCCACGCCGGCGATGCCGATCCCGATCGCGGCACCGGAGAAGACCGCCCGGAACCGGGCCTCGCTGTCGCGCAGCGCCTGCTCGACCTCGTCGCGCGCCTGCCAGGCCGACCGGGCGATCCGCTCCTGCTGGTTGAAGGTGCGGTCGCGCAGCGCGCGGGCGAACCCGGCGGCCAGCCCGCCCTGCATCGCTGCGATCCGGTCCGCCAGGTCCGCCGGCCGGTCGGCGGCGGTAAGCACCCGGCGCGGGAAGTCCACACCGAGGGCGTGCAGCGTCCAGGCCAGGGCCTGCGGCTCGGTGAGGTGCGCCTCCACCAGCGCCCGCCCAGCCTCCTCGGCGGGGCGGGCGCTGAACGGCTCCGCCCGCACCGCCTGGGCCAGCCGGACCGTGTGCACCAGCAGCAGCCGTTCGGTCTCAGCAACGCTGAGCGGCACGAACCCGAGACGGCGTACCGCGCGAGCCCAGTCGGCGGCGTACCCCTGGGCGTCGGCCCGGCCGGCGTCGACCCCGGCGGAATCCGGGACGGCGGCCATTCCGGTCAGCCGGCGGGCTGGTCGTACCGGGCGACGCCGCCGAAGGCGCCGAACCGCTCCGGGCGCTCGTCCACATCGGACGGCGAATCGGGGCGCCAGAGCGGCATGTGCACCACCCCCGGTTCGAGAACCGTCCAGTCGCCGAAGAAGCCGGTGACCTGTGCGCGGGAGCGCAGCGTTATCTCGGTGGCCGTCCGGGCAGACAGCCGCTGAGCATCCAGCATCTCCTGCGGTTGGTCCTCGAAGGTGGAGTGCGAGACGACCAGGAAACTGCCCGGCGCGGCGGCAGCCCGCAGGCTGGCCAGGATCTCCTCGGGTCGGTCGCCGTCCGGAATGAAATGCACCACCCCGGCCAGCAGGATGCCCATCGGCCGGCTGAAATCGATCAGGCCGAGCTGCCGGGTCTCGGCGAGGATCTTCTCCGGCTCCCGCAGGTCGGCGTGGATGACTCCGGTCAGCTCGTTGCCGGCAAGCAACTCCCGGCTGTGCGCGACCGCCACCGGGTCGATGTCGACATACACCACCCGGGCCTTGGGATTCACCCCCTGCGCCACCTCGTGCACGTTACCCACGGTCGGAATTCCGGAGCCGATGTCGAGAAACTGGTCGATGCCGGCGTCGAGCAGCACCCGCACGGCCCGACGTAGGAACTCACGGCCGGAGCGCATGGTGGCGGCGAGATTCGGGGTCATGCTGGCGATCTGCTCGGCCAGCTGCCGGTCGATCTCGAAATTGTGCGCCCCGCCCAGGAAATAGTCGTACACCCGGGCCGCGCTCGGCCTGGTCAGATCGATCTCAGTCGGCAGTCCGTCCGGCATCAGCGTGCTCCCCAGTTCCTCGCCGCAGCGCGGACCGACACCGGCGTCGGGGCGTGCCGTGGGCACGCGCGAGCAACCGGTCGACCCGCGGTCGTGTGGTGTGGACCACTCTAGGCGGCTGACTCCAGCAACAGCGAGATGCCTTGACCAACGCCGATGCACATGGTGGCCAGAGCCCGGCGGCCGCCGCGACGGCGCAACTCCAGGGCGGCGGTCAGCGCCAGCCGTGCGCCGCTGGCACCGAGCGGGTGCCCCAGCGCGATGGCGCCGCCGTTCGGGTTGACGTGGTCGGCGTCCACGGGCAGCCCCAGCTCGCGCAACACCGCCACAGACTGGGCGGCGAACGCCTCGTTCAGCTCCACCACGTCCACCGCGCTCAGCTCGACCCCGACCCGGTCGAGCAGCTTGCGGGTGGCCGGCACCGGGCCGATGCCCATGATCCGGGGCGGCACGCCGGCCGCCGCCGCGCCGACGATACGGGCCAGCGGGGTGAGGCCGTACCGATGCACCGCCGCCTCGCTGGCCACCAGCAGCGCGACCGCGCCGTCATTGACGCCCGAGGAGTTGCCCGCAGTCACCGTGCCGCCGTCGCGGAACGGGGTGGGCAGCGCGGCCAACTTTTCCAGCGAGGTCTCCCGGGGGTGCTCGTCGACCTCGACCAACCGGGTCTCTCGACGACCGGCCGGCACGGACACCGCCACGATCTCCTCGGCGAACCGGCCGTCGGCCTGCGCCTTGGCCGCGCGCTGCTGTGAGCGGTACGCGAAGGCGTCCTGCTCGGCCCGGCTCACCCCGTACTCGGCAGCCACGTTCTCCGCCGTCTCCGGCATCGAGTCGACGCCCCACCCGTCGGCCATCAACGGGTTGACCAACCGCCAGCCCAGGGTGGTGTCGTACACCTCGGCCGAGCGGGAGTACGCCGACGTCGCCTTCGGCATGACGAACGGCGCCCGGCTCATGCTCTCCACCCCGCCGGCGATCACCAGCTCCGCGTCCCCGGCAACGATGGACCGGGCCGCCATGGCGAGGGCATCGAGCCCGGAGCCGCAGAGCCGGTTGACCGTGCTGCCCGGCACCTCCTCGGGCAGGCCGGCCAGCAGCGCCGCCATCCGGGCCACGTTGCGGTTGTCCTCGCCGGCCTGGTTGGCGCAGCCGAGCACGACGTCGTCCACCCGCGCCCAGTCCACCGACGGGTGGCGGGCCACCAACTCGCGGATCACGTGCGCGGCCAGGTCGTCGGGACGGACGCCAGCGAGCGCGCCCGCGTACCGGCCGATCGGGGTACGGACACCGGCCACCAGGTATGCCACGGTCATCGCGAGTCCTTAGGGGTGCAGACGGCGGGGGGTGGGGCCGCCCACCGGGTCGCGGAGGCAGCCGGGCGTCAGGATATCCGCGCGCGCAGCGGATAGGTTGACGGCATGGCCCGGGCCCAGTTCAGCGCAGAGACCAGCGGCGGTGGTGCGTTCGTCCGCCAGCCCAACCGGTTCACCGGTCGGGTCACCGCCGACTCGACCTCTCCACCTGGTGGCGGCCCGGACGAGCAGGGCCGCTGGCCGCTGGAGGCCAGCCGGTACCGGCTGATCTGGTGCCGCGCCTGCCCGTGGGCGCACCGGGCGAGGATCGTGCGCGGCCTGCTCGGCCTGGACGACGCGATCTCGCTGGGCACCGTCGACCCGATCCGGGACGAGCGGGGCTGGGCGTTCGCCCTCGACCCGGACGGCTTCGACCCGGTCCTCGGCGTGAGCTTCCTCTCCGAGGCGTACCTGGCCACCGACCCGGACTACACCGGCCGGGTGACCGTGCCGGCGCTGGTCGACACGCTGACCGGCCGGGTCGTCACCAACGACTACCCGCAGCTCACCCTCGACCTCTCCACCGAGTGGCGGCGGCTGCACGCTCCCGACGCGCCGGACCTCTACCCGGTCGCGCTGCGCCCCGAGATGGACGCACTGATGGCCGAGATCCACGCCGACGTCAACAACGGTGTCTACCGGTGCGGGTTCGCCATCTCACAGGAGGCGTACGACGAGGCGTTCCAGGCTCTCTTCGCCCGATTGGACGCGCTCTCCGAGCGGCTGGCCGTGCAGCGCTACCTGCTCGGCGACTCGATCACCGAGGCCGACGTGCGGCTGTTCACCACCCTGGTCCGCTTCGACGCCGCGTACCACGGGCACTTCAAGTGCAACCGCAACAAGCTGACCGAGATGCCGGTGCTCTGGGCGTACGCCCGGGACCTGTTCCAGACCCCGGGCTTCGGCGAGACGGTGGACTTCGACCACATCAAGCGGCACTACTACGGCACCCACCGGGAGATCAACCCGAGCGGCATCGTGCCGCTCGGGCCTGACGAGTCCGGCTGGAGCACGCCGCACGGGCGTGGCTGAGCCAACTCGGCCCGGCACCGCGACCGAGCCGAGGGCTCGCACTGACGTCGCCCGCCGGGTCGCCGGGTCCGCCGCCGCCGGCTGCGCGCTGGCCGGTGCGGTGGCGGTGGTGGTCGCCGTGGTCGCCGGTCCCGGTCCAGGGTTGACCGGGTACGTCAGCGAGGCGGGCGTTGCCGGCAGTGCGCACGCCGTGACGTACCGGATCGGGGTCCTCGCTCTGGCCTGCGCGTTGCTGCTGGTTGGCGCGGCGCTGCCTCCCGGGGTGTGGGCGGCGCCCGCGCTGCTCGCCACCGGTGCCGTGTTCACCGCCGTGTCCGGGGCGGTGACCTGCTCCGCCGGCTGCCCGTTACCGCCGTTCGAGCGGGCCACGGCGGCGGATCTGGTGCACGGGGGCGCGAGCATCGCGGCGACCGCGGCGGTAGTCTTCGCCATGATCACGCTTGCCGTGTCCGGGCCGGCCGGCCCCGCGGTGCGTCGGTTGGCTCGCGTGGCCGCCGCGCTGTCCCTACCGCTCTGCGCGACGGTCGGCCTCGCCATGCTCGTCGTCGGCCGGGGCACGGTGGTCGGCGTGTTGGAGCGGCTGGTCCTCGCGTTGGCAGTCGTGTGGGGCGTCACAACCGCCACCGCCCTCGCCCTGGACCGGCGGCCTCCTTCCCGGGTCCGGCTGGAGGATCTGTAAGGAGCCTCACGCTTGCCGGTCCTTGCAATCCACCACGGGCGGCGTAGTCTCGTCGAGCGATGACCAATGTCTGGGGCCTCACCGTCCGCCTGTATGTCGATCTCCGACTGCAGGCCAGCGGCATCTGTCCGGGCTAGCCGCGTTCCCACGCCTGCCCTGATCAGACCGGACAATTGGATATCTCCATGCCCTTCAGCCTGCGCAAAATTCCCTTCTCCGTGCAGATCCTGCTCGGCCTCGTGCTCGGCATCGCGCTGGGCTTCCTGGCCCGCACCAACGACCTGAGCTGGCTCACCACCACGCTGCACACCGTCGGCAGCCTCTTCATCCAGCTACTCAAGCTGGCCGTGCCGCCGCTGGTCTTCACCGCCATCGTGGTCAGCGTGGTCAGCCTGCGCGGCGTGGCCAACGCCGCCCGGCTCGCGCTCAAGACCCTGATGTGGTTCGGCATCACCGCGCTGATCTCGGTGAGCATCGGCATCGGCCTCGGCCTGCTCGTCAACCCGGGTAAGGGCGTGACCCTCGACCTGGGTGGCGCGACGCCGCCGAAGAACACCGGCTCGTGGACCGACTTCCTCACCGGCATCGTGCCCACCAACCCGGTCGGTGCGTTCGTCGAGGGCAACGTCCTCCAGATCGTCTTCCTCGCCCTCGTATTCGGTGCCGCAGCGATGCTGGTCGGCGAGGCCGCCGAGCCGTTCGTGGCGCTGAACCGCTCCCTGCTGGCGATCGTCCAGAAGGCGCTCTGGTGGGTCATCCGCCTCGCCCCGATCGGCACCCTCGGCCTGATCGGCAACGCCGTCGCCTCGTACGGCTGGGACCTGCTGGCCCCCCTCGCGAAGTTCACCAGCGCCGTCTACATCGGCTGCGCCATCGTGCTGTTCGTGCTCTACCCGCTGGTGCTGATCCTCGCCGGGCGCCTCAACCCGCTGCGCTTCTTCGCCGGCGCCTGGCCGGCGATCGAGCTGGCCTTCGTGTCCCGCTCCTCGGTCGGCACCATGCCGGTGACCCAGCGCTCCGTCGAGCGGCTCGGCGTGCCCCGCGAGTACGCCTCGTTCGCGGTGCCCTTCGGTGCCACCACGAAGATGGACGGTTGCGCCGCCATCTACCCGGCGCTGGCCGCGATCTTCGTGGCCCAGGTCTTCGGCGTACACCTCGGCATCGGCGACTACCTGCTGATCGCGTTCGTCTCGGTGGTCGGCTCGGCGGCGACCGCTGGTCTGACCGGCGCGACCGTGATGCTCACCCTGACCCTCAGCACGTTGGGCCTGCCGCTGGCGGGTGCCGGTCTGCTGCTGGCCATCGACCCGATCCTGGACATGATGCGCACCGCCACCAACGTGGCCGGACAGGCGCTGGTGCCGATCGTGGTGTCCGCCCGCGAGGGCACTCTCGACCGGGTCGCGTACGAGTCCGCCGGTCAGCGCGACCTGACCGAGCCGGAGCCGGTCGCGGAGACCCGGCCTGAACTGAGCCCTGTTCCTGCCTGACCATTTCACCGCAACGATGACTGGCCCCTCCCTTGAGGGGCCAGTCTCCGTTTTCCGAGAGGATCACCGCATGAGTTCTCTGTTCACACCGCTGGCGCTGCGCGCGGTCACCCTGCCCAACCGGATCGCCATGGCGCCGATGTGCCAGTACTCTGCCGGCCCGGACGGTCTCCCCACCGACTGGCACCTGGTCCACCTCGGCAGCCGCGCGATCGGCGGCGCGGGTCTGGTGCTGAGCGAGGCCACCGCCGTGCTCCCCGAGGGGCGGATCAGCCCGCAGGACACCGGGCTGTGGTCCGGTGCGCACGTCGACGCGTGGCGACCGGTGACCGCGTTCGTCGCCGCCCACGGCGCGGTGCCGGCCGTGCAGCTCGCGCACGCCGGATTCAAGGCCTCCACCTACCGGCCATGGGCATCCGAGCGCGGCGGCGTGCCGGACGCCGACGGTGGCTGGACGCCCGTCGCCCCCGGTTCGGAGCCTTTCACCGCCGAGTACCGGACGCCGACCACCCTCGACGAGGCCGGCATCGCCGGTGTGATCGAGGCGTTCGCGACCGCCGCCGAACGCGCGCTGGCCGCCGGCTTCGCCGCCGTGGAGATCCACGCCGCCCACGGCTACCTGCTCAACGAGTTCCTCTCGCCGCTGACCAACCACCGCACCGACTCCTACGGCGGAGACCGGCCCGCCCGGATGAAGCTCACCCTGGAGGTGGCCCGCGCGGTGCGCGCCGCGGTCGGCGAGGACGTGCCGGTGCTGACCCGGATCTCCGCCACCGACTGGGTCGAGGGCGGCTGGACGATCGAGGACAGCGTGGTGCTCGCCGGCGAGCTGGCCGGCGTCGGCGTCGACCTCGTCGACGCTTCCTCCGGTGGTGTGAGCATGGACCAGCGCATTGCGCTCGGCCCCGGCTACCAGGTGCCGCTGGCCGCCCAGATCCGTCGCGAGGCCGGCGTGCCCACCGGAGCGGTGGGCCTGATCGTCGAACCCGAGCACGCCGAGCAGATCATCGCCGGCGGCGAGGCTGACCTGGTGCTGCTCGGCCGGGAGCTGCTGCGTGACCCGTACTGGCCGCGCCGGGCCGCCGCCAAGCTCGGCGTCGCGTCCACCGTGCCCGCCCAGTACGCCCGCGCCTGATCCAGCCTGGCCTCGGGCGGCTGCCGAGCTGGGCAGCCGCCCGAGGTGTCAACCCGCCAGGTGCGACCAGTTGCCCTCCAGGTCCTGCCAGGTGCCCTGGGCCGCCACCGTGCCGCCGATCAGCACCACCACGTGGTCGGCGCGGACCAGCGCGGCACGCTTCGCGGTCGAGCCCACCACGGTCACCCCGTGTCCGCGCAGCGCCTGCCACAGCGCCAGCTCGGTGGTGACGTCCAGCGCCGACGACACGTCGTCGGCGACCAACAGTTCGGTACGCGGGGCCAACGCCCGAGCCAGCGCCAACCGCTGCAACTGCCCGCCGGAGAGCCGGGTGCCCTTGTGCCCGATGAGCAGACCCAACCCACCGCCGGCGGCGGCCAGGTCGTGGTCGAGCTGGGCGGTGCTGACCGCCCCGGCCGCGTCCACCTGGTGGCCCAGCGCGATGTTGTCGGCCACCGTGCCGGAGAGCACCCGAGGCAACTGGCCGACGTAGCCGACCTGGTTGGGGCGCAAAAACAGCTCAGGCTCGGTGACCGGGTCGCCGTTCCAGGCCAGTTCGCCGGTGTGGTGCACGATCCCGGCCAACGCCCGCAGCAGCGAGGACTTGCCCGACCCCACCGGCCCGACGACCAGCACCAACTGCCCCCGCTGCACGGTCAGGTCGACATCACGGACGGCCACCATGCCGTCGGAGTGCACCACCCCGAAGCCGCGTAGCTCCAGCCGGCGCAGCGGATGCCGCGGCGGTGGCGTCGGCGCGGGCGCCGTCCCGGCGGCCAGGTCCACCGCCGAAACCCCCGCGGAGTACGCGCCCACTCCGGTCATCGCCGTCGTGCGCCGCGTCCAGACCCGCGCCGAGGGCAGCTGCGAGATCAACGAAGCGGTGGTCCAGGAGAACCAGCGCGCCGCACCCAGCGTGGACACGGCCACCAGCACCGCCCCGGCGGAGAGCGAGCCGTGCAGGTAGAGCGCCCACGCGCCGATCGGCAACAGGCCGCTGGCCACCGACGGCGTGGAACGCGACCACACCTGCACCGAGATCTCCCGGCGCTGGCGGTCACTGCGCACCACGTCCAGGTCGGCGAGGTGACGCAGCACGGCCGCACTCGCGCCGGCGAGCTTCACCGTCCGCGCGGAGGACAACACGGAGACCAGCGCGGTGGCGAAGGCTGCCCGCGCGGACACGGTCGCCCGGGCCGAACGCTCCAAGTTCGGCCCGAACAGGCTCGCGGCCAACCCGGAGACCACCATCGTGCCGACGAAGAACAACGCCGGGACGACGCTGCCGGAGACCATCGTCATTACGACCGTCAGGACCACCGCCGCGGACTGGTCAAACACGTTGTCGGCGAGTTGGACCACCCGCTCGGTGTCGCCGCCCTGCGCCACCACCTCGGCCGGGGTGTGTGAGCTGACCCGGCGCGGCCCGGTCTGGCCATGCACCAGACGCAGGCTGATCCGCAACATCTGCCGCACCCACCACTGCGGGAACCAGATACCGGTGTAGTACGGCACCGGCAACGTGATCAACAGCCCGGCCACGATCCCCCACGCCGGCAGGTACGGATCACCGACGCCGTCGACCAGATCCGCCCAGAGCCACGGCAACACCGGGCCGTCCAGCCCGAGCAGAATGATCACGAGGAACACTGCCATCGCCCCCAACCCGTACCGGGGGTCGTTGCAGCAGAGCCGGAAGATCTCCCGGAACGTGCGGGCCGGCGGGGCCGGCGGCAGGGGCGGCGGATCGGCCTTCACCCGCGCGACAGCTTCGTCCACCATTGTCGGATCGACCTGGCCGCCAGCGGGCCAGGCGGCCACCGGGCCCGGGCCGGTCAACAGGTCCGTGCCGCCGCCAGCGCGGGCTGCCTGCGGCGCAGCGGCGTACGCGGCCGCGTGACTGGTCGCCAACAGCTCGGCGAAGCGGGCAGACGCGTCCAGCGGGCCGGCCTCGACCACCGCACCGTCGGCCAGCACCACCACCTCGTCGCAGCGGCGTACCGAGGAGAGCCGGTGCGCGATGACGACGCCGATCCGGTCGCGCAGCAACCGTTCGGTGGCCCGCTGCACCCGCGCCTCGGTGACCGGGTCCAGCCGAGCGGTGGCCTCGTCGAGGATCACCACGTGCGGGTCCCGGACCAGGATCCGGGCGAACGCCACCAGCTGCTCCTGACCGGCGGAGAGCACGTGCCCGCCCTCCCCCAGGCGGGTCGCCAACCCGTCGGGCAGCTCGGCGATCCAACCGGCGAGACCCAACTCGTCGAGCGCCCGTTCGGCGGCGTCGAGCAGCTCCGGGTCGAAGAGAGCGACGTTCTCGGCCAGCGTGCCGGCCAGGATCTCGGTGCGCTGAGGCACCAGGGCCACCCACCGGCGAAGCTGCTCGACGTCGAGGTCGCACAGGTCGGTGCCACCGAGGAAGACCGAGCCTGCCGGCACGTCGACGGCCCGGGTCAGCACCTTCGCCAGGGTCGACTTGCCCGAGCCGGTCCGCCCGATCAGCGCGTACGACCGACCCCGCGCGAAGGTGAGGCTGACCCCACGCAGCGCGTGCCCCCGCCCGCTCTCCGGCCCGCTCACCTGGTAGCCGAAGGTGAGGTCGCGGATGCGCAGGTCACCGTCGGTCGGGCTGGCCCCACCGCTGGGCTCCTGGCGGGCGTCCTCCAGCAGCAACACCCGGCCCCACGCCCCGAGCGCGTACTGCAGCTCCGGAACCATCCGGCTCACGTGTTCGACGGTGGCCCCGAAGGCCAACGCGAGCAACCACACGGCGGTCAACCGGGCGGCGTCGATCTGACCGCTGGCCAATGCCCACGCGCCGCCGAGCACCACCGCACCGATGCCGCCTCGGATGGTCGCGGCAGCGACCGTGGTCACCTGGGCGGACATCACCCAGACCCGTTTGCCGCGGGACAGGACGGCAGCGGCCCGCTGGGCGTAGAGCCGCAGCACGTACGGCCGGGCCAGGCTGGTGCGTACGTCGTCCTGACCGTGCACCGCCTCCTCCATGACGGCGGCAAGGTCCGACCATGCCTCCTCCTCGGCCATCCGGGCCGGGACGATGCGGGCGGTCGGCCGGCGCAGCCCCACCGCGAGGGCCACGATCAGCAGCAGCATCGCGATCCCCGCCGGCCACCAGACGAACAGCGCGACGGCCACCGACAGCAGGCCCACACAGAGCGCCTGGGCAATCCGCGTGCCCTGGTTACGGACAGCGGCGGCCACCTGGTAGACGTCACCGTCGATGCGGTCGAGCAACTCGCCCACCGGCGTGGTCTCCAACGTGGGCAGGTCCTGCCCGAGGGCCACCCGGCAGAGCCGCCGCCGCACGTCAGCAGACCAGTCGGCGGTCAGGCCGGCCATCAGCAGACTCACCGCGAAGTCGGTGAGCACCGCGGCGACCAATGCCGCGGCCAGTACGGCGAAGAAGCCGGTCGAGCGGTGCAACAGCACCGGACCGGCCAGCGCCGACGCGCCCGCCTGGCCAGCGGCACCGAGCACGATCAGAATTGCCACGACCGTCATGCGGCGTGGCGAGGTGCCCCACAGATCTCGGAGCAGGCGCATGGAAAGTCCTCCGGACGCGGGGTGGCGGAGAACCCAGCCTGCCGGCGCCAGCCCGTCAACTCAACCGATTTTCCCGGCCCTGAGCAGGGCATCGATCAGATCTGACAACCCCGGCATCTGCCGTCGAGCCGCACGGAGACGTGTCCTCGTTTCGAGGGGTCGAGACGAGTTGCGGCCACCTCTCCCAGTGCCCGGCTCCCTCCAAGATCCCCTACGCCGACCGGTAGGCGGCCTTCCCGGTAGGCCTCGGAGGCGGAAGCTTTATAGGGGTTATGTCCAGGTTTGCGCCCGCGGGCGTGATCAGTGCGGCGCTGATCGACTCAATGTCGGCGACGTGGGGGCATCGCTGGGCCCGGATACAGCAATATCGGCGATATTGAGTCGATCATGCCCGGCACGCACGCCTTGAGGTCAAGCCGAGCCGCCTGATGGGTGTTTTGTCCGGTCTGGGGTGGTCTGGGCTGTGAGCGGTGGCATCCGTGGCCCGGAATCATGGCCGGGCCGGGGTCGTTACATACCCTGACGATCGCAGCACCACGGCCCGGCCACCCCGCGACCCGGGGTTGGAATGCCGGCCCCCGCCCGGTCGTTGCAGTCCCCACGAACGACCACCCGGCTA
>NZ_JBNCKP010000033.1:0-54941 GCF_049841575.1 Micromonospora sp. DT201 | reverse complement strand
CGGCTACACCACCAACTGACCCACCCCCACGCAAAACCGAAAGGGCCGGACCCCACCAAGGGGCCCGGCCCTTCGGCGTCGGTCAGGTCAGGTCGGTGGCGCGGCCGGGCCAACCGCGCCGGGCAAAAGCCGTAGCGGGCCGGGGGCAAAGCCGGACCGGGCCGCACATCCACGCCCTGCATCCAGGCGCCGGTGCCGGACACGCGGCGATCAGCCGCCGGAGTCGTCCATCTCGGCGCCCTCGGGGACGGCGTCGTCGTCTCGGCTGGCCAACCAGCCTTCCGGCAGGAAGACCTTCCCCGGCGAGTTGGTGCGCCCGCGCGGCTGGCCCAGGGCGGTCAGCGGGAACGGCTCCGTCGGGTCGAGCTTTCCGAGCAGGTCGTCGAGCTGGGCCAGGCTCTCGATCATCGCCAGCGAACGGCGCAGCTCGCCGCCGACCGGGAAGCCCTTGAGGTACCAGGCGACGTGCTTGCGGAAGTCGGTGCAGCCGTCCCGCTCACCCCGCGCCGGGCTGCTGGCACCGGCCACGAACTGGTCGACCAGCAGCTCGGCGTGCCGGCGCATGGTCACCGCCACCTCGCCGAGGGTGGGCAACCGCCGCTCCGGGCGGCCGTTGAAGGCGGCCTCCAGGTCGGCGAAGAGCCACGGTCGACCCAGGCAGCCGCGCCCGACGACCACGCCGTCGACCCCGGTGTGCGCGACCATCCGCAGCGCGTCGTCGGCTTCCCAGATGTCGCCGTTGCCGAGCACCGGCACATCGAGGGCCTGCTTCAACGCGGCGATCGCGTCCCAGTCGGCGGTGCCGGAGTAGCGCTGCGAGGCGGTCCGCCCGTGCAGGGCCACCGCCGCCACGCCGGCCTCCTGGGCGGCGAGCCCGGCTTCGACGTACGTCAGGTGGTCGTCGTCGATGCCCTTGCGCATCTTCACCGTGACCGGCACCCCGGCCGGCGCGGCGGCAGCCACCGCGGCCTGCACCAGCCGGGCGAAGAGCCGACGCCGCCACGGCAACGCCGCGCCGCCCCCACGCCGGGTGACCTTGGGGACCGGGCAGCCGAAGTTGAGGTCGATGTGATCGGCCAGGTTGCGTTCGACGACGATCCGCACGGCGGCAGCGGTGATCTCCGGGTCGGTGCCGTAGAGCTGGAGGCTGCGGGGCTTCTCGTCGTCGCCGAACGTGATCATGCGCAGCGTCTTCGGGTTCCGCTCGACCAGCGCCCGGGTGGTGATCATCTCGCAGACGTAGATGCCGCCGCCCTGCTCACGGCAGAGCCTGCGGAAACCGACGTTGGTGATCCCGGCCATCGGCGCGAGCACCACCGGCGGCCACACCTGGTAGCCACCGAGGGTCAACGGGCGTACGGCCGCCACCGCGACATCACTCACCCCGCAAGTATACGGAGGGGTTCCTCCCCCTTTGCCTGCCGCAGGGCGGCGCTCGGGTCGACGCCCCCTGGGCCGCCCCGATCGGGCCTACCGGGCCAGCCGTCGAGCGGTGCTGAACCCCGTCCCGCTCCGCCCCGTGCAGGTCTGGAGCACGAGGTCGTATCGGCTCGCCCAGTGCGGCATCGTGCCGCCCTTGCGCGGCTGCCACCGGTGCCCGACCACCTGGTAGATGCCCGCGCACGGCCCCGAGACGACCCGCACCACCCTCCCTGTCGGGAGGTCGTCCAGCCACGCCCAGCCCATGGTGTCGTGCCCCGCCAGGAGGCACGTCGGCGAGGTCGTCCACGTCACCAGCGCTCCGCTGTCGATCTTCGCCTGCGAGTGGATCGCCGTGACGGGGGCGAGACGCGTCACGGGGGCCTGCGGGGACACACGCCGCGCGGGACCGCCGCGGGACGGGGCCGGCGGCTCGAGCCCCCGCTGGGCGGCCTCGATCATCCCAGGGACGGGCGACCCGGAGACTGTGGCCGTGGGGCTCGCACCAGCCGACCCGCGCGACGCGGAGGACGCATTCGGCGGCGGCGGGGCGTGGGCGGCAGCGCTCGCCAGGGGAGGCTGGGCGGCACCGTGGTGGGCCGTTGAGCCCGAGAGCGCCGGGAACACCACGACGATCGACGCCGCAGCGGTCAAGCGGAGGACGGACAGTCGATTCGCCATGTCATCCCACCTTCTTCCGATCGAGACCAAGATATCGAAAGATGGCACTGAGCTAATTTCATCGACCCGCGAGTCGCCGACGGTTCGTCTCGCGTCCCGCCCCTGGTCAGACACCAGAAGGCCCCTCCTCGACCGGGGTCGAGAAGGGGCCTTCTGGGCACGTCAGCAGCCGGGGAGGCGCTCGATCAGGTAGCGCTCAACCTGGTCCAGAGAGACCCGCTCCTGGCCCATGGTGTCCCGGTTGCGCACCGTAACAGCGTTGTCGTCCAGCGTGTCGAAGTCGACAGTCACGCAGAACGGAGTGCCGATCTCGTCCTGCCTGCGGTAGCGGCGGCCGATCGCCTGCGAGTCGTCGAACTCCACCACCCAGCGCTTGCGCAGCAGCGTCGCGAGGTCCTTCGCCTTCGGAGACAGCGCCTCGTTGCGCGACAGCGGCAGCACGGCCACCTTGACCGGGGCGAGCCGCGGGTCGAACCGCATGACGGTGCGCTTGTCCACGCCACCCTTGGTGTTCGGCGCCTCGTCCTCGTCGTACGCCTCGAGCAGGAAGGCCAGCACCGCGCGGGTCAGACCCGCGGCCGGCTCGATGACGTACGGCATCCAGCGCTCACTCTTGGCCTGGTCGAAGTACGACAGGTCGACGCCGGAGTGCTTGCTGTGCGTGGAGAGGTCGAAGTCGGTGCGGTTGGCGATACCTTCCAGCTCGGCGAACTCGGTGCCGCCGAACTGGAACCGGTATTCGATGTCCACCGTCCGCTTCGCGTAGTGCGAAAGCTTGTCCTTGGGGTGCTCGTAGAGGCGCAGGTTGTCCGCCGACAGGCCGAGGTCGAGGTACCAGTTCCAGCGCTCCTGGAGCCAGTACTCGTGCCACTGCTCGTCGGTGCCCGGCTCGACGAAGAACTCCATCTCCATCTGCTCGAACTCGCGGGTCCGGAAGATGAAGTTGCCCGGCGTGATCTCGTTGCGGAACGACTTGCCGGTCTGCGCGATGCCGAACGGCGGCTTCTTGCGGGCGACCGTCTCGACGTTCTTGTAGTTGACGAAGATGCCCTGCGCGGTCTCCGGGCGCAGGTAGTGCATGCCCTCTTCGCTCTCCACCGGGCCGAGGTAGGTCTTCATCAGGCCGTTGAACATCTTCGGCTCGGTGAAGGTGCCCTTGTTGCCGCAGTTGGGGCAGTTCAGCTCGGCGAGCGAGGTCAGCTGCTTGCCGTGCTTGGCCTCGTACGCTTCCTCGAGGTGGTCTGCCCGGAACCGCTTGTGGCAGGACTGGCACTCGGTGAGCGGGTCGACGAACTCGGCGATGTGGCCGGACGCCTCCCACACCTTGCGGGCCAGGATCACCGCTGAGTCGAGGCCGACGACGTCGTCGCGCTGCTGGACCATGGTCTTCCACCACTGCCGGCGGACGTTCTCCTTGAGCTCCACACCGAGCGGGCCGTAGTCCCACGCCGACCGGGTGCCTCCGTAGATTTCGCTGGAGGGGAAGACGAAGCCTCGGCGCTTGGCGAGGCTGACGACGGCATCGATACGGTCGGCTGGCATGTTTCCTCCTACGCCGGCTGGCGGTCGGCGGGGGCGAGATGTGGATGGAACGGTCGGTTCGGGACCACGGTACGACCACCGTCGCCCTGAGCCCAGCAGAATACCGGGGGCGGGTCAGCTGACCCCGCAGACCTCCACGCCGCCGGTCTGACCGTCATGCCCAAGAATGACCTGCTGCTGCTCCCGGTCACCGCCGTCCAGCGTCACGTCGACCGGCACGGTCAGGTTGATGGTGTCCACCTCGCCCAGCCGGAACGCCGTGACCTGCGGCTCGGCGGCGGCCCGCCGTTCGAACTCGGGCCGGGACTCGCGCCGTTGCGCGTCGTCGCAGAGTTGCTCGTACGCCCGCCCGTAGTTCCGCTCAACCAGCGCCTGGTAGTAGTCGCCGGTCACGGTGCGGGCCTGTTCCCGGACCGCCTGCACGCCGGTCACGGCCAGGCCGACGATGGCGCTGCCGCCCCCGCCACAGCAGAGCACCACGGCGAGCGCGCCGACGCCGAGGCCGATCCAGAGCCGAGTCCGGCGGCCCTCGGTGGGCGGCGCGGCGAACGGCGGAGCCACCCCGGGACCGGGTGGCGGGGCGGGTGGGGTCATAGGAGCAGCGTAGTGTCCGGCGGCTCAGCGGTAAGGACCCGCAGCCCGATCACTCTCGGCGACGACCACTGCCCCGCCGGGGGCCGCGGTGGCCAGCGCCTCGTACGCGGAGGGCTCGTCGACCGACTCGGCGAGCAGCGGCACGGCGCTGACCTTGACCTCGAAGGCGCCCAGGGCCCGCCGGTACGTGCCGACCGATTCCCATTCGGTGACCAGTGACCAGTACCGGGGGTCGTCGAGCGCGCGGACCAGTTGGCCACGCAGGTAGCCGGGGCGGGCGGCCAGTGCGGTGAGGGCGGCGTGCGCCCGTTCGGTGAAGTCGTCGGCGACATCGATGTCAACCACGAACCGGTTGGTCACCAGCAACGGGGGTCCCTCCTCGTAGAGTCTGTGGGATGCAGCGTACGCAGCGCCCTCTGCTGGCTCGGCTGGCCGGGGCGAACCCGACGTCGGTGTTCCTGCTCACCCTGGTGGTGGTGCTGGTGGCGTTCTTCACGCCCGGGGTGGTCGGCGGGTTGCTGACGCTCGCGCTCGCCGCGATCCTGATCGCCCTGTTGGCGACGACCTGGGCGGTTCAGGCGCCGCAGACCCGGCTGATTCGACTGGTGATGCTGACCCTGCTCGTGACGGTGGGCCTCGCGAAGCTCCTCTGACATGCAAGCATGCGTTTTTGACAATCATTATCGTTGCCACGGACAGTTGACGGCATGAGCAACCGCACCACGTTCCGTGTCTTGGCCGCCGCGACCACCCTCCTCGCCCTGGGTGCCGCGGCGGGCTGCTCCACCGGTGGTGCCGCTGGCGCCGACCCGCAACGGGTCGACGTGGTGGCCGCGTTCTACCCCCTCCAGTTCATCGCCGAGCGGGTCGGTGGCGATGCGGTCCGGGTGACGAACCTGGCCAAGCCCGGCGCCGAGCCGCACGATCTGGAGCTCAACCCGAGCCAGGTCGGTCAGGTCAGCGAGGCCGAGCTGATCGTCTACCTCAAGGGTTTCCAACCTGCGGTGGATGACGCCGTCGCACAGAACGGTGGCGACCGGGCGTTCGACGTGACCAGCGTGCAGCCGCTGCTGGACGCGAGTGCTGGCGGGCACGACCACGAGGGCGAGGAGGGGCACTCCGAGGACAGCGGCGGCAAGGACCCACACGTCTGGCTCGACCCGACCCGCCTCGCCGGCATCGGTGATCAGCTTGCCCAGCGACTCGGCAAGGCCAACCCGGAGCACGCCGCCGACTACACCGCCCGTGCCGCAGCTCTACGCGCCGACCTCACGACCCTGGACGGCGAGTTCAGGCACGGCCTGGCGACCTGCCAGCGGCGGGAGATCGTGACCAGCCACGCCGCGTTCGGCTACCTCGCCGACCGCTACCAGCTCGACCAGGTCGGCATCACCGGGTTGAGCCCGGACGTCGAGCCCTCGCCGCAGCGGCTCGCGCACGCGATCGAGGAGGCAAAGGAACACCAGGCCACCACGATCTTCTTCGAGACCCTGGTCAGCCCGAAGGTCGCCGAGACCATCGCCGGTCAGGTCGGAGCGAAGACCGCAGTGCTGGACCCGATCGAAGGGCTCGCAGCCGGCAGCAACGGGGACTACCTTTCGGTGATGCGTACGAACCTGCAGACCCTGCAGACGGCCTTGAGCTGCTCGTGACCTCACCTGTCATCACCGTCGAGCACGGGGTGGTCGGCTACGACGGCCGCCCGGTGCTCCGGGACATCTCGCTCACCGTGACCGCCGGCGAAGTGGTCGCGGTGCTCGGTGCCAACGGCTCCGGCAAGTCCACCCTGATCCGCGCCGTGCTCGGGCTGGTGCCCATCAGCGCCGGCTCGATCACCCTCTTCGACCGGCCGTTGCGCCGGTTCCGGCAGTGGGCCCGCATCGGGTACGTCCCGCAGCGCCTGGGCGCCGGCGGCGGCGTACCAGCCACCGTCCGTGAGGTGGTGGCCTCCGGCCGGCTGGCCCGCCGAGGGATCTTCCGCCCTCCGGGTCGAGCCGACCGGGCCGCCGTCGACGCCGCACTACTCGCGGTCGGGCTCGCCGACCGGGCCGGTGACCCCGTGTCCACGCTCTCCGGCGGCCAGCAGCAGCGCACTCTGATCGCCCGCGCACTGGCTGGCAAGCCGGAGCTGCTGGTCCTCGACGAGCCCACCGCCGGGGTGGACGCGGCCAGCCAGGAGGCGTTCGCCGACGCGCTGCGCGACTTCGTCGCCGACGGGGGGACGGTGCTGCTGGTCGCCCACGAGCTGGGCCCGTTGCGACCGGTGATCAGCCGGGCGGTGGTCGTACACGAGGGTGGTATCTGTCACGACGGCCCGGTGCCGGACCCGGCCGGCCATCACGCGGAGCCTGACCACGACCACGTGCATCCGCACGGTCCTGACGAGCCCGCCGGGCTGTGGAGCAACTGACGCATGGGACTCTTCCAGTACTCCTACATGCAGCATGCCCTGATCGGCGCGCTGGTGATCGGCTTGGCCGCGCCGGCGCTCGGCATCTACCTGGTGCAGCGCCGGCTGGCGTTGATCGGCGACGGTGTCGGGCACGTAGCGCTTACCGGCGTCGGCGCGGGTCTGTTGCTCAATCGCTCGCCGGTGCTGGTAGCGGTGCTCGTCGCCACCGTGGGCGCGATCGCCATCGAGGTGGTCCGCGCCCGTGGGCGTACGTCCGGCGACCTGGCCCTGGCCCTGCTCTTCTACGGCGGAATCGCGGGCGGCGTGTTGCTGGTTGGCCTCTCCGACGCGACAAGCGCCAACCTCAACGCCTATCTGTTCGGGTCGTTGATCACCACCTCGCTGGCCGACGTGATCACCATCGCGGTGCTCGGCGCGGCAATCCTGATCACGATGATCGCGCTGCGTCCGGCGCTCTTCGCGGTCAGCCACGACGAGGAGTACGCCCGGGTCTCCGGCCTCCCGGTGCGCACGCTGAACCTGCTGATCGCGGTCGCCACCGCGATCACCGTGACCATCGCGATGCGGGCCGTCGGGGTGCTGTTGATCAGCGCGCTGATGGTGGTGCCGGTCGCCACCGCCCAGCAGGTCACCCGGGGCTTCCGCAGCACGATGACCGCCGCGATGGCGCTCGGGTTCTTCGCCGCCGGCTCCGGTGTCTGGGTGGCGGCCACGGTGGACACGGCACCGGGTGCCTCGGTGGTGCTGGTGGCGATCGCCTGCTTCCTGGTGGTGGCCGTGGCCGGCGGCGTCTGGCGGGCGCTGCGCCGTCGGGCGACTCCGACCGCCGCACCAACATCGGAGCCGCACGAGGTCGTGCTGGGCAGATCCTGACCGGGGTGATGTCGGTGGTATTGGTTATCGTTGCAGGATGAGCAGCACGACGGGCTACGACGGGTTCGACGGGGCCAGCGAGTTGCTCCGCGCGCTCTCCGCGCCCATCCGGCTGGCCATCGTCAGCGAGTTGGCTGGCGGTGAGCGGTGCGTGCACGAGCTAGTGGAGAGGCTCGGCGCCGCGCAACCGCTCGTCTCCCAGCACCTGCGGGTGCTGCGCGGCGCGGGCGTGGTGCGGGGTTCGCGTCGAGGTCGGGAGATCGCCTACAGCCTGGTCGACGAGCACGTCGCGCACATCGTGGCCGACGCGGTCAGCCACGCCGGGGAGGGATCATGAGCGAGAGCAGCGCCGCGGTGCGCAACACCCGGCAGCGCTCGGCGGTGAGCGCGTTGCTGGGTGAGATGGAGGGCTTCCACAGCGCCCAGGACCTGCACGGGATGCTGCGGCAGCGCGGCGAACGGGTCGGCCTCACCACCGTCTACCGCACCCTCCAGGGGTTGGCCGACGCGGGCGAGATCGACGTGATGCGTCCGCCGGGCGGCGAGCACCTCTACCGCCGGTGCAGCGAAGGGCACCACCACCACCTGGTGTGCCGGGTCTGCGGGCGTACGGTCGAGGTGGCCGGCCCGGCCGTGGAGAGCTGGGCCGAGCGGGTCGCGGCGCAACACGGCTACGCCGACGTCAGCCACACCCTGGAGATCTTCGGCACCTGCCCGGACTGCCCGCGTTGACCAGGGCGCGTCCTGCCCATCATGACGCCAGCGACGGCGGCGATGGCGCGAAGGTTGGGGCAGGTCAAGCCTGCTGTGGGCCGGCAGCGCCGTCGTGTGAGGCACCACAAGTCCAGGACCGACCGAGGCCGGGGACGACTGAGCCCTGGGCACCCTCTCGCCTTGATCAATTGATGAAAAGTAGGTACCAGGGGCAGCTCGAACCTACTTTTCATCAATTGATCAAGGCATGCCATGCCGTCATCTAGCTTCCTTGATCGACAGGACAGGCCCTAGCCTGAAGCCGTGTCAGACCTTCAGTTCAGGCCGGTCCAGCCGGTAGGTAGCGAAGCAGCCCTGCTCGACTGGCAACACATCCACAATCTGATCATCCCCACGGCCGCGCTGTCGGTCGATGAGATCGTCGTCCGCGCCAAGCGGAACATCCTCGAGGTCGCGTACGTCGAGGGCACGCCGGTGGGTTGCTCGACGGTACGACCTCCGGAATCCGACACGGCGCCCGCGACCGTGATCGCACGAGTCCTGCCCGAAAATCGCCGGCAGGGCTACGGAGAGCAGATCTACCGGCGAGGGCTGGCGAGGGCACGGGACCTCGGCGCGCAGGTCATCGACACCGTCGTCCTGGCGTCCAACGACGATGGTCTGCGGTTTGCCGAACAGCACGGCTTCGTCGAGGTCGAGCGGTACGTCCTGCCCGGTGACACTGTTGCGTTCGTGGACCTCCGGCTCGCCTGACTGGCGGACGCCACCCGCAGCCTGACAGGCGGTCGCAGGGCGGGCACCGCCGCGCTGTGGCCGGGTTCGCCCGGCCGCCTGACGACGGGTGTCGGGCTGCGGCCGTTCGTGCAACGCTGTCCGGCGTGAAAATCTATGCCGATCGGTTTCCGACCGCCGCCCGTCAGTTGCTCACCGACCTGCTCGTCGTCGCCTGGGTGTACGTGGCGATCCGCGGCGCGCTCTGGCTGCACGACCTGGTGCAGAATCTCGCCGTACCGGGGCAGAAGCTGGAGGGTGCCGGCACCGGGCTCGCCGACAACCTGGGCGACGCCGGCAGCAAGGTCGGCCGTGTGCCGCTGGTCGGCGACGAGCTGACCGCGCCGTTCCAGCGCGCCGCCGATGCCGCTCGGTCGCTCGCCGACGCCGGCCGCGACCAGCAGCACATGGTCGACCAGCTCGCCCTCGCCCTCACCATCGCGGTGCTGATCTTTCCGCTGGGTCTGGTGCTCTTCGGTTGGCTGCCGCTGCGGGTCCGGTGGATGCGCCGAGCCGGGTCAGCGGCGAAGCTGGCCGCGGTCCCGGCCGGCCGGGACCTGCTCGCCCTGCGCGCGCTGGTCAGTCAGCCACTGGGTCGGCTGAACCGGATCGCGCCGGACGTCGCCGAGGCGTGGCGGCGCGGCGACGACGCGACCGTTGACGCCCTGGCCGCGTTGGAGCTGCGCCAACTCGGCCTGCGCGGTCGAGGCCGCTAAGGTCTTCGGGTGTTCTACTTCCTGATCGTCATCGCCGTCCTGCTGCTCGGCTACGCCGCTGTCCTGGTCTCCTTCGTGCGCCGGGGCAAGAAGATCCCGCCCGCGGCGTACCTGGGTCTGGCCGCGCTCAACGGCCTGATCCTGGCGGCGGTGCTGGCCTGGGCGGTCGCCCGCTGACACCTCGGCTGCGGCAGGCGGGAGGTGTGGATCACGGCTTGGGCGGGATGCGGCGGCGGACGTCCTCGGCGGTGGACGGGCCCGGCGACCAGCGGGCCACCCACGGCAACTCGTCGGACGGGGTGATCACGCCCTCCTCCAGGCCCGCGTAGCGGCCGGCGAGGATCCGCTTCGCGGCGGCGGTGTCGACCGAGTCGGTGTTGTCCCAGAGTGCCGTGAACAGGGCATCCACCCGCACCCGCGCCTGCCGGCAGAACAGGTCGGCCAGCTCGACGTTCTCCGGTCGGCTGTCCCGCTCGGCGGAAGCCCGGACGCAGACCGCGGACATCGCGAACAACTCGGCGCCGATGTCCACCACACGGCCGAGGAACGCCTGCTTACGCTCCATCTTTCCCTGCCAGCGGGACATCGCGTAGAACGTCGACCGGGCCAGCTTGCGCGACGACCGCTCCACCTGTCGCAGGTGCGCGGCGAGCGGCCCGAACTCGGCGTACGCCGAGGGGCTCTGCCCTCGACCCACGGCCAGCGTGGGCAGCCACTTCGCGTAGAAAGCGCCGGCTCGGGCACCGGCCCGTGCCTTGCGGCCCAGCCCCGCCTCGGGATCGATGATGTCGCCGGCCACCGACAGGTGGGCGTCGACCGCCTCCCGGGCGATCAGCAGGTGCATGATCTCGGTGGAACCTTCGAAGATCCGGTTGATCCGCAGGTCGCGCATCACCTGCTCGACGTTGGCCGGGCGTTCGCCGCGGGCGGCCAGCGAGTCGGCCGTCTCATAGCCGCGCCCGCCCCGGATCTGGATCAGCTCGTCGGCGATCTTCCAGGCCATCTCGCTGGCGTACAGCTTGACCAGGGCCGCCTCGATCCGGATGTCGTTGCGGTCGTCGTCGGCGAGCAGGCAGCAGAGGTCGAGCATGGTCTCCATGCCGTACGTGGTGGCGGCGATGAAGGAGAGCTTCTGCGCGACCGCCTCGTGCTCGCCCACCGGTCGGCCCCACTGGACCCGGTCGGCGGCCCACCCCCGGGCCACGTTCAGCGCCCACTTGCCGGCGCCCACGCACATCGCCGGGAGCGAGAGCCGGCCGGTGTTCAGGGTGGTCAGCGCGATCTTCAGCCCCTTGCCCTCGCCGCCGATGACGTTCTCGGCGGGCACGAACACGTCGTGGAACCGGGTGAGGCTGTTTTCCAGGCCGCGCAGGCCGACGAACTCGTTGCGTCGCTCGACGGTGATGCCCGCGCTGTCGCCGTCCACCACGAACGCGGTGATTCCGCCCCGCCGCCCCTCGGTGGCGGGCACCCGGGCCATCACCACCAGCAGGGTGGCCACGATGCCGTTGGTGGCCCAGAGCTTCACCCCGTTGAGCCGGTAGCCGGTGCCGTCCTCGGTTGGCTCGGCGATGGTGGCCAGCCGGGCCGGGTCGGAGCCGACGTCCGGCTCGGTGAGCAGGAACGCGGACACCTCTCCGGCGGCGAGCCGGGGCAGGAAGCGCTGCTTCTGCTCGGCGGTGCCGAACATCTTCAGCGGCTGCGGCACCCCGATCGACTGGTGTGCCGAGAGCAGCGCGCCGATGGCCGGGCTGACCGAGCCGGCCAGCATCAGCGCCCGGCAGTAGTGCAGGTTGCTGAGCCCGAGCCCGCCGTACTTCCGGTCGATCTTCATGCCGAACGCGCCGAGGTCGGCCAGGCCGTGGAACACAGAATCTGGAATGGACGCGTCGCGTTCGATGGCCGCGCCGTCCACCTCGGAGTTGAGGAAGGCGCGGAACTGGCCGAGGAACTCCTCAGCGCGGGCCACGTCGTCCGGGTTGGACTGGGGCCACGGGTCGATGAGGTCGAGCCGGAACCGGCCGAGGAACAGCTCCTTGCCGAAGCTGGGCCGGTCCCAGGTGGACTCGCGAGCGGCCTCGGCGACCCGTCGGGCCTCCTTCTCCGAGACCTGACCGGCCTCCGCCGGCAACGGCGCCGCGGCACCGGCGGTGTCGGGGCTGGTGTCGGAATCGGGGCCGTCCGGTGCTGGTCGGCCGTCCTGCGTCGTGGTCACGGCTGCCCCCTCGAACCTTGGTGCGGCTGCTCGGCATGCGCCCTCAACGCCACGCTACCCCCGGGTGTTACCCAGGGGTAGCGTTGCGTGAATATCCGATTCGGCCCGCTCGCCTCGATCAGCGGCCGGCGATCTCATCCGGGTCGTCGTCCTCGTCGTCGATGTCGTCCTCACCCCAGTTGCGCCGGGCGAACGGCAGGGCAGCCCAGAACGTGAGGAACCAGAGCCCGGTCAGCGCAGTGAGCACGAAGGCGATCGGCCGATCCAGCACGAAGTCGGTGATCAGCAGCACCGCGCTGACCATCGCGATCAGCATGAAGGCGAGACCACCGGTGGCCATCCGGTGAGCGAACCGCACCAGCTCCGGCTTGCGCCCCTGCCGGAACAGCGCCCGATGGAACGCCACCGGCGAGATGATCATGGCAGTGGCGGCAGCCGCCGCAAGCAGCGCAACGATGTAGACGTCCCGCTGAAACTCGCTGGTCCGAGTGAAACCGTTACTGAACGGCAGGGTGAGCAGGAAGGCGAAGAGAATCTGCACGCCGGTCTGTGCGACCCGCAACTCCTGCAACAGGTCAGCGAAGTTGCGCTGCCAACGCTGCTTCTCGGTCTCCTTGGACACGCGCTACCTCCGGTGCGACGCTACTGCCGGCGGTCCCGGCCGCCGGCAGCAACGCAATTGCCCCACCCGGCCGAGCGCGAAACTGGTTCACGACATCTGCCGTTCATCTCCGAGACGCAAGTCGGCCACCGGGAGCAGCGCGTCGCGGCGTCAGGAGCCGCGTCGGATCCGACCCGCGTACCGGGCCTCCAGCGCCGTGTTGTGGGCATCACCGTCCGGGATGTTCGCCGACAGGTAGACCGGCGGACGCTCCCCCGCCGCCAGCAACCGCGCCACCACCTCCACGGTGATCTGCTGAGCCAGCAGCGCAGCGGTGATCGAAGAAACCGCGCCGACCGCGCCACCGCCGGGAAGCGGCAGCGTCGCGTCACCGTACGGAGCACCGTTGTCGAGCACCACGTCGGCGAGGTCGCCCAGCTTGCGCCCGGACGGGTGGCGGGAGGTCATTTGGCCGGAGTGCTGTGCGGAGGTGATCGCCACCAGAGCGTGGCCGCGTTCCTTGACCAGCGTGGCGAACTCCACCATCGCGCCGTTGACCCCGGAGTTCGAGGCGAGCACGAAGACGTCGGCGGGCCGCACCGGGGCCAGCTCGTAGAGGCGGTGCGCAACCGCCGGGTCCCGTTCCAGCAGCGGACCGAGCCGCTCGGCCGGGTCGCCGCCGAGCAACACCAGGTCACGCAGCGCGATCCGGTTGGTCGGCACCAGACCGCCCGCCCGGCCGGCGATCTCCATCGCGAGGGCCTCCGAATGGCCGGTGCCGAACGCGTGCACCACGCCGTCGGCGCGCACCGCCTCGGCGATCAGGTCGGCGGCCCGCCCCACCGCCTCCCGCTGACTGGCGGCCACCCGGCCGATCGTCTCGGTCACCACGGCCAAGTAGTCCTCGGCACTCACCGTCATGCGTCCTCCGTCGTCCGATTACGGGCCAGCCAGCGCACCGCGAAGTCGACAGCCGCCCGCTGACGCATCAACCTGCCGGTCCCGGTGCCGACCGGTCCGATGCGAACCGCCCCGGTGACCTCCAGGTCCTTGCCCAACGCGTCGAAGTCGTTCGCGTCGAGCCGTACGTCCTGCCACCACACCCACTCGCGACCACCGTCGTCGGTCCGCACTGCGGCGCCCACCTGCTCGCGGGGCGAACCCGGGCAGCGATATTCGGCCAGGTGCAGTGAGGTGCTCACGGAGTGGTCCACGCCCAGCAGCAACACGTCGGCGTCCAGGTCGTAGAGCCGGGCCAGCGGCGAACCCTCGCCGAGCATGTCGCCCAGGGTGTGCCCGGTGACCACCTGCTCGGCGGCCGGCCCGAGTGCGGCGAACGACACGTGCGGATGCGTACTGCGCATGGCACCGGGCCAGCCGCGAACGGTCTCGGCGAGCAAACCCATGAACCGGCTCGGCGTGACCGCCGGGTCGAAGCCCGGCATCTCGGCGCGGATCAGCGGCCACCAGCCCGCCGGCACCGGCGGGTTACGCCAACCCGCGGGGTCGCTGTTGTCCGGCGTGTGGGTGGGCACCACGATCGTGCCGTCCGGGCCGAGCGCGTCGCGCAGGGCGAGCACCACCGCCTGCGGCCCGCCGCAGACGAATCCCAACGGACGTAGCGCGGCGTGCACCAGCAGCGTCGCGCCGGGTCGTACGCCCAGCACGCGCAACTGCGCGGCGATCGAGCGCCGAGTGCCCAGCCCGCTCGCGTCCGTCGTCACGATGGCCCTCCCTCGCTGAGCCGCACGGCTCAGGCCGTTCCGCCGGCTCGGGCCGTTCCGCCGGCTCGGGCGAGGATCGCCTCGGCGAGTGGGCCTGGTGCCGTGTCCGGGATCCAGTGACTCACCCCGGGCAGCTGCACAAAGCGGAATTCCCCGGTGACGTTCGCCGCGCACGCCTCGGCTGCGGTCCGGCCGATGGCGACGTCCCGGTCACTCCAGACGTACGTGGTGGGCACCGCGACCGGGCCGACGCCGGCCAGGTCGGCGCGGGACATCGCCCGGTACCAGTTCAACGCGGCGGTGAGCGCCCCGGGCTCGCGCATCGGGTCGGCGTAGCGGTCCACCCGGGGCGCGTCGCCCACCCCGCCCAGCATCTTGCGCAGCGCGGTCGCGTGCCACGCCAGCAGCACCTTCTCCGCCTTGTCCGGCTTGCGGAACAGCGCAATGTACGACGAGCGGGCCTTCTGCTGGCTGTCGGTGGCCAGGGCCTGCGCCATGGCCGCCGGATGTGGCACGGACACCGCGGTCAACGTGCGGACCCGATCCGGGTGCCCGGCGGAGACCGCCCACGCCACGATCGCGCCCCAGTCGTGGCCGACCAGGTGGACGGCGTCCAGCCCGAGTGCGTCGAGCACCGCCACCACGTCAGCGACGAGCTCGGGGATCCGGTAGTCGGCCACCCCCGTGGGTCGGGCACCGGGTGAGTAGCCGCGCTGGTCCAGCGCATACGTGCGCAGCCCGGCCGCATGCAGTGTCGGCACCACGTCGTCCCATTCGGCGCTGTGCTGCGGGAAACCGTGCAGCAGCAGAGCGGGTACGCCGTCCGGCGGACCGCCGGCGGTTACCTCGAACGTGAGACCTCGCGCGTCAACCCGCATGATCGGAAGCGTACCCAGCCGACGGCGGGTCGGTCGCTCCCCGCAGGTCAGGCCGATGCCCTGCTGGGCCGGCGGCCCAGGTCGGTGTTAGCGTCAGCGAGACAACTTCACATCCGACAGGGGAGCGCACAGCGCTGAGAGTGCGGGCACGCCCGCAGACCCTCGAACCTGATCTGGGTAATGCCAGCGCAGGGAGTTCGGTCGACCTCCAGCCGCGCCGCCGTCCGGTGCCACCGGGCGCGCGGCGTGCGTCTTCTCCTGGTTCGCAGTCAGAACTGGGAGCAACACATGAAATCCACCACCGACACCAGCCGCTGGCGGACCATCGACATCGTGGTCGCCTCGGTGATCGCGGTCGCCTTCGGCGTCATCTTCTGGGCGTGGGGCCTGGTCTGGAGCGCCACCGAGGGTGCGTTCGCCTTCTTCCCGCCGGCGCAGACGCTGCTCTACGGCGTCTGGCTGATGCCGGCCGTGATCGGCGGTCTGGTCATCCGCAAGCCCGGCGCCGCGCTCTACTGCGAGACGGTGGCCGCGGTTCTCTCGGCACTGTTGGGCAGCCAGTGGGCCGGCACGGTCATCCCGCAGGGCATCGTGCAGGGCATCGGCGCCGAGTTGGCGTTCGCCGCCTTCAGGTACCGGTCGTTCCGCCTGCCGACCGCAATGCTGGCCGGCGCGCTGACCGGTCTCAGCGCCGCACTCTTCGACTTCTTCGTCTGGAACGTCGACTACGCGCTGACCGACTACCGCATCCCGTACGCGCTGCTCACCATCGTCAGCTCCACCGTGATCGCCGGCGCTGGCGGCTGGCTGCTGACCAAGGCCCTGGCCAACACGGGCGCCCTGGACCGTTTCCCAGTAGCCCAGGACCGCGCACTCATCTGACCCCGGGTCGATCGCGTCGATCATGAGGTTGGCGGGCGGATGGATCTTCAGAACCATCGTCAACCTCATGATCAACCGGGCAGGGTGGAGGCGGCGGCCGGGGCGGGAGAGGGAGAGGGGGTGGGGTTTGGTGGGCGGGGTACTGCTGCGGGGGTTTGGGTGGCGGCACGCTGGGCGGCGCGCCTGGGCTGTGCGGGGGGTTGATCTGCGGGTTGAGGCCGGGGAGCGGGTTCTGCTGCTCGGGCCTTCTGGTGCCGGTAAGAGCACCTTGCTCGCCGCGCTGGCCGGGCTGCTGCCCGAGGACTCCGGCGAGCAGGAGGGCACCGTCGAGATCGACGGGCTCGACCCGCGCAAGGGGCGGGAACGGGTCGGCATCGTCTTCCAGGATCCGGAAACCCAACTGGTGATGGCGCGCTGCGGCGACGACGTCGCATTCGGGCTGGAAAACCGAGGGGTACCAACCGACGAGATCTGGCCCCGCGTGGACGAGGCGCTGCACCGGGTCGGCTTCCCGTACCCCCGCGACCGCAACACCGCCGCGCTCTCCGGCGGCGAACAGCAACGCCTCGCGCTGGCCGGAGTGCTGGCCCTGCGCCCCGAGTTGCTGCTGCTCGACGAACCAACCGCCAACCTCGATCCGGCCGGGGCCGACCTGATCCGACAGGCAGTGTCCGGCGCGCTGGACGCCGACACCACGCTGATCCTGGTCGAACACCGGATCGCCGAGGCACTGCCGCTCGTCGACCGGGTGGTCGTCCTGGAACCCGGCGGCGGGGTCCGCGCCGACGGCACCCCCGAGGCGGTCTTCGCCGCGCACGGTGCCACCCTGGCCGCCGAGGGGGTCTGGGTGCCCGGTCACCCCATCGCGCCCCGACCGGCCACCGCCGCGCCCGGGGGCCTCCTGCTCACCGCCGACCGGCTCGGCCTGCCGCCCCGGCTGGGCTCCACCGACCTGGCGGTACGCGCCGGCGAAGCACTCGCCGTACGCGGGCCCAACGGCGCCGGCAAGTCCACCCTGGCGTTGCTGCTCGGCGGTTTACTCCGGCCGGGCACCGGGCGGGTCACCGCATCCGCCGAACTGGCCGACGCGGACCACCGCACTCCCCCGCACCGCTGGCGGGCGCCCGCGCTGGCCCGACGGATCGGGTCGGTGTTCCAGGATCCGGAGCACCAGTTCGTCACCAGCACCGTCTTCGACGAACTGGCGCTGGGCCCACGCCGGACCGGTCAACCCGAGGCAGCCGTCAAGGAGACCGTGTCCGGGCTGCTGGAACGGCTGCGACTGGCCCGGCTCGCCGCCGCCAACCCGTACACCCTCTCTGGTGGGGAGGCGCGGCGGCTGAGCGTGGCGACCGCCCTGGCCACCGCGCCCCGCCTGCTGATCTGCGACGAACCCACCTTCGGCCAGGACCGGCGGACCTGGCAGGAGTTGGTCGATCTCTTCGCCGACCTGCGTGACGCCGGGCATGGCGTGGTCGCGGTCACCCACGACGCGGACTTCGTCGCCGCGCTCGCCGACCGCACCGTCACCCTCCAACGGGCCCCGACCAGCGACGGCAAAGAATGATCAACATCGAGCCGGTCGCGGCACCCGGTGCGCCGTTGGCCCGCCGCAACCCGGTGGCGAAGGTCGCCGCCGCGCTGGTCTTCTCGTTCACCCTGCTGGCCACCCTGGACCCGGTGGCCCCGGCGATCGCCATCGCGATCGAACTCGCCGTGCTGCCGCTGTTCGGCATCGGCTACCGGGTGCTGGCCCGGCGGGCCCTGCCACTGCTGCTCAGCGCCGCCGGCATCGTGGTCACCCTGGTGCTCTTCGCAGCCGACCGGTCCGGCCGGGTCCTCCTGGACGCTGGACCGATGCTGGTGAGCACCGGCGTGCTGCTCACCGCGCTCGGCCTCGTGCTGCGGGTCTTCGCAGTGGCCCTGCCCGGTGTGATCGTCTTTGCGACCACCGACCCCACCGACCTGGCCGACTCGTTGATCCAGAACGCGAAGGCGCCGGCCCGCTTCGCAATCGGGGCGTTGGCCGCGTTCCGGCTGGTGCCGCTGCTCGGCCAGGAGTGGCAAATGATCAGCATGGCTCGGCGCGCGCGGGGCGTCGACGCGGGACGCAACCCGGTGGCGAAGCTGCGACTGTTCGCCTCCACCGCGTTCGCGCTGCTGGTCGGGGCTATCCGCCGGGGCACCCGCCTCGCCGTGGCGATGGACGCGCGCGGCTTCGACGCCGGCACGCCCCGGACAGTCGCCCGCCGCCAACGCTTCACCCGGGCCGACGCTCTCCTCATCGCCGGGGCGGTCGTGCTGGCCGGCGCCGCCCTCACGACAAGCGTCCTCCTAGGCGCCTTCCGTCCCTTGATCAGCTAACCCGCGCGGCCGTGAACCCTGGCCCCGGCCCTCCGCCCGGCGCGGTGGGCGTCCGGGCGTGATCGACTCCATGTCGCCGACATTGCGGTATCCGCGAGGCGGGATGCCGCCACATCGGCGACGTGGAGTCGATCATGTCGCAGGTCCGGACAATCGGACATCGGCGTCGGGAACTGCACGATCGACGGGGCGGGCAGGGCTGGGTGGGCTGGGTGGCTCAGCTGCGGCGGAAGGCGTAGCGGCGCGGTTGACCCGCTCGCTGGCTCTTGCCGCCGCCGGAGCGGCCTCCCCCGGCCTGCGGCGGTCCGGCCTTCGGTGCCGCCGGCCGACCGACGGTCAACGACGGGTCGACCACCGAGGGCACGTCCAGCGTTGTCGGCACGTTGACCACCGGGGGCACGACCAGCGCGTCGTCCGCCGAGGGCACGTCGACCACCACCGGTATGTCACTCGTCAGTCCGTCGAGCGGCAGGATCGACTCGACCGGTAGATCCGGTAGATCCGGCCCCACCGTCAATGCGGGGAGCGGGCCACGCTCGGCCGCCGGGTGGGTGCCGAGCGGGGTCTTGCGGGACTTCTTCGGGTTACGCCTGGCTGGCATCCGGGCCTCCTTCTGCCGACCGTCACGGCCGGTCCCGCGCTCCGGCGGTCGGTCGGATCGGCTGGTGACCGCCGCAGCGCGACGGTCGACGGGAAAGGAACTGCTCACCGGGGTCGGGCATGGCCAGCACCGCCGAACTGCGGTGGGGATGCGGGACGCCCGAGAGCGCACGGACCGCGACGCGGGGCGGCGGGCCGGCTCGGAGAAAGGGCGTCAGTTGCGCATGCCAGCACACTATCGGCTGGGCGTACGTCGGCGCAGCCGATTTTCCTGGCACCATCGGCGGCATGCTGATCGCGTTCTCGATAACCCCGCTCGGTGTCGGTGAGTCCGTCGGTGACCTGGTCGCCGAGGCGGTACGAGTGGTCCGCGACTCCGGCCTGCCCAACCGCACCGATGCCATGTTCACCACCATTGAGGGCGAGTGGGACGAGGTGATGGCGGTCGTCAAGCGGGCCGTCGACGTCGTGTCCGCGCAGGCGCCCCGGGTGAGCGTGGTGCTCAAGGCCGACGTCCGACCGGGGGTGACCGACGCACTCACCGCGAAGGTGGCGCACATCGAGGATCGACTGGCCCAAGGCTGAGCGCCACCGGCCGGTGACCGACTGTCGACGACACGCCCGTACCGCCGCGTACCGCGATACGGTCGCAGCACGGCAGCACGACGGCGAGAGGTGGCGGCACGAATGGCTGAGCAGGCGACGGCGCAGATCGGTGTCACCGGGTTGGCGGTGATGGGCCGCAACCTGGCCCGCAACCTGGCCCGCAACGGCTTCACAGTGGCGGTGCACAACCGAACGCCTGCGCGCACCCGCAGCCTGATCGCCGAGCACGGCGACGAGGGCACGTTCGTGCCCGGCGAGACGATGGCCGAGTTCGTGGCGTCGCTGGAACGGCCCCGCGCGGTGATCGTGATGGTCAAGGCGGGTGCCCCCACCGATGCGGTCATCGACGAGTTGGTGCCGCTGCTGGAGGAGGGCGACATCATCGTCGACTGCGGCAACGCCCACTTCGCCGACACTCGCCGCCGGGAGGAGGCGCTGCGTACGCATGGGCTGCACTTCAGCGGCACCGGCGTCTCCGGTGGTGAGGAGGGCGCGCTGCTGGGGCCGAGCATCATGCCCGGCGGCTCCACCGAGTCGTACGCCAAGCTCGGGCCGATGTTCGAGAAGATCGCCGCCCAGGTGGACGGTGTGTCGTGCTGTAGGCACATCGGGCCGGATGGCGCCGGGCACTTCGTCAAGATGGTGCACAACGGCATCGAGTACGCCGACATGCAGCTCATCGCCGAGGCGTACGACCTGCTTCGGGCCGGTCTGGGCGCGGAGCCGGCGGAGATCGCGGAGATCTTCCGCGACTGGAACAACGGTGAGCTGGAGTCGTTCCTCATCGAGATCACGGCCGACGTGCTCGCGCACACCGACGCGGCGACCGGCCGCTCGTTCGTCGACATCGTGCAGGACCGGGCCGAGCAGAAGGGCACCGGCCGGTGGACCGTGCAGAGTGCACTGGACCTGGGCATTCCGATTACCGGGATCGCCGAGGCGACCTTCGCCCGCTCGCTCTCCGGGCATGTCGACCAGCGCGAGGCGGCGCGGCGGGCGTTCCCGGACGCGGGTGAGAAGTGGCAGGTCGCCGACCGGAACGCATTCGTCGAGGACGTCCGCCGGGCGCTGCTCGCCTCCAAGATCGTCGCGTACGCGCAGGGTTTCGACCACATCCGCGCCGGCAGCCAGGAGTTCGACTGGGACATCGACCTCGGCGGCACGGCGACGATCTGGCGGGGCGGCTGCATCATCCGGGCCCGCTTCCTGAACCGGATTCGCGAGGCGTACGACGAGCAGCCCGACCTGCCGACGCTGCTGGTGGCGCCGTACTTCGCCGAGGCGGTCGGCGCTGGTGTGCCGAGCTGGCGGCGGGTGGTGGCCGACGCGGCCCGGGCCGGTGTGCCGACGCCGGCGTTCTCGTCGTCGCTGGCGTACTTTGACGCGCTGCGCGCCGAGCGGCTGCCCGCCGCGCTGATCCAGGGCCTGCGGGACAACTTTGGGGCGCACACCTACCAGCGGGTGGACCGCGAGGGCTCGTTCCACACCACCTGGGCCGGCGACCGCACCGAGTCTCCGGCGTAGCCGGCGCGGCGCCCTGCGCCGCCGTGATCGTGCTCGATCCTCGATGTAGTGGTCTCCCCCGATGGGGAGGCCACTACATCCATGTTCGGGCGAGATCGTGGGGGCAGTGCGCGCCATCTGACGGTCAGGCGACGGTGGCGTGCATCTCCCAGACGAGGATCTCGGCTGGTTCGTCGGCGGTGACCCGCCGGCCGCCGGTCATGGTGAGCCGGGCCGCATCGCCGGTGCCGAGCGGGCCGCTGCCCTCCAAGGTCACCGTGCCGTTGGGCACATACAGGTGCACGAAGGGCGCATCGGGGATGGTGACCTCGTCACCGGGGGCGAGACGGGCGGCGTGCAGGGTCGCGTACCGGTTGCGGATCCGGATCGCGGACGCGCCGTCGTAGCGGTCCATCCCCGAGGCGATCGGCACCAGGCCGCCGCGGAGCAGCTCGTCCTCGATCTCCAGCTGCTCATAGCCGGGGTCCACGCCCTGCTCGTCGGGGAGCACCCACATCTGCACGAAGTGGACCGGGTCGGTGTGCGGCTCCTGGTTGTTGAGTCGCCAGGCGTCGTTCTTCTCCGAATGCAGAATGCCGGTGCCGGCGCTCATCCGCTGGGCCAGGCCCGGGTAGATCACCCCGGAGTGCCCGGTGGAGTCCTGGTGCACCAGGGAGCCGCGCAGCACCCAGGTGATGATCTCCATGTCCTGGTGCGGGTGGGTTTCGAAGCCGGCCCCCGGGTGCACCACGTCGTCGTTGTTGACCAGGAGCAGACCGTGGTGGGTGTTGGCCGGGTCGTAGTGGCGGGAGAACGAGAACGAGTGCTTGGAGTCGAGCCAGGAGATCTTGGTGGCGAAGCGATCCTCACCACGGCGTACGTCGACCGCGGGGGCGGGAGCGGAGGCGGTCACCAGGCACGCTGCGCGGCGTCGGGGGTCGACGGCGCCCAGGTCAGGGCCGGATCGCCGGTGGCCAGCTCAGCGATTTCGCCGGTACGCAGCTGCGGTGTGTGACCGAATTCGGCGCAGTGCTGCTCGGCTATCTCGGCACAGATGTCGGCCACCTGCTCGCAGATCGGATCACCAAGATCAGCCGCGTTCAACGCCATGATCATCTTGTACCGAAGGTCCCGCATATCCACCCCCATCGCCGTCGTCCCACCATCTCCGGACCCTACCCGCCCCCATCCCGCAAGACCCCGGAACAACCGCACCGCCCACCCCTGACCCGTCACCCCACCCCACCCGTGCCACACCCCGACCCCGCCACTCCAACCCAGTCGATCATGGAGTTGTGGTGGTGGACACAAGTCGCGAAGCGGCTGAATTGGGCACCACCACTCCATGATCGACCGCGGGCGCGGGGCGGGGCGGGGCGGGGGCGCGTCAGGATGGGGCGGCGCCGCCCGCACGGGGTGCGGGCGGCGCCGGGAAGGGTGGGGTCTGGGGGCGGGAGGGGGTTCGGGTTAGAGGAACCGGCGGCGCTTGGCCTTCTGCGGGCGGATCAGATCCGCACCCCTGGTCAGCAACCGGGTCGCCCCGGAGGGACCACGCCGTGCCTCCAGGGTGTGGCTGAGCCGCCGGGCACCGGCAGCCGCCAGTGGCACCGCGACTGCCATCACCGCCCACTGGGCAATGCGCTTCTGGATCATGTGGGTTCACCTCCGTCAGTGGCTTCTGACAGAGGAGGTACCCAGAGTGACGGGAGGGTAAGCGCGTCGGCTCAGATAACCGGGGCGACCGGGTTGGGCAGCGCCCCGCCGAAGCGTCGGTCCCGCTGCGCGTACAACTCGCACGCATACCAGAGATGACGGCGATCGAAGTCGGGCCAGAGCGTGTCCAGAAAAACCAGTTCGGAGTACGCGGCCTGCCAGAGCAGGAAGTTGGAGATCCGTTCCTCCCCTGAGGGGCGCAGGAACAGGTCCACCTCCGGGATCTCCGGGTGGTAGAGGTATTTCGCCACGGTCTTCTCGTTGACCTTCGCCGGATCCAGCCGCCCGGCCGCCACATCGCGGGCGATCGCGGCGGCGGCGTCGCCGATCTCGGCCTGTCCGCCGTAGTTGACGCAGAACTGCAGGGTCAACGTCGAGTTGTCGCGAGACATCTCCTCGGCGGTCTGCAGCTCGGAGATGACGCTCTTCCACAACCGCCCGGACCGACCCGACCAGACCACACGGACGCCGAGGTCGACCAGCTGGTCACGGCGGCGACGGATCACGTCCCGGTTGAACCCCATCAAGAACCGGACCTCGTCGGGCGAGCGCCGCCAGTTCTCCGTGGAGAAGGCGTACGCCGACAGGTACGGGATGCCCATCTCGATCGCGCCCTCGATGGTGTCGAAGAGGCTGTGCTCCCCTGCCTCGTGACCCTTGGTGCGGGCCAGCCCGCGCTCCTTGGCCCAGCGACCGTTGCCGTCCATCACCACCGCCACGTGCCTCGGCACCGCCTCGGTGGGCAGTGCCGGCGGCCGAGCGCCGGACGGATGCGGTGTCGGCGGGGTCGGCTCACGCCGGCCGGCCTTCTTCGATCGGATCACTCGGTCACTCCTTGCTCGCGCTGTCCGCCCCGGCCCCGACGTCGCCTCGTGGCCGGAGCACCCCGGCCCCGGTGCCTTCCGGCGGCGGGGCCGTGCCGGTCGCCGAGGGGCCCCGGTCGACCAGCGGCAGCGAGCGTAGCGCGCGCTCCAGGTGCCACTGCAGGTGAGCCGCGACCAGCCCGCTGCACTCCCGGCGTACGCCGGAGTCGGTGGCGTCGGCGACCACCCAGTCGCCGGTGGTCAGCGCGGACATCAGGTCGATGGTGGCGGGCGCGGGGTGGGCCGCCCCGGGTGGCCGACAATCCGGGCAGACCGCGCCGCCAGCCGGCACGGAGAACGCCCGGTGCCGGCCGGGGGTGCCGCACACCGCGCAGGCGATCAGCGCCGGTGCCCAGCCCGCGAGGGACATCCCGCGCAGCAGGTACGCGTCGAGCACCAGGGTGGTGGCGTGCTCGCCTCGGGACAGCGCCTTCAGCGCGCCCACGGTGAGCTGGAACAGGCGTAGCGACGGCTCCCGCTCGACCGGGGTCAGCCGCTCGGCAGTCTCGGCGATCGCACTCGCCGCCGTGTAGCGGGGGTAGTCCCCCAGGAACCGCTTGCCGTACAGCTCGATGCCCTCGACCTGGCTCACGGTGTGCAGTGAGCTGCCGTGGTTGCCCTTCGGGTCACCGGCGAGTTGAAGGTCGACGTGGCCGAACGGCTCCAACCTGGCACCGAACTTGCTGGTGGTGCGGCGGATCCCCCGGGCCACCGCGCGCAGCCGGCCGTGCCGGCGGGTGAGCAGGGTGATGATCCGGTCGGACTCGCCGAGCTTCTGCACACGCAGCACCACCGCGTCGTCGCGGTAGAGCTGTCGGCGATACCCGGCCATCGGGCCATTCTCCCTCGGGGTGTGAAATCAGGGTTGGTTCGGGGTGGATGCGCGGAGGAACCCCGATGCGCCGGGCTCGCGCTCGGCCGTAGCGTGCTGGCCATGGCACTACACCACACCACCACCCCGCGCCGTCGTCGCGTTGTCGCTCCCGTCGCGCTGGGGCTCGCCACCACCCTCATCGTGCTCGCCGGGTGCGACAACCTGTCGTTCCGCCGGCTCGACTACGACAACACCGAGGAAGTCCAGATCACCACCATTCGGGTGTCGGGCGGAGCGGGCGACATAGTGGTCCGCGGCACCGGCCCGGCGTCCCAGGTGCGGATCAAGCGGGTGGTGCGCTACCAGGGCGGTGAACCCGACAACGCCCGGTACGAGATCAAAGGCAGCGAGCTGGTGCTGGACACCGAATGCGGCTCGCGGTGCAGCATCTCCTACGAGGTGTGGGTGCCGGAGGGCGTGGCGGTGCAGGGCGAGACGAGCTCCGGCAACGTCGAGCTGAGCCGGGTCGGCACGGTGGACCTGCGGCTGAGCTCGGGCGACGTGCGGATCTCCGGTGCGTCGGGCGCGCTCGGGGTGGAGACCCAATCCGGCAACATCGAGGTGAGCGAGGCCGCCGCCGCGGTGCGGCTGCGCGCCTCGTCCGGAGACATCAACGCACGCCGGCTGGGCGGCACGGTCGACGCCGAGGCCACCTCCGGCAATGTCGACGTCGAGCTGGACAAGCCCGCCTCGGCCCGGGTCCACGCATCCAGCGGTGACGTCACGCTACTGGTGCCGGAGGGCAGCTACCGGGTCCGGTCCAACGCCGACTCCGGCGACAAGACCGTCTCCATCGCCGACAACCCGGCGGCGTCCCTGGTGCTCGACGGTTCGGCCAGCAGCGGCAACCTCACGATCCGCGAGCGATGATCTCGACGCTGGCCGCCTCCCCGGCCAGCCGCTGCGCAGGTACCACCGCTCGTTCGCCGGTCGCCCCCGCCGCTCCGGCACCGTCCGCCGCTTCACCGCCCGGCCGGAGCGCCGATTCGGTACCCGTGCGCTCGGCGGACTGGATCGAGCCGCCGGGGATCAGCTCCGGGCGGCGACGTGCGGCGACGTCCTCGACCCAGCCGACAGCCAGGGTGACCAGCCCGACCAGCGCGAAGACCAGCAACACCCGGATGGCCAACCCCACCGGCTGCCGAGGGGACCAACCCACCACGCCGACCAGCGGAGTGAGCGCCACCACGAACGGCATGTGCCAGAGATAGATGGTGAGCGCCCGCCGGTTGACCACGGTCACCGCCCGGTCGAAGAGCCGGCTGCGGCCCAGCCAACTCACCTCGGACGGTGCCCGACCCAACGCGATCAGGATGAACGCGGCCGACCAGAGGGCGTTGCCCAGGTGGTTGTCGTTCAGGTCGTACCCGCGCGGACCAGGATGCCCGACGATCCAGGCGCCGCCGCCTACCGCGAGTGCGAGTGCGACGGGGTAGAGCACCCGGCCGGAGAGCCGGCGCAACATCCCGGCGTGATGGGCGAAGCCGAGCATCCACGCTCCGAAGTAGAGCCCGAACTCACGCAGCACCGGCGGCGGCGCCGGGTAGATCCCCGCCTCGATCGCCACCAGAAGGAGGTACGGGACGAGCAGGGTGAGCAGTGGGGCACGCCGGAACAGCCAGAATGCGACAGGTGAGGCGAGCACGAACCACAGGTAGTCGCGCAGGTACCAGATGACGCTCAGCGCCAGGGCACCCCAGTTGTTGGCTGGCGGGTCGGCGATCGGGAACAGCCACAGCAGCACTCGGGGTGTCACCGGCAGCCCGCTGAGCAGCATGGCCGGCACGACGACCACGGCGAGCACCCAGAGCGACGGCAGCAGCCGGCGCAGTCGACGCCCGACCGCCGCCGGCCCGGAGCGGGTCAGCGACGCGGCCATCAGCGAGCCGGCCAGCGCGAACATCACCGACATGGCGGGGAAGACGAGGGTGAGGGTCGCGTACCCGGTGACGTGGTAGACGATCACTCGGACGATGGCCAGGAAACGGAGCAGATCGAGATACCTGTTGCGCATCAGCCTGCATTTGGGTCGGGGACGCGGGGTGTAACTCCCCTACCCTGCGCGCCGCCCGTACCAAACGGCCGCGACCCCCAGCCGAACGTGAATTTTCCCATCTGCCCGACCGAAGGTGATCATGCCGACGGTCGGGCATCCGCCTCGACGAGGTGGGTCAGAAACCCAGCTTGCGCAACTGCCTCGGGTCGCGCTGCCAGTCCTTCGCAACCCGTACGTGCAGGTCGAGATAGACCCGGCCGCCCAGCAGCTCCTCGATCTGCCGGCGGGCGTTGGTGCCGACCTCCTTGAGGCGGCTCGCCTTGTGGCCGAGCACGATGGCCTTCTGGCTGGGCCGTTCCACGTAGAGGTCGGCGTAGATCTTCATGACCTGACCCTCGGGGATCATCTCCTCCACCACCACGGCGATGGAGTGCGGCAACTCGTCGCGGACCCCCTCCAGGGCGGCCTCCCGGATCAGCTCCGCGACCAGCACCTGCTCGGGATCGTCGGTGAGCATGTCGTCCGGGTAGAGCTGCGGCGACGGCGGCAGGTATTTGGTCATCACGTCGACCAGAGTGTCCACCTGGTGCCCGGAGACCGCGCTCACCGGCACGATCTCGGCGAACTCGCCCATCTTGCTGACCGCGAGCAACTGCTCCGCCAAACGACGCTTGTCCACCAGGTCGGTCTTGGTGACCACCGCCAGCACTGTCGCCTTCAACTCGGCCAGCTCGCCGGTGATGAACCGGTCACCGCGCCCGACCGGCTCGTCGGCCGGGATGCACAGGCCGATCACGTCGACCTCCGTCCAGGTGGACCGGACCAGGTCGTTGAGGCGCTCGCCGAGCAGCGTACGGGGGCGGTGCAGGCCCGGCGTGTCGACCAGGACCAGCTGCGATTCCGGCCGGTGCAGCACGGCCCGGATGACGTGCCGGGTGGTCTGCGGCTTGTTCGAGGTGATCGCGATCTTGGTGCCGACGATGGCGTTGGTCAGCGTCGACTTGCCGGCGTTGGGCCGGCCGACGAAGCAACCGAATCCGGCCCGGTACGGCCGTGCCTGCGGGTCCTGCACGGGGCTCACTGAGTCACCGTGCCGAGGACCGTGCCGTCCGGGGCTGCCACATGGATCGGCGCGTCCACCGACAGGTCACGCACCGCCGCATGCCCGGCACCGTCCAGGGTCGATGCCTCGGTCACCACCGCCGCGGCCTCCAACCGGCTCGCCCCGGCCGCCACGGCCGATGCGACCGCCAACTGCAACGCGGTGAGGGTCAGCGAGGGCAGCGCGACACTGGCCGCGGCGTACGTCCGGCCGTCCTGATCACGGACCGCAGCGCCCTCTACGGCGCCGACCCGTCCGCGGGCTCCCCGGGCCAGGACGACGAGTTTGCCGTCCTCGGCGCTCAGCGCGGCCGACGGGTTGGGGGCGGGCCAGGCGGCAGGCGCGGCGGGTGTGTCAGGCATCGGCGGATTGCCTCTCGTCGTCTCGGTAGTTGTTCGTGTCGTCCCCGGGGCCGGCGCGCTCGCCACGCCCCGCGGTGTCCTGCTCTTTGCCCAACTCCACCCGGCTGACCAGGACGGTGTCGATCCGGTTGCGCCGGCCGGTGGTGCCCTCGGCGACCAGCCGGAGGCCGGCGACCTCGACCTCCGCACCGGGGATCGGCACCCGCCCCAGCGACTGGGCCAGCAGGCCGCCGACCGTCTCCACCTCGTCCGTGGGCAGATCGGTGTCGAACATCTCACCCAGAGTCTCCACCGGCAGGCGGGCGGTAACCCGCACCGAAGAGTCCGTCAGACGTTCGACGGGCGGGCGTTCGACATCGTACTCGTCGGTGATCTCGCCGACGATTTCCTCCAGGATGTCCTCGATGGTGACCAGACCGCCGGTGCCGCCGTACTCGTCGACCACGATGACCAGGTGGTTGCGGGCCGCCTGCATCTCCGACAGCAGGTCGTCGACCGGCTTGGACTCCGGAACGAAGGTCGCCGGGCGCATCAGCTCGGCCACCGGCAACTGCTCGGCTTGCGGGTCTCCGCCACGGGAGCGCCGGATCAGATCCTTGAGGTAGAGCACACCGAGCACGTCGTCGACGCTCTCGCCGATCACCGGGATGCGGGAGAAACCGGAACGCAGGAAGAGCACCAACGCCTGCGCGAGCGTCTTGCCCTCCTCGATCCACACCATCTCCGTACGCGGCACCATCACCTCGCGGGCGATGGTGTCACCGAGCGCGAAGACCGAGTGGATCATCTGACGCTCGCCGTGCTCGACCACACCGCGCTGCTCAGCCAGGTCGACCAGCTCACGCAACTCCACCTGGCTGGCGAACGGCCCCTCCCGGAAGCCGCGCCCCGGAGTGACGGCGTTGCCGATCAGGATCAGCAACGACGCGAGCGGGTTGAGCGCCCGGCCCAGCCAGCGGACCAGCGGTGCCACCGCACGACCCACGGCGTACGCGTGCTGCCGGCCGATGGTGCGCGGTGCGACGCCGACCACCACGAAGCTGACCACTGTCATCGCGCCGGCGGTCACCAGTGCGGCCCGCCAGCCGGCGCCGAAGCTGTCCACCGCGACCAGCGCCACCAGCGTGGTGGCGGTCAGCTCGGCGAGCAGCCGCAACAGTAGGAGCAGGTTGAGGTGCCGAACGACGTCCCCGGCAACGACCTGGAGGGTACGGGCGCCACGCACGCCGTCGCGGGCCAGCTCGGCGGCCCGGGCTGGCGAGACCGCGGCGAGCGCCGCCTCGGTCATCGCGATCAGACCAGCCAATACCACCAGGCCGGCCGCGAAGACGATCAGCTGCAGGTCGGGAAGGCCGGCGGTGGCGCCGGCCGCGAGTAACGGAGGAGTGGACATCACTGGGTGCGGGTCGACCGCCAGCTCGTGAGCAGGCGGGCCTGGAGGGCGAACATCTCCCGCTCCTCCTCGGGCTCGGCGTGGTCGTAGCCGAGCAGGTGCAGCACCCCGTGCACGGTGAGCAGGTGCAGCTCGTCGGCCGGTGCGTGCCCGGCGGTCGCCGCCTGCTTGGCCGCGACCTCCGGGCAGAGCACGATGTCGCCGAGCAGGGCCGGCTCGCCGCCGGCTGGCGCGGACTCGCCCGGGCCGTGGTCGACGCTGCCCTCATCCATGGGGAAGGCGAGCACGTCGGTCGGGCCGTCGCCACCCATCCAGCGGTGGTTCAGCTCGGTCATGTAGTCGATGTCGACCAGCAGCACGGACAGCTCGGCGAGGGGGTTGACCCCCATCTCGTCGAGGGCGTGCCGGGCGACGGCGAGCACGGCGTCGGTGTCAACCTCGACACCGGACTCGTTGGCGATCTCGATGGACAACTGCTTTCCTCTGCTTTAGCGGCGGTGGCCGGCCCGGCCGCCCTGGGCGGGTCGCCCGGGCACGGCGTGAACGCCCTGCGCCTGCTGATTTTCCCGCTCGGCGTCCCAGCGGGCGTACGCGTCGACGATCTCCCCGACCAGCCGGTGGCGGACCACGTCGGAGCTGGACAACTGGGCGAAGTGCACGTCGTCGACGTTTTCCAGGATCTCCCGGACCACCCGTAGGCCGCTGCTCGTCCCGCCGGGAAGGTCCACCTGGGTGATGTCACCGGTCACGACGATCTTGGAGTTGAAGCCGAGCCGGGTGAGGAACATCTTCATCTGCTCGGGCGTCGTGTTCTGCGCCTCGTCCAGGATGATGAACGCGTCGCTGAGCGTCCGACCGCGCATGTAGGCGAGTGGCGCGACCTCGATCGTCCCCTGGGCCATCAGCTTCGGGATCGTCTCCGGGTCGAGCATCTCGTGCAGCGCGTCGTAGAGCGGGCGCAGGTAGGGGTCGATCTTGTCGTTGAGCGTGCCGGGCAGGAAGCCCAGTCGCTCACCCGCCTCCACCGCCGGCCGGGTCAGGATGATCCGGTTGACCTGCTTGGCCTGCAACGCCTGGACGGCCTTCGCCATCGCCAGGTAGGTCTTTCCGGTGCCGGCCGGGCCGATGCCGAAGACGATGGTGTGGGAGTCGATCGCGTCGACGTACCGCTTCTGCCCGAGGGTCTTGGGGCGGATGGTGCGTCCGCGACGGGAGAGGATGTTGAGAGTCAGGACTTCGGCGGGCCGCTCGGCGCTGCCCTGCTCGAGCATGCCGACGGTACGCCGGACGGCGTCAGTAGTCAGGGTCTCGCCTTTCTCGATGAGTTCGAGCAGCTCACTGAAGACCCGCTCGGCGAGGGCGTTGTCCGCGGGGTCACCGGTGATGGTGATCTCGTTGCCACGGACATGCACGTCACTGCTGACCGAGCGTTCGACGAGTCGGAGGATCTCGTCGCCTGCGCCGAGCAGATTGACCATGATCTTCGAGTCGGGCACGGTGATCCTGGTCTGCACCCGGGGCGGGCCGGGAGGTGGGGTGCCGGTCATAGGTCGGGCCGAAGGGCCCTGCGCCACCTGCTCTCGATCTCGAAGCCGGCCCTGCTGGCACGGCGTGCGGACGTTACACCCATCGTATCGGTTCAACGCGGGCCGCATCGCGCCCATTTCCGCTGGCCGCGATCAACTCCCGGCCCGGAAGTCGTACCCGTCGAAGGTCTCCTGGTGACGGGTGAACCGGTACGTCGCCCAATGCATCCGGACCACCGCACCGGCCTCGTTCCGGGTCAGCCGCAGCAGCTCGCCAGCCTCCCGACCGGAGACCGTGCGGAACACGTCCGGCTGGTCCGGCAGCGGGGTGAAGATCGCCGGTGGACGTCCTGCCGGATCGCCGGCCCCCCGCGCCCGCAGGGTGCCGTCGTGCCAGGAGAAGACGTACTCGAAGCCCTCGCCCCACCAGCGGCCGAGCACTGCCCGCAGGGCCGCCGGAGCGGGTGCGCCGGGCTGCCATGGCTCGATCTCGGCCGGGTCGTGCTCGACCGCCGCCGCGAGCAGCCGGTGCGGCAGGTCGAACAACTCGGCCGCCGTGCCGGACGAGCAGAGCACCGCGGCGCCCATCGCGCCGGCCGTGCCGTCGCCTCCGCGCCGGCCGTACGCCGCGGCGAGGAAACCCGGCATCGCCCCGTCGTGCCCCACGTGCACCACCCGCTCCCCCTGCGGGACCAGGATCAGCCCGAGACCGAAGCCCGCGCCCCAGAGCGTCTCGTCGGTGGTGGTGACCGGCCAACGCATCTCGTCCAGCGTGGCGGGAGCGAGGACCACACCGGCCGGGTCCAGCGCGGCCGGGTCGGCGAGGAACGCCGCCCAGCGGGCCATGTCGGTCGCGGTGCTCCAGAGCTGGGCAGCCGGGCCGACCGCGCCGAAGTCGGTCGGCGGCTCCGGGTGTGCCTCATCGGAGTACGCGTCGACCAGGAAACCGGTGGCCGCCGTCGGCCGGGGGGTCACGGTGGTGTCGGTCAGCCCCAGCGGCGTCAGGATCCGCTCGGTGAGCGACTGCGCCCAGCTCTCGCCGCGCAGACGGGCGACGAGTTGGCCGAGCACGGCCATGCCCAGATTGGAGTAGTGGAACCGGCGGGCCGTCGGCAGCACCCGCTCGGCCCGGTCCAGCTCAGCCAGGAGCTGGTCGGCGTCCGGCGCGCGCAGACTGTCCCAGACGTCGCCGAACGGCTCCCGTTGCAGGCCACCGGTGTGCGACAACAACCGGCGGACGGTCAGCTCACCGTGTGCGGGGAGATCCAGGTGCCGGCCGATCGGGTCGTCCAGGTCCAGCAGCCCGTCGTCGCGGCACTGAAGGGTGAGCACCGCGGTGAAGGTCTTGGTGACCGAGCCGATCCGGAACTGGGTGCCCGGCCCCAACGGACTGTCGGTGCCGGTCGCACCGATGGTGCAGCTCCAGAGCGGTCGGTCGGCCCGGTGCAGCGCCGCCGACACCGCAGGCATCCGGGCGTCGGCCTGCACCCGCCGGACCAGCCGACCCAGGCGCTCGTCAACGCGACTGTCGGGCTCGCTCATGCCAGGTCCCGGGCAAGCATCGGGCCGAGCGGCGCGCCACCGAGCAGATGCGCATGCACGTGGAACACCTCCTGCCCGCCGTTGGCGCCGGTGTTGAACATCAGCCGGAAACCGTCGCCGAGCAGACCCTCGTCCTCGGCCACCGCGGCGGACGTCGCCAGCACGTCCGCGGCCAACGCCGGGTCACCCTGGGCGAGCGTGGCGATGTCCGCGTAGTGCTCCTTCGGAATGACCAGGACGTGCACCGGCGCCTTCGGGTCGATGTCACGGAAGGCGAGCGTGGTGTCGGTCTCCCGGACCACGGTGGCCGGGATCTCCCCGGCGACGATGCGGCAGAACAGGCAATCGGATCCCATCGGGGCAGTGTAAATAGGGCCGGGACGGCTGAGGCAGGATGGCCGGCATGACGGATCGGGCGGTACTCGTAACCGGTGCTTCGCGCGGGATCGGCCGCGCGGTGGCGACGGCGTTCGCGACCAGTGGTGACCGGGTGGCGATCCACCACCGCGACTCCGGCGACGCGGCCGAGGAACTGCGCGCGCAGTTGCCCGGCGCCGGGCACGTGGTGGTCCGTGCCGACCTCACCGACCCGGACGCGGTCCGGGCCATGGTCGACCGGGCCGCCGAGCTGCTCGGCGGGCTGGACGTGCTGGTCAACAACGCCGGGATGTACGGCGACCGGGACGACCCGCACCCAATCTTCGGCGCCTCCTACGAGCAGTGGCAGAAGCGCTGGCGGCAGGTGCTGGAGACCAATCTGACCGGCGCGGGCAACGTCACCTGGTGCGCTGCCCAGCACATGCGGGAACGCGGCGGTCGGATCGTCAACGTCTCGTCCCGAGGTGCGTTCCGCGGCGAACCGGACCAGCCGGCGTACGGCGCCAGCAAGGCGGGGCTGAACGCACTGGGCCAGTCCCTCGCCGTGGCGCTCGCGCCGTACGGCATCGCGGTCGCCACCGTCGCGCCGGGCTTCGTGGCGACCGACATGACCACTGATCACCTGCGCGGCGAGCGGGGCGCGGCCATCCGGGCGCAGAGCCCGTTCGACCGGGTGGCCCGGCCGGAGGAGATTGCCGCCGCCGTGCACTGGCTGGCCTCGCCGGAGGCCGAGTGGGCCTCCGGAACGATCGTCGACCTCAACGGCGCCTCCTACCTACGCAGCTGACCCGCAGGACCAGCCGGGCCGCCGGCCGCCGGCCCCCCGCGCGGCCACCCAGCCTGTGCCCGTCACGTCCTTTGCTCTGCTTCAACCAAGGCAACACTTCAAGGGCACGAGTGTTGCCTCCGCTGAAGCAGAGCAAAGGACGCACGCAACGTGGTCGAGGGGGCGGACGGCCTGGCCCGGCCGGCCCGCGCGAGCGGAGTTGGCCCGAGGTCGGACTACCAGCGGCCGAGGCGGGTGGCGAGCACGCTGAGCGCCGCCACGCCGGCGGTCGAGGTACGCAGCACGGCCGGCCCGAGCCGCACCGGCTGCCCGCCGGCCTCCCGGAAGGCGGTCAGCTCGGCCGGGTCGATGCCACCCTCCGGCCCGACGACCAGGACGATCTCCCCGGTGGACGGCAGCTCGGCGGTGGTGAGCCGCTCCTCGGCCTCCTCGTGCAGCACGAACGCGGCGCCAGCGCCGGCGATCCGGCGGGCCACCGTGGCGGTGGACTCGTCCGGAGCACCGGCCACCACCGGCAGCCAGGGGCGGCGCGCCTGCTTGGCGGCCTCCCGCGCGGTGGCCACCCACTTGTCCCGGGCCCGTACGCCACGGTCGCCGCGCCACTGGGTCACCGAACGGGACGCCGCCCAGGGCACGATCTCGTCGACCCCGACCTCGGTCATCGCCTGCACGGCCAGCTCGCCCCGGTCACCCTTGGCGATGCCCTGCACAGTCACCAGCCGGGGCACGGACGCGTCCGCGTACCCCCGGGAGGTGATGGTGACCTCCAGGCTGCCCCGGCCGACGGCCGTGACCACGGCGGCGGCCGTGCCGCCCCGACCGTCGGCGAGCAGCAACTCCTCGCCGACGCGTCTCCGCTGCACGGTCGCGGCGTGGTGCCCCTCCGGGCCGTCCAGGGTGAACGCGTCGCCGGTGGGCAGCGCCTCGACCAGGAACAGCGGCGCGGACACCTCAGGGGTGCCCGTTGAACGCGTCACGCATCCGGGAGAAGAAGCCGCCCTGCTTGGATAACTCGGCGACCTCCTCACCGCGGGTCTTGGCGAAGTCGCGCAGCATCTTCTCCTGATCCGGGTCGAGCTTGGTCGGCGTCCGGACGTCCAGGTGGACGTAGAGGTCGCCTCGGCCGGTGCCGCGCAGGTGTGGCACCCCCCGGGCGCGTAGCCGCAGCGTGCTGGCCGGCTGGGTGCCGGCCTTGACGTCGACCGTCTCCTCGCTGTCCAGGGTCTTGATGGTCAGGCGGGTGCCGAGCGCCGCCGCGGTCATCGGCACGGTGACGCGGCAGTGCAGGTCGTCGCCCTTGCGGGAGTAGACGTCGTGTGGCCGCTCGTGGATCTCCACGTAGAGGTCGCCGGCGGTGCCGCCACCCGGGCCCACCTCGCCCTGCTGGGCGAGCCGGATCCGCATGCCGTCCTCGACTCCGGCCGGGATCTTGACCGTCAGCGAGCGGCGGGTACGCACCCGGCCATCGCCGGCGCAGGTGGGGCAGGGGTGCGGGACCGTGGTGCCGTAGCCCTGGCACACGGTGCACGGCCGGGCGGAAACCACCTGGCCGAGGAAGGTGCGCTGCACCGACTGCACCTCGCCTCGCCCGCCGCACGCCTCACAGGTCGCCAGATGCGTGCCGGCGGCCGTGCCCGCGCCCGAGCAGGTGGTGCAGAGCACGGCGGTGTCGACGGTGATCGGCGCCTCGACGCCGAATGCCGTCTCGTGCAGGTCCAGTTCGAGTCGCAGGATCGCGTCGGCACCCGGCCGGGTACGCGGACGCGGGCCACGGGCGCCACCAGCCGCGCCACCGAAGAACGCGTCCATGATGTCCTGGAAACCGACGAACGGGCCAGCACCACCTGGACCGCCTGGGCCGCCAGCGCCGCCACCGCCACCGGGGGCGAGCGGGTCGCCACCCAGGTCGACGATCTGCCGCTTCCGGTCGTCCGAGAGGACCTCGTACGCGGCGTTGATGTCCTTGAACTTCTCCTGAGCCTCCGGATCCGGATTGACGTCCGGGTGGAACTGGCGCGCCAACTTGCGGTAGGCGCGCTTGATCTCGTCATCGGAGGCTTCCCGGCTCACACCGAGAATGCCGTAGTAGTCCCTGGCCACTGCGTTCCGTGTCCTCATGTTCGTCTCGCGTTGCGCCGATCCGGTGGCAGCAGCCGGCCGTCGGCCCTGACTTGTCAGTTCTGGGCCAGCAACTCGCCCACGTAGCGTGCCACGGCGCGAACCGTGGCGATATTGCCGGGGTAGTCCATCCGGGTAGGCCCCAGCACCCCCAGGCCACCGACGATCGTGGCGCCCGGGCCATACCCGGTGCTGACCACGGAAGCGGCCCGCAGGTTGTCGAACTCGTTCTCGTCGCCGATCAGCACCCGGGTCGTGCTCGGCTCAGTCTCACCGATGAGCTTGAGGAGCACGACCTCCTCCTCCAGCGCTTCGAGGATCGGCCGCAGGGAACCCTGGAAGTCGAGCAGGCCGCCCCGGGTGAGATTGGCGGTGCCGGCCAACGCGATGCGTTCCTCATGTCGCTCGACCAGCGTCTCCAGGAGCACCGTGGCGAGGGTGGTCATCGTCGGACGCAGCTCGGCCGGCGCCTCTTCGACAAGCGCCTGCACCAGCGGCGGTGTGTCGGACAGCCGGGCGCCGGAGAGCTTCTCGTTGATCAGCCGGCGCAGATCGGTGACGTTGTCGGCGGGCACCGGCCCGGGAAGCTCCACCAGCCGCTGCTCCACGCGCCCGGTGTCGGCGATCATGACGAGCATCAGCCGGGTGGTGGAGATCGGCACCAGCTCCAGGTGACGAACCGAGGAGCGGGCCAGGCTCGGATATTGCACGACGGCGACCTGCCGGGTCAGCTGAGCGAGCAGCCGCACCGTGCGATGCACCACGTCGTCGAGGTCGACCGCGCCGACCAGGAAGCGCTCGATGGCCCGGCGCTCGGCCGGGCTGAGCGGCTTGACCCGGGACAACCGGTCGACGAAGAGCCGGTAGCCGCGGTCGGTGGGCACCCGGCCGGCACTGGTGTGCGGCTGCCGGATGTAGCCCTCTTCCTCCAGCACGGCCATGTCGTTTCGGACCGTGGCCGGGGAGACCCCGAGCTGGTGCCGCTCAACCAGCGCCTTGCTGCCGACCGGCTCCTGGGTGGAGACGTAGTCCTCGACGATCGCGCGGAGCACGGCGAGCTTCCGGTCGTCGAGACCCATCCTCCGCACCTCCTGTCGCACGTCGGCCGCCGGCGCCGTAGGCCGGCCGGGCCATCCTGGCACTCGACTGTAGCGAGTGCCAGTCTACGTCGGCGTACCCGCCTGCGCGATGATCAACGGCCGCCCACTGGTGCGGCGTTGCCATGGGCCCCTACCGTGACACCCATGACTGAACCTCCTCGCCCTCCCGGAGGGGGTGACCCCGGCAACAACCCGCCGGAGCCGACCTCCCCGAGCTCGTTCCCGTCGGCCGAGCCGCCCACCGCACCACTGTCCGGGGCACCTGGCCCGGGCGGCTATCCCCCGGCCGGTGGCTATCCGCCGCCCACCGGTGACCAACCGCCGTCAGGTGGCTACCCTCCGGCGGGTGGCTATCCCCCGGCTGGCAGCTATCCCCCGCCCGGCGGTTACCCCGCTGGCGGCTATCCGACCGGTGGCGCCTACGGCGGACCCGGTGGCGGCTACGCCAACAACGAGGACAAGACCTGGGCGCTGGTCGCGCACTTCGGCGGCGCCGTCGGCGCGCTGATCAGCTTCGGTCCGCTGGGCTTCGTCGCTCCGCTCATCGCCTACCTGGCCCGTGGCAACCAGTCGCCGACCGTCCGGGCGCACGCCCTGGCCGCCCTGAACTTCCAGATCCTCTGGTCGATCATCGCGTTCGTGCTGCTCTTCGTGAGCTGGTGCCTGCTCTTCCTGCCCAGCATCGCCGTCGTGGTGATCCAGATCCTGTTCGGGATCATCGCGGGCATGAAGGCCAACGAGGGCGCCCCCTACCGCTACCCGATGTCGGCCAGCTTCATCAAGTGACTCGGGTCGGCCGCTCCCCCGGCCGGCCCGAAGCACCCGCTGCCCCGGACCGGGGCAGCGGGCATGCTCAGGGCAGCAGGTCGCGCACGACCGCGTCGGCGAGCAGCCGCCCGCGCAGGGTGAGCACCGCCCGGCCGGCCGCGTACTCATCCGTGTCCAACAGGCCGTCAGCCAGCGCCCGCTCGGCACCAGCCCGGCCGGTGCCGTCGAGCACCGCCAGCGGCAGGCCGCTGGCGAGTCGCAGCCGGAGCATCACGTCCTCCATGTGCGTCTCGTCGACCGTGAGGACCTCCCGGGCCAGGCCGGGGGACGCGCCTGCGGCCAACCGCTGGGCGTACGCCGAGGGGTGTTTGACGTTCCACCAGCGCACGCCGCCGACGTGGCTGTGCGCCCCCGGCCCCAGCCCCCACCAGTCCGCGCCGGTCCAGTAGAGCAGGTTGTGCCGGCAGCGAGCCTCGTCGGTGCGGGCCCAGTTGGAGACCTCATACCAGGAGAGCCCCGCCGCGTCGAGTGCGGCCTCCGCCGCCAGGTAGCGGTCCGCGGCCACGTCGTCACTGGGGTACGCCAGTTCGCCGCGCTTCATCCGGGCGGCGAGCCGGGTGCCGTCCTCGACGATCAGGGCGTACGCGCTGACGTGGTCCACCCCGGCGGCCACGACCTGGTCCAGTGAGGCGGCGAAGTCCTCGGCCCGTTCCCCCGGTGTCCCGTAGATCAGATCCAGGTTGACGTGCTCAAACCCGGCGTCCCGCGCCTCCAGGGCGGCGGCGGTGGCCCGGCCGGCGCTGTGTTTGCGGTCCAGGATCGCCAGCACTCCCGGGGAGGCGGACTGCATGCCCAGCGAGATCCGGGTGTAGCCGGCAGCCCGCAGCTGCTTCAACGATTCCGGGGTGACCGATTCGGGGTTGGCCTCGGTGGTCACCTCGGCGTCGGCGGCCAGCCCCCAGGTGCGGTCGATGCCGTCGAGGATGCGGGCCAGGTCGTCGGCGGGGAGCAGGGTGGGCGTACCGCCGCCGACGAAGACGGTGTCGACCCGGGGCGGTGGGCTGTCGCCGAGCACCCGGGCCGCGAGTGCCAGCTCGGCGAGGACGGTATCGGCGTACCCCTCGCGGCTGGCGCCACCACCCAGCTCGGCCGCCGTGTAGGTGTTGAAGTCGCAGTAGCCGCACCGGCTGGCGCAGAACGGCACGTGTACGTAGACGCCGAAGCCGCGCGCGCCGACCGCTGCGGTGGCGGTGGCGGGCAGCGATCCGTCGACGGGGACGGTCTCACCATCTGGAAGGACGCCGGGCATGGCCACTAGTGTGCCCGGCATGACCTCTCCCGACGTCCTCGTGCGGGTCGCCACGGCCCGTGGGGTGACCACCCTCACCCTGGACAGCCCGCACAACCGCAACGCGCTCTCCACCGGCCTGATGACCCAACTGCTGGCCGGGCTGGCGGACGCGGTCGCCGACGACGCGGTTCGAGTGGTCGTGCTGGACCACACCGGCCCGGTCTTCTGCTCGGGAGCGGATCTGAAGGAGACCGCTGCGGCGTACGCCAGCGGGACGGTGCCCGCCGGGATGCTGGGCGATGTGCTCGCCGCGCTCTGGGAGTGTCCGAAGCCGGTGCTGGCCCGGGTTGCGGGGCCGGCGCGAGCCGGTGGGCTGGGCCTGATCGCCGCCGCCGATCTGGCGGTCTGCGCCGATCAGGCGACGTTCGCGTTCACCGAGGTGCGGATCGGGGTGATCCCGGCGGTGATCTCGGCGACCGTGCTGCCCCGGCTGCACCCGCGCGCGGCTGCCGAGTTGTACCTGACCGGGGACACCTTCGACGGCCGACGAGCCGCCGAGATCGGCCTGGTCACGGCCTCTGTGCCGGCGGATGGGTTGGACGCTGCGGTGCAGCGGTTCTGCGACTCGCTGGTACGCGGCGCGCCCGGCGCGTTGGCCGGGACGAAGGAGTTGCTGCGCCGACCGGGGACCGCCGAGCTGCGTGCCGACCTGGGCCGGCTGGCCGCTCTCTCGACCGGCTATTTCCTCTCCGACGAGGGGCGCGAGGGAGTCCTGGCCTTCCGGGAGAAGAGGTCGGCTCGATGGGTGGCCGCTCTCGACGACGTCTGAGCATTCGGGTATGCGTTCCTGTGCGTCAACCGTCATAAGTCCTTGACCGGTCAATCACTTTCCGGCGGCGTCGAGGCGGTGACGCGCACAACAGGTCACGCGGCCGGGCCATACGGGCAGGTGAGACCACGCCTGGAGCGGGAATGCCTCGATCGGAACGCGTCGGCGGAGCCGGCCCCGAACCGGGGCGGAGCCGCCGAGCCGACCCCGAACCGCTCGGACGACCCGAACGGAGCGGCGGAGACGTACGCTTGTCAGACTTGCCGATCTGGGGGTGTGGGTGCGAACTCGGGCAGCCGTGGCGGGTGGAGTCGTGCTCATCCTCGTCGCCGTGATCGCGATCTGGCTCGTCGTACGGCAGGTCGGTGACCGCCTCCAGTTGCCGGTTCTGGCACGCAAGTGCACCGTGCAGGCCGACGGCCGGGTCGCGCTGGACGCCGACCAGATGGCAAACGCGGCGACCATCGCGGCGATCGGCGCAAAGCGCGGAATGCCCGAGCGGGCTGTGGTTGTCGCGCTGGCCACGGCATACCAGGAGTCCGGGCTACGCAACCTCGCCGACGGCGACCGCGACTCCCTCGGCCTGTTCCAGCAGCGACCGAGCCAGGGATGGGGCACCCCGGCGCAGATTCGCGACCCGCGCTACGCGGCCAACCGGTTCTACGCCGCGCTCAAGAAGGTGCGCGGCTGGGAAAAGATGCGCGTCACCGACGCCGCCCAGCGGGTGCAGCGCTCAGCCTTCCCCGAGGCCTACCAGAAGTGGGCCGACGACTCCGAGGTGCTCAGCCGGGCACTGATGGGCGACGCCACCGGCGCGGTCGCCTGCACGGTGGGGCGTACCCCGGCGATGCACGGAGCGGCGGCGGCCGCGCAGCTGACCCGCAACCTGGTGCTGGACTGGGGGTTGAAGGGCCTCGACCCGACCGACCCGACCGGCCTGGCAGTGACTCCGGGCGACCAGCGCGACGGCTGGCGGTACGCACACTGGCTGGTTTCGCACGCGCAGGATCACGGTGTGAAGCGCGTCCGCTTCGGCGACCTGGAGTGGACCGCCCGCAACGGCACCTGGGATCGGGTGAGCGGGCAGCAGAGCCCTGCCGGCCAGGTGGTGGCCGAGGTGTTCAACGAGGGTTGACCGGTTCGGATCTCCTAACCGGCAGTCACCGCACAATCGGACAAGAGACCGCGAATCCCTCCATTGATCGCGGAAGTCTCACTCTACGCAGCCCTCCCGCTGCGCGGGGTCCCACTGAGGCCTACTCGCGCAACAGGCACCTCCCGATGGGCATGCCGTCGCGTTACGATCGGCGGCCTGTGCCAGAAAAGGTTTCACCTCATGGGGAGGGGTACGACGCGGTGTTCGATTACGGCGACCGGACCGGCTACGAACCGATCAGCGACACTGACCGCAAGGAGTTCCACGAGCAGGGCTTCCTCCTGCTGCGCAACGTCCTGACGGAGGACCACCGGGCGGCGCTGGAGGCGGCGGTCGACCGCGTCTACGCGGAGGAGCAGGCAAAGGGCACCACCAAGAAGGACGGCACCCTGCACCTGCTGGGCTTCCTGGAGCGCGACGAGCTCTTCGGGGAGCTGCTCACCCACCCGATCGCCTTCCCGTACATGTGGGGGCTGGCCGGCTGGAACATCTACACCCACCACAACCACCTGGACGTCACCCCGCCGGCCGCCGAGCCGGAGAAGCCGTACTGGGGTTGGCACCAGGACGGGTACCGGCAGAACTCCGACCCGGAGACGATGGACCCGAACCTGCCCCGGCCGATGTTCTCGCTGAAGGTCGCGTACGTGCTGTCGGATCTCTCCGAGACCGGCCGCGGCGCCACCAAGGTCATCCCGGGCAGCCACCTCAAGAACTCGCTGCCCCGGCCGGCGGACCTCACCGTCCAGAACCCCGACCCGGAGGGCACGGTGGAGATCACCGCCAACCCGGGCGACGCGTTCATCTTCGACCGCCGGCAGTGGCACTCGCGCTCGACGAACCTGTCGACCATCACCCGCAAGATGCTCTTCGTCGGCTACACCTACCGGTGGATCCGTCCGCTGGACGAGCTGCACCCCGACGTGAACGGCGAGTGGTACCGCAACCGCACCCCCGTGCAGCGCCAGCTGATCGGTGAGGGCACCCACACCGCCAACTACTGGGGCATCAACTGGGACGGGTACGTCGACGACGAGATCCCGCTGCGCAAGGAGCTCAAGGAGCGCGGTCTGCTCGACCGCAACATCCCCTGGCTGCGCTGATTTACCAGAAGGGGCCCCTGTCACCGCCCTCGGCATGGCAGGGGCCCCTTTTTCTGTACCCGGCGACCGGCCAGCGGTGCGCGGCGGGTAGATGTTCGGCTAACCGACAGTTGGAGGGCGCAGCGGCAGGCAGGCCGTACCCTCTGCCGCATGAAGGACGGCATCGCCCTGACGTTGCTTCTCCTCGGAGTGGCCATCGGCGTCGTCGGGAACTGGATCAAACCACCACAGAAGATGACCGGGCGCTGGGTGATCGGCATCTTCGCGCTGCTCCTCGTGGCAGCGTCGGTCTTCACGTTCCTGGAGGACCGCCTGCCGGACGGGCAGTCCTCACCTCCCGGGGCCCAGCCCACGACCGTGCCGGCGCAGATCCCCACCGTGGGGGCGCCGCCCTCCACGGTCGCCACATCCACGCCGACCGCGTCGGTCCGAAAGCCGACCAGCCCGAAGGCGGCTCCGGGCGCCACCGCCACGAGATCGAGTGCCGGCCCGCAGGGAACCAGCGGCAAGAACAAGCCGCCGCGGTCTCCGTATGTCGCCGCGAACAGCTTCCAGCGCTTCGGCGGAACACACGGGCCATTCACCCTGGTCGCCGAGGGAACAGCGCTACGGATCGACACACCGGACAGCATCGAGAGCCAGTGGGGCGCCTACCTTAAGGACCACATGATGTGCGACGGCACGGTCGAGTTCGACGTCCGGCTCGGCGCAGGCACTGTCGACTACTACGGGCTGGCCGTGCTTCCCCGCGGCGGTCTCGACAACGACCAGGCGACCGGCGACGCGATCATCCTCTACCTGGACTCCGACGGCTCCTTCATCGCCAAGTTCTCGTCCCTGCCGACACCGGGTGTCGGCGGGGTCGGCGGCGGTTCATATCCGGTCGCCGACCTGCACCAGACGCGCCACATCGTGGTCTCGGCCCGGGGCTCGACCTACTCGGTGCGTGTGGACGGCGTCCCGGCCGGCCAGTTCGCCGAGACGGAGAGCGCCGGTTGCGGGAAGCTCACGCTGGCCGCCTGGGGCGGCACCACCGCCCACATCGAGGACGTCCTGGTGCAGTGAACGCCGCGGCGGTGACCCGGCGCAGGCCGACCCCGCCGGCGCGCCCACTCGGCGGTCGTCAACGCCCCAGCCGGCGCTGGACCTTCTCCCGGATCGACTCCGGCAGGTCGGATGCCTCCAGCAGCCGGGGCAGCAACTCCGGCTCCAGGCTAGTCGCCCGGAACACCTCGCCGATGGTCACGCCATGCGCGGGACGCTCCACCACCTCGACCGGGTCGCCTGGGCCCATCTCACCTTCCCGCAACACCCGCAGGTAGGCGCCGGGCAGCGCCCGGGCGGTGAACCGCTTGATCAGATCCGGTATGCCCCAGAAGCCGGCGAAGGTGGTGCAGGGCGTACGCGGCTTGGTGACCTGGAGCAGGGCGGTGCCGATCTGCCACTGCTCGCCGATCACCGCGCCGGTCACGTCGACCGCGTACGTGGTCAGGTTCTCACCGAAGGCACCGGGCCCTACGGCGCGGCCCAGCTCGGCCGCCCACCAACCGGCGTCCTCCTCCGCGTAGGCGTAGACCGCCTGGTCGGAGCCGCCGTGATGGGCCCGCTCGCCGATGAAGTCACCGACCACCCCCTCGAAGCGGACAAGCACCGGCCCATCCACCGGCCGCTTGTCGATGCCGCTGCGACCGCTCACGTCGCCGGCCCACTCCGCCTCGGTCACCACGCCGAGGTTCACCGCTGCCACCCTGCCCGTCATGACGGCCAGCCTAGCGGCGGCGCGGTGTCCGCCCGTATCCGCGAACGCCCCGGGTCAGCCCTTGACGGCGCCAGCCACCAGACCGGAGACCATCCGGCGCTGCACCAGCAGGAAGAAGATGATGACCGGCAGGGTGAACAGTGTGGACGCAGCCATCACCGGCCCCCAGTTCGTGTCGTCCCGGCCGAAGAAGAAGGTCATCGCCACCGGCAGCGTGTAACTCCCCTGATCGTTGATGAACGTCAACGCGAAGATCAGCTCGTTCCACGCGGTGATGAAGGAGAAGATGCTGGTTGCCACCAGGCCGGGCGCGACCAGAGGAAAGAGGACCCGACGGAAGGTCTGGGCCCGGCTGGCGCCGTCGATGGCAGCCGCCTCCTCCAGCTCCTTGGGCACCGCGGCGACGAAACCGCGCAGCATCCAGACCGCGAACGGCAGCGAGAAGCCGAGGTACGTGAGGATCAGGCTGGGCAGGGTGTTGTAGAGCCCCAGCCGCTGGATCATCAGGAACAGCGGGATGACCAGCGCCTCCAGCGGGATCATCTGCACCACCAGCAGCATGATCAGGAAACTGGTCCGCAGCCGGAAGCGGAACCGGGCCACCGCGGTCGCGGCGAGCAGCGCGACCAGGCCGCTGAGCACCACCGTGGAGACCGCGACAAGCGCGCTGTTGAGGAAGAAGTCGAAGAAGCTCACGCCGGGGATCAGGTTGCCGGTCAGGATCTCCCGGTAGTGCGCCAGCGTCGGGTGGGTCGGCACCGGCTGCGGGGTGGCCGAGAAGATCTCGTTGCTCGGCTTCAACGAGGTGGAGATCATCCAGTAGACCGGGAACGCCGCGAAGAGCGCGACCAGCAGCCCGGCGGCGTTGAGGGCGACCTTCTTCACGACTCGTCCTCCTGCCTGAGCACCATCCGTACGTAGAAGCCGGTCACCACGAGCAGGATCAGCGTGAGGATCACCGCGATGGCCGCGCCGAGTCCGTACTTCGGCGGCGGAGAGAAAGCTTCGGCGTACGAGTAGATGGCGAGCATGAACGTCGGCCGGTCCTGGGTGCCGCCGGCCAACACGAACTGCTGGGTGAAGACCTTGAAGTCCCAGATGGTGGAGAGCACGATCAGGATCCCGAAGACCGGGCGCAGCAACGGGAAGGTGATCTTCCAGAAGACCCGCCACGGGCTGGCGCCGTCCACCCGGGCCGCCTCGTGCAGCTCGCTCGGCACGCTCTTGAGACCCGCGAGCACGCTCACCGCGATGAACGGGAACGAATGCCAGACCACCACCAGGGTGAGGATGGAGAAGAAGAGCAGTGGCGAGTTGAACCAGCCGTAGCCGGTCCAGTCGCTACGACCGAACAGTCCATTGGAGAGCCCGTCCGGCAGCGCGTTGAACAACCAGGTGACGAGGCCGCTCGTGTCGTCGAAGATCCACTTCCAGACGATGGTGCCGGTCAGCGCCGGCGTGGCCCAGGCGAGCATCACGCAACTGGCCACGAAGGTCGCCATCTTGCGGCCGAGCCGGTTGAGCAGCAGCCCGACCAGAGTGCCGAGGACCATCGTGAGCAGCACGTTGGCCGCAGCGAACAGAACCGTGTTGCGCAACACCGTCAGGAAGAACGGGTCGGAGAGGATGTCGGCGTAGTTGCCCAACCCCACCCACGGCCACTCCCGGTCGCCGCGCAGTTGCCGGACGTTGTTCAGCCGGTAGAAGGACATGACCACCACCTGGCCGAGCGGCCAGAGCAGCAGCACCCCAATGATCACCAGTGCGGGCAGGAGCAGCAGGTAGGGCAGGCGGTCCACCCGGCGACGCCGCCGCGCGGGGGTCTCCCGCGCGGCGGCCGTCTCCGGGTTTTTTGTCTGTGAGCTCACTTGCTGTTCAAAATGCCTTCCATCTCACCGGCCGCGTCGGCGGTAGCCTTCTCGACCGTCTTCTGACCCTTCATGACCGAGCTGTTCATCGCCTGGGTCACCGTCTTGGTCCGGCTGACCTCCACCCACTTCGGGGTGAGCGGCGTGAGCTTGGTGTTCTGCATGGTGGTGGCGAACGCCGCCATCACCTTGTCGTTGGCGTACGTGTCACTAGCGACCAGATCCTGGTAGACCGGGAAGAAGCCGAGGCTGCTCGCGAAGCTCTGCGCGTTCTTCTTGTTCAGCAGCACGGTCAGGTAATCCCAGGCCAGGTCCTGCCGCTCACTGTCCTTCCAGATCGCCACGTCCGAGCCGCCCGCGAAACCGGGTGCCGCCTTGCCGTCCGGGCCGGGAATCGGGAACGTACCCCAGACCTTCTCGATCTCGGGGTTGTCCTTCTTGATGGCGGCCTGCTGCCAACTGCCGGCGAACGCCATCGCCGCCTTGCCGGTGGCGAACTGGGTGCGCGCGTCGATCTCGTTCCACCCTGCCGCTGCCGGCGGGGCCACCTTGTGCACGGTCACCAGGTCGGTCCAGAACTTGACGGCCCGCTGCGCCTCGGGCGTGGTGTAGCCGGACTTCCAGGTGCCGCCCTGGTTGCTGGCGATCTCGCCGCCGGCACCCCAGAGGAAGGAGTAGAAAGGCAGCTCGGAGTTGCCGGGCAGGGCGATGCCGTAGGTGCCCTTCTTCTTCGCCTGCACGGCCTTGGCCACCGTGACCAGGTCGTCCCAGGTCTTCGGCGGCTGAACGCCCGCCTCGGCGAACCAGTCCGTGCGGTAGTAGATCGCCCGGACGCCCGCGTACCACGGCACGCCGTACTGCTTGCCGTCGAGCTGCGCGTTGCGCACCAGGTCGGGCAGCAGGTCCTTGCCGTCGGCCCAGCCGCCCATCCGACCACTCACGTCGGCGAGCGCCTCCTGGGCAGCCCAGCCCTGAGTCTCGGTGTTGCCCAACTCGGTGACGTCCGGCCCTTCGCCTCCGGCGAGCGCGGCCTGGAACTTCTTGGGCGCCTCGAGCCAGGGAATGTACTGCACCACCACGTCGGTGTCGGGGTGCTTCTGGCGGAACTCGGCCTCGACCCCGTCGAGGAACGCGTTCTGCGCGTCGCCGCCCTCGCCCATCATCCAGACCGTGAGCTTGCTGTCGTCGGCCGCGTCCTCACCGGAACCCCCACAACCGGTCAGCACCATCGCGGCCGAGGCCACCATGGCGGTGACCGGGGCCAGCCGCTTCCACCTGTTCACGCCACTTCTCCCCTCGCACCGCCTGGAACTAACCTTCTCCGCCGCACCTTAGTACGGAGAAATCCTTTACGACAGTGGTTGGCACCGGCCGAAGCGTGGCGACCGTACCGCAGAGGCCCGACGAACGGCGCTGTCACATCCGGCCGAAGGCGGGCGACTAGCGCACGAAAGAGCGCCCGGCCAGGGGCCGAGCGCTCTTCCAGTCGGGTCGTCTTGGCAGTCGTGCTGCCTCGCCAGGTGATGCCAGGTCGTTATCGGGTGACGCGGCGGCGGCCCACACCGGCCACCAGCGCGACCGCGATGGCCGCAACGACAACCTGCACCAGCAGCTCGCCCCAGTCGATGCCGCTCGTCTCGGTAGCGATGCCAATGGCCCGCGCCAGCACAGTGCCCAGCAAAGCCGCGCCAATACCGATGAGCATGTGCAGCCAGATCGGCATGTTCTGCCGGCCCGGAACGACCAGGCGGCCGAGCGCGCCGACGATGAGACCAACAACGATCGCAGTGATGATGCCCCACACGGTGAGCTCCACGGCCACCCTCCTTCAAAGAATGTCTGACACACGATGTGTGTGCTTCCTGTCGTGACCGCTAAGTGCCCGCCCCACCGAAAACCCAAACCGACTCAGGCCACCAAACGATCACGACTTGGCCGACAAGACCCGTTCCACCGCCCACCCACCCACCCGCGCCACGGGCCACAGGCCACAGGCCACGGGCCACGGGCCACCGGGACCACGGGCCACCGGGACCACGGGCCACCGGGACCACCGGGACCACCGGGGCCACCGGGGCCACCGGGCCACTCAGACCGCATGATCAACACCAGGTCGCCGATATTGCGGCATCAGCCCGCGGAGACACCCCCACATCGGCGAAATGGAGTGGATCACGCCGGGGTGCGCCGGAAAGGCCCGACGAGACCCTGCCCGTATGACCACTCAGGACCCCGACCCGAAGATCAACACCAGGTCGCCGACATTGCGGCATCAGCCCGCGGAGACACCCCCACATCGGCGAAATGGAGCGGATCACTGCGATTCGGCACGCCGGGGCGCCCGACAGGGCACGACGTTCGGCCCCGGCCGGAATGAACGCCGATGGGCGCCCGACCTGTCGGTCGGACGCCCATCCGGAGTGTTGCGATAGTGCTTGGTGTTATCGGGTGACGCTGCGGCGGCGGCCCACACCGGCCACCAGCGCGACCGCGATGGCCGCAACGACAACCTGCACCAGCAGCTCGCCCCAGTCGATGCCGCTCGTCTCGGTAGCGATGCCAATGGCCCGCGCCAGCACGGTGCCCAGCAGAGCCGCGCCAATACCGATGAGCATGTGCAGCCAGATCGGCATGTTCTGCCGGCCCGGAACGACCAGGCGGCCGAGCGCGCCGACGATGAGACCAACAACGATCGCAGTGATGATGCCCCACACGGTGAGCTCCACGGCCACCCTCCTTCAAAGAATGTCTGACACACGATGTGTGTGCTTCCTGTCGTGACCGCTAAGTGCCCGCCCCACCGAAAACCCAAACCGACTCACCTCGAACGACAACGCCAGATGTCAATACCTAAGGGGTGCGTCGGTTGGCACGGGAGTGCGTCCACACAGGTGGGAGCCCATCTTGTCGGCGCGATCAGCCCACAACATCGCCAGAAAAATTCCCGCACCCGGCGGTCACGCCACCGCTGTCAGCAACCAGCCGACGCCCACGACGGGCAGATAGACCGACCGAGGCAGGCCGGCAAAGACAGGCCGACCCAGACAAGAGGCCGCGACAGGCCGGCCGAGGCATACCGACCAAGACAAGAGGCCGCGACAGGACGGCAAAGACAGACCGACCGCGGCAGCCCGGCAAAGACAGGCCGGCCGAGACAAGAGGCCGCGACAAGCCGGCAAAGACAGCCCGGCCAACGCAGACCGGCCAAGACAGCCCGGCAAAGACAGACCGGCCGACGCAGCGGCGGGCACCCGCCTTAGGGCTGCCCGTCCGAGCATTCCGGTCTGAGCGGACGCTCGATCTTGAACCCTGAGGCGCGACACGCTAGATCCGCACACTTTCGGGGAAAGTGCAGCCTGGACACGTCGCCAGGCTGCACTTTCCCCGAAAAACGCGCAGATCTCGGTCGCTCGGAGGGCGAGACCGGACAGACACCCGATCGCACGTACGGAGGGGGTGGCCCGGTTCGGCGTAGGGGTCTACTTCTTCCCGGCGGCCTTGCCGTCGCCAGAGTCAGAGGAGAGGGCGGCGATGAAGGCTTCCTGCGGCACCTCGACCCGGCCCACCATCTTCATCCGCTTCTTGCCCTCCTTCTGCTTCTCCAGCAGCTTGCGCTTACGGCTGATGTCACCGCCGTAGCACTTGGCGAGCACGTCCTTGCGGATCGCCCGAATGGTCTCTCGGGCGATGACCCGGCTGCCGATGGCCGCCTGGATCGGCACCTCGAACTGCTGGCGCGGGATCAGGGTACGCAGCTTCGCGGCGATGGTGACGCCGTAGTTGTACGCCTTGTCCTTGTGCACGATGGCGCTGAACGCGTCCACCGGCTCGCCGTGCAGCAGGATGTCCACCTTCACCAGGTCGGACGCCTGCTCGCCGGAGGGCTCGTAGTCGAGTGAGGCGTAGCCCTTGGTACGGCTCTTCAACTGGTCGAAGAAGTCGTAGATGATCTCCGCGAGGGGCAGCGTGTAGCGCAACTCCACCCGGTCGGCGGACAGGTAGTCCATGCCCAGCAGGGTGCCGCGTCGGCCCTGGCAGAGCTCCATCACCGCGCCCACGTAGTCGTTGGGCGTCAGCACGGTGGCCCGGACGACCGGCTCGTACACCTCGGCGATCTTGCCGGTGGGGTACTCGCTCGGGTTGGTCACGACGATCTCCTCGCCGTCGTCGGTGATCGCCCGGTAGACGACGTTCGGCGCGGTGGAGATCAGGTCGAGGTTGTACTCGCGCTCCAGCCGCTCCCGGATGATCTCCAGGTGGAGCAGGCCGAGGAAGCCGCAGCGGAAACCGAAGCCGAGCGCGCCGGAGGTCTCCGGCTCGTAGTCCAGTGCGGCGTCGTTGAGCTTGAGCTTGTCGAGTGCCTCGCGCAGGTTGGGGTAGTCGGACCCGTCGATCGGGTAGAGGCCGGAGTAGACCATCGGCTTCGGGTCCTTGTAGCCACCCAGCGCCTCGGCCGCCGGCCGGCTGTTGATGGTGACCGTGTCACCGACCCGAGATTGCCGGACGTCCTTCACACCGGTGATCAGGTAGCCGACCTCGCCGACGCCGAGCGCCTCGGCCTTGACCATCTCGGGTGAGATGACACCGATCTCCAGCAGCTCGTGCACGGCCCCGGTGGACATCATCTTGATCCGGTCGCGGGCGCTGATCCGGCCGTCGATGACCCGGACGTACGTGACGACTCCGCGGTAGACGTCGTACACCGAATCGAAGATCATCGCCCGGGCGGGCGCCTCGGCGTCACCGACCGGGGGGATGAACTGCCGGACGATCTCGTCGAGCAGGTGCGGTACGCCTTCGCCGGTCTTACCGGAGACCCGGATGCAGTCGGCGGGGTCGCCGCCGATCAGGTGGGCCAACTCCTCGGCGTACTTCTCCGGCTGGGCGGCCGGCAGATCGATCTTGTTAAGCACCGGGATGATGCGCAGGTCGTTCTCGAGGGCCAGGTAGAGGTTGGCCAGGGTCTGCGCCTCGATGCCCTGCGCGGCGTCGACCAGCAGCACGGCCCCCTCACAGGCGGCCAGCGACCGGGACACCTCGTAGGTGAAGTCGACGTGCCCAGGGGTGTCGATCATGTTGAGCACCGCGTGCTCGCCGGCCCGCTCACCCTCACGGATGGTCCACGGCATGCGGACGGCCTGGCTCTTGATGGTGATGCCGCGCTCGCGCTCGATGTCCATCCGGTCCAGGTACTGGGCGCGCATCTGCCGGGGGTCGACCACGCCGGTGAGCTGCAGCATCCGGTCGGCCAGGGTCGACTTTCCGTGGTCGATGTGGGCGATGATGCCGAAGTTCCGGATGCGACCGGGGTCGGTGGAACCGGGAGCATTCGCGCCGGGATCGAGCTTCGGTGGCACAGCGGTCCGTTCTGGTCGGCTGACGTGAACAGGCCGGCGCGCCGCCGACCCCCTCTATGTTCCCACGCCGCCGGGGTGCGGCCGCTGCGCGGGCGACGGATCGGGCCGGGACCCTCACTCCATCGGCGGCTCGACGAAGAGCGCGGCCAGTCGGGGCAGCCGACGACGCGCCTCCTCCTCGTCGTCGAAGTCCCAGAAGTCGTTGAGGTCCGGCGTGCGCACCGGGTCGCGGTCCGCCGGCAGTTCGGTCGCGGTGGCCTTGCGGTAAGCGTCCCAGGGCACCGACAGCATCTGCTCGGCGGAGAACTCCTCGCCGCTGAGCGAGGCCGCCCGGACCTGGGGCAACTCGGCCAGCGAGTCCGGTTCGGCGACCGCGCCGGCGAAGACCGCCCGCCCCTGGGTCATCAGCCAGCCCCGGAAGTGCTCGAAGCCGTCGGCCGAGGCGCCGCCGTTGATCAGGTACGCCGCACCCCACAGATCCGCCTTGTGCGAGGCGGCAAGCACCCGCGTCTGATGCCGGGCGTACCCGATGATGTCCTCCGGGTCGCGCTCGGCGAGCAGCTCGACGGCCCGCGCGGCGACCGGGCCGGGCTCACCGCCCCCGCCGGCCCGAGCCTGGTCGATCAGCTGCCAGAAGTCCTCGGTCCTCATGGGTTGGCAGTCTGGCAGTGTCGCCGTGCGTCGCGCACGTACCCCGGGGCAGCATGGTGGGGTGTCCCGTCCCACGCTGCCGCCGGTGCCGTACCACGCGAGCGCGCTGCGCCCGTCGTGGCCGGCGTTGCCGGCGGCGCTGCGGGCCGCGGTCGCCGAACGGCTCGGCGCGCCGGTGGTCAGCGCCCGGGTCGCGGGCGCGGGGTTCACCCGGGGGTTCGCCGCCGTGCTCCAGACGGCTGACGGTGGTCGGGCCTTCATCAAGGCGGCGCCCGCCACCGAGCAACCGCATCTGGTCGACTGGTACGCCCGAGAGGCCGCGATCCTGGACCGGCTGCCGGCGGCCCTGCCGGCGCCCCGCCCCCGGTGGACCCTGTACGAAGCTGGCTGGTTCGTGCTCTGCACCGACGCCGTCGACGGCCATACCCCGCGCCTGCCCTGGGTGCGCGGCGAGTTGGACGCCACCCTCGCCGGGTACGCGGAGGTCGCCGCCGCCCTGGCCGACCCGCCTGCGGAGTTGACTGCGCTCGGCCTGCCGCACCTGGCCAATCTGGCCCGCTCGGACATCCTCTGGTGGGAGGAGGTCGCCGCAGGTCGCGAGCCGACCCCACCGTTACCGCCACCGGCACGGGGTCGGCTGCCCGAGCTGGTGGCGCTGGAGTCGCGCCTCCCCCAGTACGCCGCCGGGTCGACCGGCCTGATCCACGGTGACCTGCGGGTCGACAACGTGCTCATCGACGCGGACGGCCGAGCCTGGTTCTGCGACTGGACCTGGGTCTGCTCCGGGCCGGCCTGGTTCGACCTGGCCGGCCTGCTGCTCACCGCGTACGCCAGCGGGTTGGACGCGGACCGGCTCTTCGCCGCGCACCCGGCGACCGTGGGAGCACCTCCGGACGCGCTGGACGCGACCCTGGCCGCGTTGGCCGGTTACTACCTCACCGGCGCTGCGGCGGCACCGCCGACGACCTCGCCACACCTGCCCGCCCACCAGCGGTGGAGCGGTGAGCAGACGCTCGACTGGCTGGCTCGCCGCCAGGGCTGGCGGTGACCGGCGGCAACGGCCGGGAGCGTATTCTGGTCTCCGACGGGCCGGGTCCGTCCTCGCGAAGGCCGAGCCGTTTTGGCTCGTCCCGGGCGACCTGGTAACCTGGCTCTTCGCGCAGCGATGACGCATGTTCGTCATCACGCGCATAAGCTGACCAACCCGAGCTATCAAGACGAGGCTGTCGCGTGGCGAACATCAAGTCCCAGATCAAGCGCAACCGGCAGAACGAGAAGGCCCGGTTGCGCAACAAGTCGGTCAAGTCGTCGCTGAAGACCGCCGTCCGGAAGTTCAACGAGGCTGCCGAGGCCGGTGACGTCGAGAAGGCCACCGCGCTCATGCTGGACGCCTCTCGCAAGCTGGACAAGGCCGTCAGCAAGGGCGTGATCCACTCCAACCAGGCCGCGAACCGCAAGTCCGCGATCGCGAAGCGCGTGGTAGCGCTCTCCGCCTGACGATTTCACCGTCAGACTGATTCGGAAAGCCCCGGGCCTCGGCCCGGGGCTTCCGTGTGTCTACGGCCCGGCCGCACGCCCGCAGGTCCTGCGCGCAGTCCGACGGGTCGGCGCTCAGTCCGACGGGTCGGCGCGGCGGGTGGGTGGCACCGGATCGGCGGTGATCACGACGCCGGTGACGCTGTGCGAGATCCACTCGACCCGGGCTCGACCGACCACCGGTTCCATCTGCCGACGGAAACGGTCCCGTTCCTGCTCCGGCACGAGCGCGGCGGAACGGACCACGATCGCGGCCACCATGTCGTTGACCTTGACCATCGCCGCCACCACGACGGGCAGCACCAGCACCGCCCACCAGGTGACCAATTCGGCGAGGGCGAGCAGCACCGCCAGAGCGATGGTGCCCTCGAAGAAGAGGAAGCACAGCACACCACCGGGGTTGACGAACCGCAGGCCGAGGAGTCGGGCGTAGAGCGGCCGGTACCGCTCCTCGTCGACACCGATGGTGGCCCACGCTGGGCGGTTCGCCCTCGTCACCTGGTGCTGCCCTGCCGGGCCGCCGCGACCGAGAAGACCGCGCGCTCCAAGGCGTACGCCCGGTCGTCGGAGCCGCCCTTGACGGCCGCGTTGCACTCGGCGGCGACCTGCATGGCCCGGACCAGGCCCTCCGGCGTCCAGCCTCGCCCCTGCCGCTGCGCCCGCTCGATCTTCCACGCAGGCATCCCGAGGCTGCTGGCGAGTTGGTACGGGCTGCCCCGTCCGGCCGACGCCACCCGGGCCACCGTGCGCACCCCGTCGGCAAGGGCGTCGGCGATGGGCACCGGGTCGACCCCGACGTGCAGGGCCCAGCGCAGCGCCTCCAGAGCCGCCGGCACGTCACCGACCATGGTGGCGTCCGCCACGGTGAAGCCGGTCACCTCGACCCGCCCCCGGTAGTAGCGGGCAACCGTGTCGGCACTGATCCGCCCGTCGGTGTCGGCGATCAGTTGGGAGCAGGCGGCGGCCAGCTCGCGCAGGTCGTTGCCGACCGCCGCGATGAGCGCCTCGGCGGCGTCGTCGGTGCACTTCCCGCCGGCTCGACGGATCTCGTCACGAACGAAGGCCACCCGCTCGCGATGCCCCTTGAGCTTTGCCGCCGGGACCACCGTCGCGCCGGCCGCCCGCAGGCCGTCGGCGAACGCCTTTCCCTTGGCGGCACCCAGGTGCAGCACCAGTAGTTGAACGTCCGGGTCGGGGTTCTTCGCGTACGCCAGCAGCGCGGCGACCAGGTCTTTGCGGGCGTCCTGGCCGGAGCGCAGGATGAGCAGCCGCCGCCCGCCGAACAGCGAGGGGCTGAGCATCTCGGCGATCTCGCCGACGGCGAGCGCACTGGCCTGGTATTCGCGAACGTCCACCTCGGCGTCGATGCTGCGGACCTTCGCGACAGCTTCGGTGACCGCGCGCGTGGCGAGCAGCTCCTCGTCACCGAGGACGAGCAGAATAGGGGCGAGGCTGGCGGCGGTCACGCCGCCCATATTCGCACGGCCCACGGCGGGATCGTGCCTGCTCATTCACTGCTTGGTCGGCGCAGCGCGCACACAGTGCAAATCCCGACATCTATCTCAATTCGCCACTCAATCCGCAATTCACCTGCGGTGCATGCTTGCTGCGGGCTGGTCGACGCCCCCGGCCGGCCGCCTTCACGAAGCCCCGCCCTTGATCCACACGAGATCGCCGATATCGCGGTATCAGGAGCCGGCGGTTTCAAGCGGCGGTTGCAACCAGGTGTTTGTGGAGTACTTCGGCCGGATTATGCCAGTCGAGGGTTTTTCG
>NZ_JBNCKP010000032.1:0-56024 GCF_049841575.1 Micromonospora sp. DT201 | reverse complement strand
GACGACAACCTCTGCCCCGGCATGACCCCTCATCCTGACGAGAATCCACCCCGTTGCAACAACCACTTGAGCCCAAGGCAGCTGATGCCCCAACATCGGCGATACGGTGTCGATCAAAGCTCTCCGGCGCATTATCGGCCCACTGGCACGCCTCGCCGGACCACGGCCAGGCCGTCATCAGTCCGGATTGCCGCGAGGTCGCCGTCTGTGTCGGTGCGTAGCACTCGGGCGCCTCCCCTACTCAGCCGGGCGAGCAGCCCCAGGTTCGGGTGCCCGTACGTGTTGCCGCTGCCCACCGGCACGAGAGCGACTGCCGGCCGTACCGCGTCAAGGAAGCCCAGGTCCTGATACGCCGAACCGTGATGGGCGACCTTCAACACGTCCGCCCGCAACTGGCCGGGCGCCGCCCGCGCCAATATCGCGTGCTGTTCCTCGGTCTCCGCGTCGCCAGGCAGCAGGATCCGCACCCCAGCCACCGTGGCGCTCAGCACCAGCGAGTTGTTGTTCGGGTCGGATCTCGTACCGGCCAGCGGGTACGGCGGGCCGAGCACCAGCAGTTCGACCCCACCAATCGGATGGCGTGCACCGGCCACGGTGGTCAGCATCGAGGCCCGCCCGTCGGCCGCCGCAGCTCTGACCACATCCCCGCCGCTATCCGGATCGGTTGACGAGGGCATCAACACGGCGTCCACCCGTCGACCCTGGAACACCCCGGCCACCCCGCCCATATGGTCGGCATGAAAGTGGCTGATCACCAGCAGCGGCACCTCCCGTACGCCGAGCCGACGCAGGCAACCGTCCACCGCCCCTGGCTCCGGCCCGGCGTCCACCACCACGGCACGTCCGGGGCCGGCCGGTAACACCACGGCATCGCCCTGGCCCACCGCGCAGACCACCACCACCCAACCCGCTGGCGGCCAGCCGGCGGCCACCAACCGCACCGGGAGGGCACCCAGCACCACGGCGACGCCGATCACCGCCACCAGTCGCCGTACGAGTGGCCGGCGCACCGCGACCAGCAATGCGACGGTCAACACGGTCAGCAGCAGGGCACCCGGCACCCCACCTGGCCAGGGCAGCGTCCCACCCGGCAGTCGGGCGCCATGACGGGCGATGACCACCAACCACCAGGCCGGCCAACTCGCCAACCAGGCGACGAACTCGGCACCAGCCGGCCAGATCGGCGACACCGCGGCCGCCAGGACGCCCAGCACGGTCGCTGGCGCGATGGCCGGCACCGCCAGCAGGTTGGCCGGCACCGCCACCAGGCTGACCGTGCCGGAGATGCCGGCGACGACCGGCCCGCAGGCCAGTTGTGCGGCCGCCGGAACGGCCAACGCCTCCGCCAGACCGGGCGGGACGCCCCGCCGCCGCAGCCCGTCCCGCCAGCGGGGTGCGAGCAGCAGCAGACCGCCGGTGGCCAGCACGGAGAGCGCGAACCCGGCGTCGCCGGCCAACTCCGGGTCAGCCAGCACCAGCACGGTGACGGCAGCGGCCAACGCGGGCAGCGCGGCTCGTGGACGACCGGCGGCCAGCGCGGCGAGCCCGATCGCCCCCATCGTCGCGGCCCGTACGACGCTCGGTGACGGGCGAACCAGGATGACGAAGCCGACCAGCGCCACCCCGCAGAGCCCGGCAGCGAGCCACGGGCCAGCCCGCGCCCACCGGGCCAGCAACAGCACCGCACCTACGACAATTGCCACGTTGGAGCCAGAAACTGCCGTCAAATGTGTCATTCCAGTTGCTTTGAAGTCCTCCTCGACGGCCGCAAGCAGTCGGCTCGTGTCGCCCACCACCAATCCCGGCAACAGCCCACCCGGCTCGTCGGCCAACGGCAGGCAGGCGCGTTGCAACCCGGAGCGAAGCGATCCGGCAGCCCGCTGCACCCACGGGGGCTCACCCAATCGGACCGGCGCGCTGTTGACCGACAGGACGGCGGCGGTCAGGTCACCGCCCCGAGGTGCCGCCAACCGGCCGGTGGCGCTAAGTCGCTGCCCAGGCAACAGATCCTGCCAGCCCGGACCGCTGGCCAGCACCAGGATCCTGGCCGGTGTCTCGATCCGCCGCGTGCCCGGCTCGCTCAGCCAGGACAGCTTGGCGGAGAACAGCAGCATCGCTGGCCGACCGGGTGCCCCGGACACCTGCCGAGGGTCGTCACGGACAACCAGCCGGGCGGTGACCGAGGCGCCGGACCGGACCACCTCGGCCAGTGGCGCCGCGTCCCGTACGGCCAGCCGGGCTGCGGTCGCCGCGCTGCCGCAGACCACGCCGAGCAGGACGGCGACGGCGATCCAGCCGAACCGCACCACGACCGAGCGGCGAGCACCGTGACTGAGGTGTGCGGCCAGCGCCAGCGCGGCGGCCCCCGCCACCGACGCGATCAACACCCCGCTCCGGATTGACAGGTAGAGCACGGCAAGGGCGGAGAGCCAGGCCGCCACCGCAACGCCGGCAAGCCGCAGGTCCAGCGGCGCCGTCCGGCTGCCCGACTCACTCGCTGGCGGCTCCGCCACCGGGGCGTCGCCCAGTGCGGCAACACCGACCCCCACCGGCAGGGCGGGACGAGCCGCCGCACCACCGAGGAGCCGGGTCAGTCGCTCCGGCGCCCTCGTCTCGTCGTCATCGGACACCAGCCGGACGGTAGGCGGGGTCGACCGGCCGCGCCGCCGACCGTCCCTCGCCTGTGGACAGCCGACCCGCCTGTGGACAACCCCCTGATCATGCTTAAATCTGCTACGGCCGTACCGGGAGGAAGCGGTAATCCTCCGCGTGCTGGCTGAGGCGATGCAACCCTCAGCAGGGAGTCCGTCGCCTGCCCCGGAAGACATGATCGTTTACAGTCGGGCTGGTGCGTGAACAAGCCCCGCGTGATGCCACGGACGCCAGCGACCGAGGGTCACTAGACCAGCCGTTGAATTCGACTCCTTCAACGGCACGGAGTCCGTCACCTGATCCAGAACCCGCGCCCTCCTCCGGTCCGGCTGCGGCTGAACGGACCGGGCGTCACGCCAGGGGCGCCGACGACCGACGGTCCGCCGACGAGAGATTGGGTGTTCGCGACACTTCTGCCAAGGGGATGTGGTCAAGCGTACTTTTTGACCTGTCCTGGGTACGGGAGGCATCCCGACGGTCGGCAGATACGGGATCACCCACCTCCACCAGTTATCCGTCGAGGCTCTGGAAAGGGCGTCTCTCGGATCTGTGGCGGATCCCGCTCCTACTGCTCACCCTGGGCGGGGTGATCTTCCTCGCCTCCGGAGTGTGGGGGGATTTCAAGGTCGGCGCCGGAATCGAAGGACAGCCCGGCAAATTGACCATCACGTCGTGCGCCAGGGATCACACAACACGCAACCATTCGTACAAGTGCGAGGGGCGATTCGTCCCGACGGATGCCGGATCACCACCGACGACGGCGTGGGAACAGACTCATCAGGTTGTTGCCGCAGGCAGCGTCGTCAAAGTAACCAGGACAGCCAACGGCGAGGCCATGACTCGACTGAACGCATGGGCCGAGGGATTCGGCGCGATCAGCCTAGCCCTGTTCCTGTTCGGGGCCGCATCTATCTTCCTGTCGAGAAGGAACTCTCAGTGGGGCCCCTGGGTCTTATGGATCGGTCTCATTCTGTTGCCCCTTGGACTCGCCGGCGGGTTGCTCTTCGCCATTGCATCGCTATCCACTGAAGCAATTTAATGATCGGTCGTCCATTTCGTTAGCCCCGGAAGGGCCGGCCGCCGGACAGCCCGCCACCACGGGCGCACGGGTCAGTTACGCCGCCGCTCACACCGTCACCAGGTCTTTGAGCTGCTCGTACCGTGCGTCGCCGATCCCGTCGACCTGGCGGAGGTCACCGACCGCCTTGAACCCGCCGTGCTGGTCCCGGTGGTCGAGGATGCGCTGGGCGAGCACCGGCCCGACCCCGGGCAGCGCGTCGAGCTGCGCCAGGGTGGCGGTGTTGAGGTTCAGCGGTCCGGCGGCGGCCGCGGCCGCACCGCCGGGCGGCCCGGCCGGCACCGGCGGCGGCGTTATCCCGACCACGATCAGCTCACCGTCGGTGACCTTGCGGGCGGGGTTGAGCAGCGCCACGTCGACCCCGGGGAGTGGGCCGCCGGCCGCCTGCACCGCGTCGGCGAGCCGGGACCCGGCCGGCAACCGCACCAACCCAGGTCGGCGGACCTTGCCCGCGACCGCCACCACCAACTCACCGGAGCCGGACGCGCTGAGGTCGCCTGCCGGAGTGACCGCTGCGGCCTCGCTGCCCAGCGGTGCGACCGGCTCGGCGTCCGGCCGGGACCGCCAGGCCCATCCGGCGGCGGCCAGCACCACCACCGCCGCGACGACGGCCAGCGCCCGCACACCGCGTCGCCCCGGGTCGAACGCGCCAGGCCCGGACAGCCGCGGGGCCACCGAGTCTTCTACCGCAAGGGGTACGCCCGCGTCCGGCTCCTCCAGCGGCACCCCGGCCCGGGGCTCCACCAACGGTGCCCCGGCCCGGGGCTCCACCAACGGCACCCCGGCCCGGGGCGGCAGCCCCCCAAACGGAGGTACGCCCACGAGCGGTGCCCCTGCCGGGTGCGACGACACGTCCAGCGGCGCCTCCGTCAGCCGGCGCAGGCGCTGGCGGACCTCGATCTCATCGTCGTGCGACACAGGGTGACGCTACGGCGACGGCGAGGGCGGTGAGGTGTGGCGACGCCGCCCTGTGGATAACCCGTGCCACTGTGGACAACGCCCTGATCAAGCTCAGACCTGCTATATAGCGCTCAGCAGCACCCGGAGCATGGCTAGCAGCCCAGAAGTTGGGCGGCGGCGCTGCGCCGCCACCGCAGCAGCCGGCGAAAGCGATGGCGCAGGGCCGACGGATCGGCAAAGATCCGACCGGGGGGTGGGCTGCGTGCGGACTCGACTGCGGCAAATACGGATCGACGGGCGCACCTTTGTGTGGCGCGCGGTGATTCATTGCGTGCGGGGCAGCGGCGACTGCCACCGGGCCATCCGCGTTCGAGCCTGGGGTGCCGGTAAGACCAGCCAAAAACTCGAGGCGGATCTGCTGTCGATCACCGGGCCAACGTCATCGGAGGCGTGTGCGACAGACGACAGCTATCCCACGGCCGTCGACGTGCGGGCAGTCATCAGCTATGCGCTGGAGAACGGTTGGCAGCCAGAGCAGCGGGGCGGAACGTTCATGCTCTCTGAGCGCGAGCATGGTGCCCGGTTCTCGCTGCCGAGTTTCCTGCTGGTCGATCCCGTACGCACGGCCGGGAGTGGCGACCCCACTGCGCAGGTGACAGGCGCCTACGAGGCTCAGCGGCGAGGCTGACGGCCGGCAGGCCCGCTACAGGTACGGCCGGGTGATGATCTCGATCGCGTGTCCCGCCGGGTCCATGAAGTAGAAGCCCCACCTACCGTGCTCGGTGTCGGTCCCCCTCCCGCCTCAGCTGCGGGTCAGCCCAGTACGTGATGCCACGCCTTTCGACGTACGCCAGGCACCGGACGAACGGCTCATCCCAGAGGGGCGACCGGTTCCGACTGTTGACCTGGTCTGGTCAGGGCTGGCCCCGGACGCCAGAGGATGAGCCAAGCCATGGTTCAGGATTGGTGGCGGGCCTGGCGAGGCGAGGGCTCCGAGCGCGGCGGACCGGACTTGCGACGACCAGCCTTTCCCCGCGGGCGCTTCCGCCGCGGGCGAGTGCCAGTCTTGGCAGCAGCGCGTCTAGAAGGTCGCCGTCGACTCGAGCCTGTCGTTCCGTCATCGTTGATCACGCGTCGGCCGGCGGCCAGCGTACTGAGCACAGCGGTGACGACGAAGATGCTCGGCCAGAGGGGCCACCCGCTCGCGCTTTCGACGAGTTCTTCCGGCAACCGTGGGTCGACCAAGCCCTGGGGATCACGCACCACCGTGACTCGTTGCCCCACTGCGCCTTCCGGCTTGTCCGACGCGCCAGTGGGGTTCCCTGGCCAACGCCCCAATTCCCCAGGAATACGCTGGTTGTGCTGATCGGCAAGCGTGTAGTGAAGCTGATGGACCTTCCCCGTTTCGTCGCGCAGAGAAACGACGGTGGCCACGACCCGCTCGCCGCGATGCGTGAGCACAGTTGACCACAGTCCCTCGGCAGCAGCGAGCATGAAAAAGGCACTCACCAGCGAAGTGAGGACCAACAGGACCACGTGCGGTGGCATCCCGGGCGAGGTCACCCGCACGGCCACCGCCAGGGAAACGCACCACAGCAGGAGGGCTGGAATGCCTGCGTCCTCGGCTCGGATCCAGGTAGTCGCTCCCACGGTCCCGACCGCCTCGGTGAGGGTGAACACCAACAGGTACACCCCGGCCAACGGGTTGATCCATCGACGAACAACGACGGCCCCCATGGGCGCAGCGTAGGTACGGTAAGCAAACTCCTGGCGGTCTATTGGAGAGTGTGAAGTAGAGTGCACCTTGTCGATCTTGAATGATCCGACGACGGAGGTGGCTCAGATGCGGGCTCGACTACGGCAGATGCATATCGACGGGCGTACCTTCACGTGGCGCGCGGCACTGCACCGCGTGCAGGTCGACGGTTTCTCCCACCGGGCCGTATACGTTCGGGCCTGGGGATCCGGCGGCAAGAACAGCCAGAAACTCGAAGCGGACCTGTTGTCGACCCCCGGGCCGTACGTTGTCGACAACGGCTACCCCACACCCGCCGAGGTGCGGGCGGTCATCATCTGCGGCCTGAAGAGTGGTTGGCAGCCAGAGCAGCGGGGCGGAACGTTCGTGCTCTCCGATCGCAAGCATGGTTCCAAATTCGCGGTGCCGGGGTTCCAACTGACTAATACTCCAACGTAATTTGGTGTCGGCGTACCGGCTCCGGTGCAGAGACAGGTACGGCTTGACGACAAAGCTGCATCGGGAGCGGGCGGCTTGCCGATGGTCGACTACCGCGACGGCTGGGAAATTCAGTGGTCGTGGCGCTGTCACTCCACTCAGGATGCTGTGCATGAGTGGTCACGACGCCGGTGCAGCGATCGGGCAGGAGGAGGTGCTGGCGGGAGGCAACATGGGCGGCGCCGTACGCGTTGGCGTCAGCGTTCGCCGCCGGGCCGATGCCTGGAGCCCAACGATCCAGAGACTCCTACGGCACCTGAGACAGCATGGCCTGGACTGGGCCCCTGAGCCCCTGGGGCGCGATCAGGACGGACGCGACAGCGTCTCCTACCTGACCGGTGAAGTGCCGCAGTACCCGCTGCCGGAGTGGATCTGGAGCGAACAAATCCTTACCGACGCGGCCCGGCACCTGGCCCAACTACACGCAGCCAGCGCAGACTTCGACACCGCCGACGCGAGCTGGCAGATCCCAGCCCACGAGCCGGTCGAGGTCATCTGCCACAACGACTTCGCCCCCTACAACATGGTCTTCACCGATGGCCGGCTCACGGGGGTAATCGACTGGGACACCGCCTCTCCTGGCCCACGGGTTTGGGATCTGGCCTACCTCGCCTACCGGTTGGTGCCCCTGACCGATCCGGCCAACGGTGACGGCCTGGACAGTGACGTGGACCAGCGAGCCCGACGCCTGCGCCTGCTCTGTGACACCTACAGCCGCCACCACGGCCACAAGGTGGGCCCGGCAACTGTGCTTCCTGTCACCGTGCGGCGCCTGCATGACCTCGCCCACTTCACTCAAACCTGCGCCGATGCCGGTCAAGAAGACCTTCGCAGCCACGTGCACCTCTACCGGCGAGACGCGGCATGGATCTCCGCCCACACCAAAGCCCTGAACGGGTACCGCCGACTGAGGCCGTCATAGCAGCCAGCGCGCATCGGCCTCTGCACATCCGCACATGCCGCGATCCGCGCACGCACCTCCGCCCTGCGGTAACCGAACGTAGTCAGTTCAGACGGCCGTCCTGGCGGTGATGACAAGGCAGAGACGTCGATCTGTCGGCATGCGGATCTCTGGCGACGAACATCCCAAGCCCGAGCCCGACGAGCCCACTACCAGCGCAGACAGGCGAAGTGACGTTGGAGTACTAATCCCGTACGCCCGGGCGAGAGCGCGGACCCCACGACCCACGAGGCTCAGCAGCGAGGCTGACGGCCGGTGGGGCAACCGCGCCCGACCGGCCGGGGCCGCTACAGGTACGGCCGGGTGATGATCTCGATGGCGTGGCCGGCCGGGTCGAAGAAGTAGAAGCCCCGCCCACCGTGCTCGGTGTTGGTTTCCCCTTCCCGCTTCAGCTGCGGGTCGGCCCAGTACGTGATGCCACGCCCCTCGACGAACGCCAGGCACCGTGCGAACAACTCGTCGTCAACCATGAAGGCGTAGTGCTGCATCTGGATGTCCACCGGCGGCTCGGCGAACTGGAGCAACACACCGCCGTCCAGCAGGATGTTGACGAACGGCCCCCACGACGGCGCCTCCGGCAGCTCGAACAGCTCCCGGTAGAACGCGGCCGAGGCGTGCTTGTCCTTGCTGGCGATGATGGTGTGGTTGAACGTGACTGTCATGCGTACCGTCTTCCCGGTCGATCCGAAGACCCGACCGGAAGCCCCGAGCGTTCACCCCGCCACACCGATGACAAAGCCCCGAGGGCGCCGACGCCCCGGATCCCGCACGAGAGACGCGCGTATCGCGTCGATCTCGGCGTGGTGGCTGAAGTAGCCAGAACCTCCGGGGGGGTAGGCCCATCTGGGGCGCGTACGGAGGCTAACACAAGGAGCCGGATCAGCTGTGCGGCGCAAGCCGGTCAGTGGGCCTCCGGGTCGAGGCCGAGCACGGCTCGTCCTCCGTCCACCGGCAGGATCACCCCGTTGACGAAGCTCGCCGCTGGTGACAGCAGGTACGCGACGGCCTCGGCCACCTCGTCGACCCGCCCGATGCGGCCCACCGGGTGCAGTCGATTCAGCTCGGCGTCGATCCATTGGGCCTGGGTGGGCTCCTGGGCGGCCAGGAAGTCGGTGTGCCGCTCGGTGGCGATCGAGCCGAGCGCGACGGCGTTGGCGCGGATGCCGTGCCTGCCGTACTCGACGGCCAGCGCCCGGGTCAGCCCTTCGACGGCGGCCTTCGCGGTCGCGTACGGCAGGGCGCCTGACACGGGCCGGCGGGCCTGGTGCGACGAGACGTTGACGATCGCGCCTCCGGCGGCGCGGGCCAGGAACCGCCGGACGGCCACCGCTGCTCCCACCACGGCCGGGCGCAGGTTCAGCCCGATCAGGTCCAGCACCGTGTCGGCCGACGCGGAGTGCAGCGTGGCGTCGCGGAACACCGCCGCGTTGTTCACCCAGCCGGTCAGGGGCGCGGCGCGTTCGGCCAGCTCGGCGGCGTGCTCGGCCACCCGCTCGTCCGCGGCGTCGCCGATCACCGCGGCGAGCCGGTCGGCGGCCGGGTGGCCGGCCAGCCAGTCGGCCGCGTCGGCGTCTCGTTCCAGCACGACGACGAAGGCTCCGGTCGCCACCAGGCGCTCCACCACGGCCCGGCCGACACCGCGACCGCCGCCGGTAACCACGCAGGACGGGGGCACTGCTCAGCCCTGCGGTCGCCGGTGGACGACCACGCAGGCCAGGCCCGGCCCGGCATGGGCGGCGACGACTGCGCCCGCCTCGGAGACGTACGTGTCGTGCAACCGGTCACCGAGGCGCTCGGTCAGCGCGGCGCGCAGCGCCTCGGCCCGTTGCGGCGCGGCCAGGTGGTGCACCCCGAGATCCACGTCGTCGCCCCCGGCTGCTTCGACGGCCAGGTCCACGAGCCGGGCCACCCCTCGGCTGGCGGTGCGGACCTTCTCGCGCAGCACGATCGCCCCGTCCGGCATATGCATGATCGGCTTGACGGACAGGGCGGTGCCGAACAGCGCCTCGGCCGCGTTGATCCGGCCGCCTCGGCGGAGGAACTCCAGCGTGTCGACGTAGAAGTAGACGGTGGTGCGGGCGACGGCGGCGAGCGCCGCGTCGCGTACACCGGCAAGGTCGACGCCGGCCTCGGCGGCGGTGACGGCCGCGATGGCCGGGAAGCCCAGCCCCATGCCGGCCGCGCGGCTGTCCACGACCTCCACCCGGCCGTCCAGGTCGGCAGCGGCCAGGCGGGCGGCCTCGACCGTGCCGGACAGCGCGGCGGAGAGGTGCACTGAGACGACCCCGTCGGCGCCGGCGTCGAGCAGCTGGCGGTACGTCCGGGCGAACTGCTCGGGTGCCGGACGGGAGGTGGTCGCTGTGACCCGGCGGGCGCTCAGCGCCAGGGTGGCATCGGCGGGCTGGGTCTCCACCCCCTCCAGGCCCTCCGCGCCGTTGAGCACGACGGTCAGCGGAATCACCGTCAGCCGGTGCGCCTGCGACAGCTCGGGCGGAAGGTAGGCGGTGGAATCGATGACGACCGCGACGGGCATGCCCGGCACGCTAGCCGATCGAGGGCCCGAACGCCGAAGCGCGAGCCCTCAGATCGCGTCGGCGACGACCGGGGCGGTGATCCGGCCGACGTTGTGTGCCCGCAGCTGCCAACCCCGGACGTCCTCGGAACGACCGACGGTCGGCGCGCTGGGTGCGCGCCGCAGCTCGGTCCAGTGGCAGTTGGCCAGGGAGCCGACGCCGCGCAGCACGGCCGGGTCCCAGCCGAGCAGGTGACCGATGCCCTGCCGGGAGGCGCCACCGTGGGTAGCGAGCACCACGGTGCCGTCGGGGGCCGCGTCGGCCGCTTCCAGCAGGGCGGCGGCGACCCGTTCGCCGAGGTCGTGCAGCGGTTCCAGATCGGCGCCCGGGTCGGGGTCACCGGCCCGCCAACGGGCGTACTCGTCGGGGAATCGCTCGGCGACCTCGGTGAGGTGCAGACCCTGCCACTGGCCGAAGTGCCGCTCGCGCAGCCGGGCGTCCGTGCGTACCGGAAGCCCGGTCAGCGCGGCGAGCGCGGCGGCGGTCTCCGCGGCGCGGCTCAGGTCGCTGGCCACGATGGCGTCGGGCCGCAGCGCCGCAAGCAGCGGCGCAGCGGCACGGGCCTGGTCGCGGCCCAGCTCGTTGAGGGGTACGTCGGTCTGCCCCTGGACGCGGTTGGCGGCGTTCCAGTCGGTGTTGCCGTGCCGCCAGACGATCAGTCGGGTCATTCGGCGGTGGCGGACCCAGCGTCGGCCTCGACGAGGTCGCGGTCGACGAACGGGATGGTGGGGCAGTCCTTCCAGAGGCGGTCGAGCCCGTAGAACTCGCGCTCCTCGGTGTGCTGGACGTGCACCACGATGTCGACGTAGTCGAGCAGCACCCAGCGGCCACCACGCTCGCCTTCACGCCGGATCGGCTTGGCCTTCTCCGGCATCTCCAGCAGGCGCTCCTCGATGGCGTCGACGATGGCCAGCACCTGACGCTCGTTGGGGGCAGCGGCGAGCACGAACGCGTCGGTGATGGCGAGCTGGTCGCCGACGTCGATGATCGCGATGTCCTGCGCCTTCTTGTCGGCGGCGGCCTGGGCGGCCGCGATAGCCAGCTCGTGAGCGCGTTCGGAAACTGTCACCGTTCTCCTTCGATCAAGCGTGCGATCCTCCAAGCGTCTCATACCCGGCGACACCCCGACTCTGCAGTTCTGGCCAGTTTGGTGCACAAACCGGCCTATATCCGGCGCAGTTAGCGCTGATAGAGGCTCCGCTTGGCGATGTACTGCACCACACCGTCGGGCACCAGGTACCAAACTGGCTCGCCCCGGGCGACCCGGGCGCGGCAGTCGGTCGACGAGATGGACATCGCGGGGACCTGGATCAGACTGACGGTGTCCGCCGGCAGGTGCTTGTCGGTCAGCGGGAAGCCGGGCCGGGTCACTCCGACGAAGTGAGCCAACTCGAAGATCTCCTCCAGGTCCTTCCAGGACAGGATGCGTTGCAGGGCATCCGCGCCGGTGATGAAGAACAGCTGCACCTTGGGGCCGTACTCAGCCTGGAGGTCGCGCAGGGTGTCGACCGTGTAGGTCGGCCCGCTGCGGTCGATGTCGACCCGACTGACCTGGAAGCGGGGGTTGGAGGCGGTGGCGATGACGGTCATCAGGTACCGGTCCTCGGCCGGGCTGACCGGCTCGTCAGCCTTCTGCCACGGCTGCCCGGTCGGAACGAAGACCACCTCGTCCAGACCGAACCGGTCCGCGACCTCGCTGGCCGCGACGAGGTGCCCGTGGTGGATCGGGTCGAAGGTGCCACCCATGATCCCGATCCGCCGGATATCTTCCTCCACCCCGTGATCGTAGGCCGACCGTTCTGGGCGACCGTCTCGGCCCAGCACTGGGTGGCGGGCGCGCTATCCGTCTGCGTATACTCGTGGACAAGTAATTGGTTACGAGGAGCGGAGGGTGACCGTGCCGAAGCGGCGCAAGGTCAGCAACCTGCTGGCACTGGCTGTGCTGTCCGCCCTGGTTCAACGGCCGATGCACCCGTACGAGATCGCCACCGCACTGCGTGCCTGGGGCAAGGACCAGGACATGGAGTTCAAGTGGGGGTCCTTCTACACGGTCATCCGCAACCTGGACAAACACCAGCTGATCGACGCGGTGGAGAGTGTCCGCGAGGGCCGACGGCCAGAGCGCACCGTCTACCAGATCACCGACGCGGGGCGCGCCGAGCTGGTCGACTGGGCCCGCGAGCTGGTCTCCAGCCCGATGCCGGAGCACCCCCGCTTCCGCGCCGGGTTGTCCGTCCTCGCCGCGCTGCACCCCGACGAGGCCACCGACCTGCTCCGTCAGCGGCTCGACCTGCTGGACGACGCGCTCCGGCACGACCGCGAAACGCTCGACGCCCACCTGCGGGAGGTCCCGCGGCTGTTCCTGGTGGAGTCGGAGTACGACCTTGCCATGCGGGCCGCGGAGGCGGCCTGGCTACGTGCCCTGCTCGCCGAGCTGACCTCGGGCACCTATCCGGGGCTGGACTTCTGGCGGGCCTACCACGAGACCGGCGAGATTCCGGCCGAGCTGACCGAGCTGGCCGAAAGGACCAGCACCCCACCCTCGGACACCACCGACTGACGAACGGCTCCGGCGGGGTGCGCCAACACCCCGCCGGAGCCCTTACCTCGAACCGACACCTGGGAAGGCACCCGGCCCGAAGCGGCAATCAGAGGATAGCCGGGCTCCCTCCCAGGTCGGTTCGCACGCGCACGAACCGACGACACCCAGGGAGAGACCATGACCACGGCACGAACCGCGATCGTCATCGGCGGTGGCATCGCCGGACCGGTGACGGCGCTCGCGCTGCACCGCGCCGGCATCATCGCCACCGTCTACGAGGCGTACCCCGCCACAGCCGGCGGGCTCGGCGGCACCCTCGCACTCGCGCCCAACGGCGTCGCGGCGCTGCGCACGGTCGGCGCGGACGAGGCGGTGACCGCGATCGCCACCCCGATCGAGCGCAGCGCGATGGCCGTCGGCCGCCGCCTCATCGACCTGCCCACCCTGGCCGGGGTGCCGCCGCTGCGCGTGGTGCACCGGGCCGAACTGCACCGCGTGCTGCGCGACCGGGCGGTCGCCGAGGGCGTCCCGTTCGCGTACGGCAAACGGCTCGTCGACGCCGAGCAGACCGACAGCGGGGTGACCGCCCGATTCGAGGACGGCAGCACCGCCACCGCCGACATCCTCGTCGGCGCGGACGGCATCCGGTCCAGGGTCCGCGGCCTCATCGACCCGGCCGCGCCCGACCCCCGGTTCACCGGGCTGCTCAGCTTCGAGGCGGTCGCCCGTCACGAGGTGGACGTCGAGCCGGGCACGATGACGTTCGCGTTCGGGCGGCGCGGCTACTACCTGTACTGGCCGGAGCCCGGCGGCGGCACCCGGTGGGGGGCCAACCTGCCGCAGCAGCGGCCGATGAGCGTCGTCGAGGCGCGCGCGGTGCCGGCGGCGCAGTGGCTGGACACGCTGCGCACCAGCTACGGCGACGACGACCCGGGCCGGGAACTGATGGCGACCAGCCGGGCCGACGAACTCCAGGTGGCCGGGTCGTTGCAGATCATGCCGCCGGTGCCGAACTGGTACCGGGGCCGGATGGTGCTGGTCGGCGACTCGGCGCACGCGCCGTCGAACAGCTCCGGGCAGGGCGCGTCGCTGGCCATCGAGAGCGCCGTGCAGCTCGCCCGCTGCCTGCGCGACCTGCCGGACGTGGAAACGGCGTTCGCCGCGTACGTGCGGCTGCGTCGCGCCCGGGTGGAGAAGGTCGCCGCCCGCGCCGCTCGGATCAACCAGGCGAAGACGCCGGGGCCGGTCGCCCGGACTCTGATGCCGTTGCTGATACCACTGATGATGCGCACCGTGCTGGACCCGGAGAAGACCGTCGCCGACGAGCAGCGCTACGTCATCGACTGGGACGCTCCGGTCACGACGGAGCCGGCGCTGCGCTGAGCCCAGGCGCGGGGTGACCCACCAGCCACCCCGCGCCCGCCCAGCTCCGCGCCGCCGCGGCGGCCCAGCCTCACGCCGCCGCGGCCGCCACCGCCGTGCGGGCGACCAGCGCGCGGCGCAGGTCGTCGTCGGCGTCGGTCACCACCCGCCGCAGGCCGGGCGTCAGGTCGTCACGGGCCAGCAGCGCCGCGGCCGCCTCCCGGGTCGGCAGCGCCACGGCGTGTTGGGGGAACGCCAGCTTCGCCACCCGGTCGGCCGTCCACGGGGTACGCCGACGCGCGGCAGCCGGCATGTCCGCGAAATACCGCTCGACGTACGCGGCGGTCAGCTCGGCCTGCTCGGGTTGCCAGAAACCCTCGGCGGTCGCCTCCAACAGTCGGTTGGACAGCTCGGTGTCCCGCACGATGATCTCCCATGCCGCCTGCTTCGCGGCCGGGTCGGGCAGAGCGGCCCGGCAGCGGGCGGCCCGTTCCGCGCCCGTGGAGCTGTTGTCGGCGGCCGCCTCGATGGCGATCTCCGCCTCGCCGGCGGCACCCAGCACCACCAGCCGGCGCACCACCGCCCAGCGCAGCTCCGCGTCGACCTTCAACCCGACCGGCACGTCCCGGCCGGCGAGCCAGCCGACGAGCAGATCCGCGTCGGTGGTCGCGGCGATCCAGCCCCGCGCGGCGGCGAGCTGCAGTGACCCGCCCGCCGACGTGCCATCGAGCAGTTGCTGGCACGCCCCGGCGACCCGGGCCAGCGCCGCGGACCGGGTCAGCGGGTCGAGGTAGCGGTCCACCAACGACCGGCTGAGCGTGAGCACGTCCTCGGCAATGATCACTTCAGTCTCGGTGGGCAGGGCGGCGACCATAAGATCGACCAGGGCGGTGACCGGCCGCTCCCCGTCGGTCACCGCATCCAGCGCCTCGCCCCAGAGGAGCGCCCGGGTGAGGGGGTCGGCCAAGCCGGGCAGCATCAGCGGAACGGCATCCGCCGACGCCCGGTCGAGGCGCACCTTGGCGAAGGTGAGGTCGCCGTCGTTGAGCAGCAACAGCCGGGCCGCCGGCGTGCCGGCCAGCTCACCGAGCACCGTCCGGCCACCATCGACAGCCGGGTCGATGTCCACCTCGTCGCGCTGCACCGTGCCGTCCGCCGAGTAACGACCCACGCCGATCCGGTGTGGGCGCAGCACCGGGTGCGACTCCGGGGCGGTCTGCACCACGGCCACCTCGGTGTAGCTGCCGTCGGCGTCGACGGCAACCTCGGCGCGCAGCGTGTTGACCTGCGGACGGCGCAACCACACCTCGGCCCAACCGGAAAGGTCCCGGCCGCTGGCGGTGGAGAGGCTGGCCAGCAGGTCGGCGAGGGTGGCGTTGCCGAAGCGGTGCGCGGCGAAGTGCGCGTTGAGGCCGGCGAGGAACGCCTCGTCACCGAGCCACGCGACCAGCTGCCGCAGCACGCTGGCGCCCTTGGCGTACGAGATGCCGTCGAAGTTGAGCAGGCCCTCGTCGGCGTCAGCCACCTCCTGCGGCGCGACCGGGTGGGTGGAGGGGCGCTGGTCGGCCGCGTAACCCCAGGCCTTGCGGCGCATCGCGAAGGTCGTCCACGCCTGGTCATGGGGGGTCGCCTCGGCGACGACCCGGTAGCCCAGGTACTCCGCGAAGGACTCGTTCAACCACAGGTCGTCCCACCAGCGCATGGTGACCAGGTCACCGAACCACATGTGCGCCATCTCGTGGGCGATGGTGCTGGCCCGCTGCGCGCGCTGCGTGTTTGTGACGGCCGAGCTGAACACGTAGTCGTCGCGGAAGGTGACGATGCCCGGGTTTTCCATCGCGCCGGCGTTGAACTCGGGCACGAACGCCTGGTCGTACTTGCCGAACGGGTAGCGCTCGGTGAAGAGCTGGTGGAACCGGTCCAGGCACTGCCGGGTGATGGTGAAGATCTCCTCAGCGTCGGCGTCCAGGTGCTCGGCCAGCGAACGGCGGCAGTAGATGCCCAGCGGCACGCCATCATGCTCGGCCCGCCGGACGTGGTACGGCCCGGCGATCAGCGAGAAGAAATACGTGGCCAGCGGTGCGCTCGGGGCGAACTCCCAGCGACCCGGAGCCGGCTTGGCGGCCACCTCGGCGTTGCCGGAGACCGTCCATTCCGGCGGCGCGGTGACCGAGAGCACGAAGGGAGCCTTGAGGTCAGGCTGGTCGAACGCGGCGAAGATGCGCTGCGCATTGTCGAGGAAGCTCATCGCGTAGAGGTAGGTCTCGCCGTCGGCCGGGTCGACGAAGCGGTGCATCCCCTCCCCCGCGTTGGAATACGCCATGTCCGCCTCGACGACCAGCGTGTTCTCCGCCTCCAGGTCGCTCAGCGGCAGCCGGTTGTCGGTCAGCAGGTCGGGGTCGAGGTGACGGTCGTTGAGGCGTACACCCAGCAGTTTGGCGGGCTTGACCTCGGCGAAGGTCGCGGTGCCGGGGGTCGCCCGGAACCGGATCGCGACGCGGGAGCGAAACACCTCCGCGCCGCCGGTCAGGTCGAGGTCCACCTGATAGGACTCGACAGTAATCGCCGCGCCACGCGCGGTCGCCTCTACACGGGTCAGGCTCGGCATCCGCTTATCCTGCCCGATGGGGATCGGCACTCGGTCACCCACACGGCTTTCGGCACTGGAGGAAAGAACCATGGCGCAACACCCCAAGGGCGACTTCGACCTCTCTCGAGCGGTCTGGCAGCGGGCCGAGGGGGACACCTCCGACAGCGCCGTTGAAGTCGCCTTCGTCGACGATCTGATCGGGATGCGCAATTCCGCCGAGCCCGAAGGACCGGTGCTGGTCTTCACCCAGGCCGAGTGGGACGCGTTCGTGGCCGGCGCACAGGACGGCGAGTTCGACCTGGACTGACTGCCGACACCACCTCGGCGCTGATGGCGTCGCCGTGCCGGTGCCCGTAACTCGGACACCGGCACGGCGACGCAAGCGAAGGCCTGCTCGGGATGCCAGGGTCTGCCGATTTTGGTCGCCTGTCCGGCGAAGCTGTCGGACGCAGAGTTGCTGACCCCGGCTGTCGGCCCAGGCGGGCACGAGCGACGGTCACCCGCCGCCTGGGCCGTCGCCGTCACCCCAGCCGAGGCCGCCGGGGCCGGGGGCATGGTGGAAGCCGGGGTGATCGGCCACGTCGACGCAGTGCTCCCCGTCCGGGCCGACCGCACCGCAGAACAGCCGCTCGGCCCGGTGCCAAGCGTCGGCCGGCGACAGGGCCGCCGCACCGAGGGCCACCTCCGGGCGGAGCAGGCTCAGCGCCTCCGCATACGCCACTGCCACCTCGCGGGCATCGGCCGCGCCGGGCGCGGTGAAACCCAGGTGCACCGTGAAGAACCGGTGCGGCCGCGTGGGCCGTCGGGGCGGCCCGATCAGTGCCCTCGCGTCTCGACCAGAGCCCAGCGCATCGGCCGCTCGCCGCTGCCGCCAGTGTGGCGACCTGTTGTCCCGCATGCTTCCTCCCCGTGGTCGTGGCCGTCGGCCCACCAGCAGCCAACCAGGTTTCGCCGCCCCTGGGAGGGGCCAGCCGGCGCGCCGTCGGCGCGGGGATTCAGCGGCGGCGACAGGGGTAAACGCAGCCGGCCGGCGGCGACCTACTGCCTGACCCCGCCCCGCCGATCGTTGTCCTGCCCAGGAGGCGTCAATGCCCGCGGTCGACCCCATCGGTGCCGGGCGGGACGCCAGGCACGGTGCCAGCACACCGCCGGCCCGCCTGCCGATGGCGTACGTGCTGCCGCTGCGCTGGCACACCGACACCGGCCTGCCCGAGCTGACCGACTACCTGCGCTGGCTGGCGGGGAGAGTCGAGGTGCTCGTGGTCGACGGCTCGGCACCGCACCTCTACGGACGGCACGCCGAAGCATGGCGAGGGCTGGCCCGGCACCTCCCACCCGACCCCGCCGATCGCGGGCTCAACGGCAAGGTGATCGGTGTGTGCACCGGCGTCCGCGCGACGCGCCACGAGCACGTGGTGATCGCCGATGACGACATCCGGTACGACGATGCCGGGCTGATCGCTGTGCACCGACTGCTCGGTCGGGTCGATCTGGTACGCCCACAGAACTACTTCGACCCCCTGCCCTGGCACGCCTGGTGGGACACCGGCCGGACGCTGCTCAACCGGGCGCTCGGCGCGGACTACCCGGGCACCCTCGCCGTGCGTCGTAGCACCTTCCTCGCCATGGGCGAGTACGACCCGGACGTGCTCTTCGAGAACCTCGAGCTGATCCGCACCATCCGCGCGTACGACGGCACCGAGGCCACGCCGGCCTGGCTGTACGTCCGCCGACTCCCTCCGGATGCCGCCCACTTCCGCAGCCAACGGGTTCGCCAGGCGTACGACGATCTGGCCCAGCCGACCCGCCTGCTGACCGCGCTCGCGGTCCTGCCGGCGCTGGCCGCGGCGGTCGCCGCCCGGCGGCACGCACTGTTGCTCGCAGCGGCGGCCGGCACCGTCGCCCTGGCCGAACTGGGCCGCCGTCGCGCGGGTGGCACCGCGTTCTTCCCACCGACGACGGCGCTGGCGGCCCCGATCTGGCTGTTGGAGCGCGGCGTGTGCGGCTGGCTCGCGGTCGCCCAGCGGTTCCTGCTCGGCGGCGTCCGCTACGGCAACATCCGGATCCGCCGAGCCGCCCACCCGACCCAAACCCTGAAAAACCGCCCCCGCCCCCACTAACCCCACCCCACCCGCAATCCCCGCCCCCGCCCCCGCCCCCGCCCCCGCCCCCGCGATCTTGCACTTTCTGTCGGGGCAAAGGGTACTAACCCGGCAAAAGTTGAACCGAAACTGCAAGATCGCGGAGAGCGGGGGGCGGGGCGGGGCGGGGCGGGGCGGGGAGAGCGGGGGCGGGCGGGGCGGTTTGGGGGTGGGGTTAGGGGCTGACCTGCTGCCGGGCCTGCTGGGCCTGGTCCTTGACGTCGTACGCGGCGGACTTCGTGTCGTCCCTGACCACGCGGGCAGCATCCTGAGCGGTGGACTTCACCGACTCGGCAGCGTGCTGGGCCGGCTCGCGCAACTCCTCCTTGAGTTCGCTGGCGACCGCGCCCAGCTTCTCCGTCACCGTCCCGCTGTGCTCGCTGACCTTGGTCTTCACCTGGGTCGCGACCTCCTGCTCACGGCGGGAGGCGGGGATCAGCGACGAGGCCAGCCAGCCGACCCCGAACGCGATCAGACCGGCGGCGAGAGGGTTGCCCTGGGACTTGTGCCGGATCACCCGCGGCGCGCTGTGGGCGGCATCGCTGACAGTGGTCGCCGCCGAGTGCGCGGCGTCGCTGACGCTGGAGGCCGCCGACGAGGCGCGGTCACCCACCGAGTGGGCGGCCTGGCCGGTGCCGTGGCCGAGGTCAGACGCGGTTCCCATGACCTTGTCCCTCACATTCTGCAGAGCGGAACGGGCCCGCTGCTTGCGGTCGTCGACGATGCGGCTGGGGCTGACCTTGTACGCCAACGCGTCCACATCCGAGCTGAGGCTGTTACGGGTGGCTTCGATCTCCCGGCGGATCTGTTCGGGATCGGTGCTCATCGGGTGACTCCTTCCGGGTGCGGCTTGAGCGCGTCGGGGATCCGCTGCACGCTGTCGTTGGTCTGCTTGAGCCCGCGTACGTGCTGTGCGTTCTTCTTGGCCATGGAGTAGAGGACCGCGGCGATCGCAGCCCAGATGACGGCCACGATCAGCCCGGCCCAGCCGGCGTCCATCACGTTCGACAGCCCGGCCCAGAGGGCCAGCGAGAGGAAGAGCGCCACCATGTAGCCGCCGAAGCCGGCGCCGCCGAAGAGCCCGGCCGCCTTGCCGGCCTTCTTGCCCTCCTGGCGGATCTCGGCCTTGGCCAGTTCGACCTCCTGACGCATCAGCGTCGACAGGTCGGTGGTGACCTGACGCATCAGGTCACCCAGCGAGCTGCTCTTCACCTCCGCGGCGGTGTGCGGGGCACCCGCGTCGGGGTGGTATCCGGAGTCCAGTCCGGACCCCTGCGTCGGCATGGTCATGCCGTCGCCTCCCTTCGGATGGCTCGGTGGCTCACGGGCGAGGGCTGCCGCTGGACGGCACGCCCGGCAGCGGGTCGGTCTGGGTCACCGGCGGCAGCGGCTGGCCGGTGCCGGAGTGCTCCGGGTAGTCACCCCGGTTGGGCTCGGCATAGCTACCGGGCGCCGGGTCCGCATAGCCACCGGGCGTCGGCGCGGCATAGCCACCGGGCGCCGGATCGGCATAGCCACCGGGGGTCGGATCGGCATAGCCGCCGGACGCCGGCGCTGCGTGCGTGCCGGGGGTCGGGTCGAGGTAGCCGCCCGGCGTGACGGCGTCCGGCACCGCCCGGGGCGCTGGCGTCGGCGGCGGCGTCGGGATCACCGCGGTCTGCTCCGGGTCGTACGCCCCAGCGCCCCGGTAGGTCGAAGATCCGTTGCCGGAGTCGTCGCCAGCGGCGGAGATGCCGCGGGTCAGCCGGCCGGCCAGCACGCCGAGGACCGCCGCGCCGACCAGGAAGGTGCCGGGGTTGCGCCGCGCGTAGTCGCGTACCTCGTTGATCAGGTCGCCGGGCTCGCGCTCCTCAAGCCAGCCGGCGACGCCGTGCACCCGGTCGGCGGCCTGGCGGGTCAGCTCGCTCACCGGGCCGGCCTGGCCACCCTGCTCGACCATGGAGCGCATCTCGTCGGCCAGCGAACGTAGCCCACCAGCGGCCCGGCGTTGCTGCTCACCGGTCTGGCTGGCGAGCTGGGTGCGAGCCTCGCCGTAGAGGTTGCGGGCCTGCCGGGCCGCCTCACGGCCGACCTCGGTGCCCTGCTCCTTGGCCGTCTGGGCGACCGCGCCGCCAGCCTGCGCGGCCTCGGAACCGACGTGGCGCGCCTGGTCACGGACGCCACCGCCGTTTGTCGACTCCTGCCCGTACGTGGAAGACGTAGGTGAAAGATCGTAAGACATGATTTCCCTTCCGCTCAGAAAGTCGTCGCGGTTGTGCTGGGGGATGCGGCCGGCGTTGCCGCGGCCGCTGACCAAATCCCTACCCTGCGTTCGGGCTTCCATACCTCTTCGTGCATTTCTCTGCGCGGCAGGCCGGATCGACTTCAAAATGGAGGATCGTCGGGATGCGTCACGTCGCCGCTGCGGACAGTGAGGTTCGCGAGGGCTGGCAGATCCACGGAGGGGGCAGCGATGGCACGAGACGCGCGAGGTGGCCGACGGGCCGGCCACCGACCCCGGGTCCAGTCAGTCGCGTTGGCCGTGGCCGGGGTCTTCCTGCTGATCGGCGTGCTCGGCTTCATACCCGGCATCACCACCGACTACGGCAGGCTGAGGTTCGGCGGGCACCACTCCGACGCACTGCTGCTCGGGCTCTTCCAGGTGTCGATCCTGCACAACGCGGTGCACCTGCTGTTCGGGCTGGCCGGTCTGGTGCTGGCCCGCAGCCTCGCCGGTGCCCGGCTCTTCCTGGCCGGCGGTGGCGCGATCTACCTCGCGCTCTGGCTGTACGGCCTGGCGATCGAGGCCGTCGACCCGGAGGCCGGGGCCAACATCCTGCCGGTCAACGACGCCGACAACTGGCTGCACCTCGCGCTCGGCTTCGGGATGCTCGCGCTCGGGCTGTTGCTGTCGAACCAGGCGGGCACCGGCGGGCGCCTGGACAACCCCGCCGACCGGCACTGACCTGGCACTACGGGGTTTCGCGGTCGCCCCCGCAGGGGTAATCGATCAGCGAAGGAGGTGCGATATGCCTCGTTGGCTTCGCAACAACGCGCTGGCCGTCGCCATGCTGGGGGCGTTCCTGGTCTTCCTCGTGCTGCAGAGCGTCTTCGGCTGGCAGACCCACAACGAGGAGCTGACCGAGTTCGGGGCCGCGCCGCTGAGCTGGCCGGCGTACCTGACCAGCGGGCACTTCATCGAGTCGGTCTTCGAGAACTGGGAGTCGGAGTTCCTCCAGATGGGGGGCTACGTGCTGCTCACCGCGTACCTGGTGCAGCGGGGTTCGGCGGAGTCGAAGCCGGTGGGCCAGACCGACCGGCCGGAGGACGACGAGCGCCGGGCCACCCCGCAGTCACCCTGGCCGGTACGCGTCGGCGGCCTGCCGCTGGTGATCTACCGCAACAGCCTCTCCCTCGCGCTGCTGCTGATCTTCGCCGGTTCGTTCATCGGCCACCTGCTCGGTGGCACCGCCGCGTACAACCAGGAGCAGGCGCTACAGAGCGGCGCGCCACCGATCGGGGTGTGGGAGTTCCTCGGCACGAGCGATTTCTGGTTCCAGTCCATGCAGAACTGGCAGAGTGAGTTCCTCGCGGTCGGTGCGCTGATCCTGCTGAGCATCGTCCTACGCCAGCACGCCTCACCCGAGTCGAAGCCGGTGACCGTCGAGCATGCCAGCACCGGCACCTGACCGGCGGCGGCCCAGCGCTCAGGCCGCGACCGGCAGCCGCTTGGCGAAACAGATGCTGTACGGGTTGCCCACGTACTCGCCGTAGACCGGGACCTCGTCGTAGCCACACGAGGTGTACAGCGCGATCGCGGCCGGCAGGTAGGTGCCCGTCTCCAGGCAGACCACCGAGTACCCCTGCCTGAACGCACACTCTTCCAGCGCGGCCAGCAACTGACGGGCGATGCCCCGACCCCGGTACGCGGGCCGGACGTACATCCGCTTGACCTCGCCGGTTTCGGCGTCGATCGGCTGGAGCCCCCCGCAGGCGACCGCCCGACCGTTCACCACCACCGCCAGGTAGCGGACGTCGTCGTGTGGGACGAAGACCTGCCCATCCAACCCGCCATCAGCCTCGCGCAGCTCACGCTGCTGCGCGATGACCAGGGCGGCGATCTCCGGATCGATGGCAGGACGGGACTCGATCAGCATCACCCCACGCTAGGACGGGGGGATTTCGCGCAGGTTTCCGGAAATCAACCCGATCACAGAGCGCAATGGGCTACTCGGCGTCGTCCTCGTCGTCGATGTCGTCGAGGTCGTCCGACTCGTCCGCGCCAACCTCGTCCGCCGACCGCACCCGGCGGGCCTTGCGGGCAGCGAGCCGGTCCGCCGCGGAGAGCCGGTTCGACTTTTCCTCCAGACGGACGTCGGTGCCTCGGTTGCCGGGTACGAAGTCCACGCCGGCGTAGAGCGTCGGCTGCCAGTCGAACTCGCGTTCACCGATCCGGACCAGGTCACCGGGCTGCGCGCCGGCCTTGGCCAGCTTGTCTTCCACCCCGAGCCGGGCCAGCCGGTCGGCCAGGTAGCCGACCGCCTCGTCGTTGTCGAAGTTGGTCTGCTTGATCCACCGCTCCGGCCGGGCACCGCGAACGGTGAACGAGCCGTCGGCCTCGGCCGTGATGGTGAAGCCGTCGTCGTCCACGGCGAGCGGACGGATCACGATCCGGGTCGGCTCGGCAGGCGGCGCAGCCTTGCGCTCCGCCTCGACAAGATCGGCCATCGCATAGGTGAGTTCCTTGAGCCCTTCCCGGGTGGCCGCAGAGACCTCGAACACCCGGTAGCCGCGCTCCTCCAGGTCGGGGCGCACGATCTCGGCGAGGTCCCGGCCGTCCGGCACGTCGACCTTGTTCACGGCGACCAGCCGGGGCCGCTCGGAGAGCCCGGCACCGTACTCGGCCAGCTCGGCCTCGATGGCGTCGATGTCGGCGACCGGGTCGCGCCCGGGCTCCAGGGTCGCGGAGTCGATGACGTGCACCAGCACCGCGCAGCGTTCGATGTGCCGTAGGAACTCCAGGCCCAGCCCCTTGCCGGTGGCCGCGCCGGGGATCAGGCCCGGCACGTCGGCGACGGTGAAGGTGTGGTTGTCCATCCGGACCACGCCGAGGTTGGGCACGAGGGTGGTGAACGGGTAGTCGGCGATCTTCGGCTTGGCCGCGGAGATCACCGAGATCAGCGACGACTTGCCGGCCGACGGGAAGCCCACCAGGCCCACGTCGGCGACGCTCTTGAGCTCCAGCACGATGTCCAGCTGGTCACCGGGCTCGCCCAGCTCGGCGAAACCGGGAGCCTTGCGCTTGGCATTGGCCAGCGATGCGTTGCCCCGCCCGCCGCGCCCGCCCCGGGCCACCTCGAAGGTGGTGCCGGCGCCGACCATGTCCGCCAGCACTGTGCCGTCGGGGGTCTGCACCACGGTGCCGTTGGGCACCTTGAGCACCAGGTGGTGGCCGTTGGCCCCGTCCCGGTTGGACCCGGCACCGCCCTTGCCGTTGTCGGCCTTGACGTGCGGGTGGTAGTGGAAGTCGAGCAGCGTGGTCACCTGCGGGTCGACCACCAGGGACACGCTGCCCCCGTGCCCGCCGTTGCCGCCATCCGGCCCACCGAAGGGCTTGAACTTCTCGCGGTGGATCGAGACACAACCGTGCCCGCCATCGCCGGACTGCAGATGCAGAACGACCCGGTCAACGAACGTTGCCACGGCGTCAATCCTTCCAGCGAGGTCCAACCCCGCACTTCGAAAAAAAACTAAGCGGGCCGGGACCCGGAGGTCCGCGGCCCGCTTAGCCCGAGAACTACTGCTGCGGAACGATGCTGACGGTCTTACGACCGCGCTTGGTGCCGAACAGGACCGCACCGGCGGACAGCGCGAACAGCGTGTCGTCGCCGCCACGGCCGACCAGGTCACCGGGGTGGAACTTGGTGCCACGCTGCCGGATGATGATCTCACCGGCGCTGACGACCTGACCACCGAAGCGCTTCACGCCGAGTCGCTGGGCCGCGGAGTCACGACCGTTACGCGAGCTGGACGCACCCTTTTTATGAGCCATTGGAGGACGACCTACTTCCCGCTGGAGATGCCGGTCACCTTGACCTGGGTCAACGGCTGGCGGTGACCCTGGCGCTTGTGGTAGCCAGTCTTGTTCTTGAACTTGTGGATCCGGATCTTCGGGCCCTTGGTGTGCGCGGCAATTTCGCCGGACACCGCGACCTCGGCAAGCTTCGCCGCGTCGGTCACCAGGTCGTCACCGTCGACGAGGAGCACCGCGGTGAGCTTCACCGCGTCACCGGGGGCACCGGTGAGCTTCTCGACCTCGATCACGTCGCCCTCGGCGACCTTGTACTGCTTGCCGCCGGTCTTGACGATCGCGTACATCGGAGGCGGACTCCCTGTCGTTGAGGCTGCTGGCGGTTGTCCCCGCGGCGGCTCGCCGGGTAGCAGTGCACGGCGGCGCGGGCACACGGGAACTCGGCACACCAAAAGTGCGCCGCAGGCAAGAGTACGCCATTGCTGGCCCAGACCCCAAACCGGCCCGCCCTGGTCAGCGCGCGCAGAGCTGGTCGAGGCGCTGTTGGAGCCGGTCGAGCTCGGTTTCGTCGATCGACTCGACGTCGACGCTCAGCGTGGCCACTTCGGTGCCGATGTCGGTGAGCAGAGTCTTGAGCTGCGGATCGGTGGCCCGCTCCGACTGCTCCCGCAGCTGGGTCCGCCAGCCGGCCAGCGCCGCCTCGGCCCGCCTGCGGGCAGCCTCGGCCGCGCTGCTGTCCCCGGCACCCACCGCCGCGATCATCTGACCCAGCTCCGCCACATATGTCCGGACGGCGTTGGTGCTGGCCTGCTGGGCGGCGGCACAGATGCCCCTCGCCGCACCACCACTGGCCGGCAGGGCGGCCGCCCCGGGGGACGTGTCACCAGCCGCCGGGGCGGGGCCCTCGGTGGTCACACCCGTCGGACCCGACCCGACAGTCGCGGGCCGGTCGGCCGAACAGCCCGCCGCGCCGAAGAGCACGGTGACCAGCGCGGTGACGGCGAGCAGACGACGCATCTTCTTCTCCTGACCCGGGACGGCCGATCCTGGACCGGGGTGGCCGCAACGACGAGGTCCCTCCCCCGTCACTTTGCCGGGGAAGGGACCTCGCCAAACACTTGGCCGGTCAGGCGGTCAGGGGCGGGTACGCCGGCGGGCGCCACCCCGACGTGAACGGCGACGGCCAGCGCCACCCTCGGTGCTCTCCTCGTCGCCGTCGCCGTCGGCGAGCGCGTCCGGGTCGTCCGCCGCAGCCAGCCGAGCCGACTCTCCCTGCTGACTGTCGGAGATCGCCGGCGCGGCGGCGGTGTCCGACTCGTAGCGGGACAGGTCGTAGCCCATGGTGTCCTGGTAGTCGGCGTCCGGTTCGGCGCTGGTGTCGGTGTCGACGACCTCCACCGCGGCCCGCTCAACCGGGGCGTTCTTACGCGCCCGGCGGCGGGACGAGGCGGTGCCCTGCTCGGCGGCCGGAGCGGCGGCAACCGACGAGGCGACCGCCTTGACCTTCTCCCCCGCACCGGCAGGGCGCGGCTTCTCCGGCACCGGCTCGGTGTGCATGATGACGCCCCGACCCTTGCAGCACTCGCAGGTCTCGCTGAACGCCTCCAGCAGGCCCGCGCCGATCCGCTTACGGGTCATCTGCACCAGGCCGAGGGAGGTGATCTCGGTGACCTGGTGCTTGGTGCGGTCCCGGCCCAGGCACTCGGTGAGTCGGCGCAGCACCAGCTCACGGTTCGACTCGAGCACCATGTCGATGAAGTCGATCACCACGATGCCGCCGATGTCGCGCAGCCGGAGCTGGCGGACGATCTCCTCCGCCGCCTCCAGGTTGTTGCGGGTGACGGTCTCCTCCAGGTTGCCCCCGGAGCCGGTGTACTTGCCGGTGTTGACGTCGACGACCGTCATCGCCTCGGTACGGTCGATCACCAGCGAGCCGCCGGAGGGCAGGAAGACCTTGCGGTCCAGGCCCTTGATGATCTGCTCGTCGATCCGGTACTCAGCGAAGACGTCGGTCGTGCCGACGTGCCGACGCACCCGGTCGACCAGATCCGGGGAGACGTGCGACAGGTACGACTCGACGATGTCGTACGACTGCTCGCCCTCGATCACCAGCTCGCGGAAGTCCTCGTTGAAGAGGTCCCGGACCACCCGGATGACCAGGTCGGGCTCGCCGTAGAGCAGCGCCGGGGCACCACCCTCGGCGGCCTTGGCCTGGATGTCCTCCCACTGCGCCTGCAGCCGCTTGACGTCACGGGCCAGCTCGTCCTCGCTGGCACCCTCGGCGGCCGTACGGACGATCACGCCCGCGCCGTCCGGGACCAGCTTCTTGAGCACGTCCCGCAGACGCTTGCGCTCGTTGTCCGGCAGCTTCCGGCTGATCCCGGAGGCGTTGCCGTTGGGCACGTAGACCAGGTGCCGGCCGGAGAGCGCGATGTGGCTTGTCAGCCGTGCGCCCTTGTGCCCGATCGGGTCCTTGGTGACCTGGACCAGCACCGAGTCGCCGGAGCGCAGCGCCTGCTCGATCGAGCGGGCGCGCCCTTCCAGACCGGAGGTGTCCCAGTTGACCTCACCGGCGTACAGCACCGCGTTGCGACCCCGGCCGACGTCGACGAACGCCGCCTCCATGCTCGGCAGCACGTTCTGCACCTTGCCCAGGTACACGTTGCCGGCCATCGTGCCGGAGGAGTTGCGGGTGACGTAGTGCTCGACCAGCACGCCGTCCTCCAGGACGGCGATCTGCGTACGGTCTCCGCGCTGGCGGACCGCCATCACGCGGTCGACGGCCTCCCGGCGCGCCAGGAACTCCGACTCGCTGAGGATCGGCGGCCGCGTACGCCGCTGCTCCCGGCCATCCCGGCGGCGCTGGCGCTTGGCCTCCAGCCGGGTCGAGCCGGACACCCCCTGCACCTCGTCGACGGTCCGGCGCGGTTCGCGGATCTTCACCACGGTCGGTACGCCGTCGTCGGCGGCACCCTCCGTGTCGCCAGCGCCTCGGCGACGACGCCGCCGACGGCGACGGGTCAAGCCGTCCCCGCCCTCGGACTCCTCGTCCTCGTCGCCTTCGGCCTCGACCTCGGCGGTCTCTTCCTCCTCGGCCTGCGCCGCCTCCTCGGACTCCTCGTCCTCGGCGTCGTCGGCCCCGCCCTTGCCCCGGCCCCGGCCGCGGCGACCACGCCGGCGGCGGCGGCGCGCGGCGGCGCTATCCTCGTCGTCCTCATCCGCCTCGGTGGCCTCGTCGGCCTCCTCGGTCGGCTCTTCCTCGGCCTCGATCGCCTCGACCGGCTCCACCGGCTCGACCTCACGGCGACCACGTCGGCGGCGGCGGGACGGCTCTGCGGCCTCCTCGACTGCCGGCTCCTCGGCGACCGGGGTGGGCTCGACCGGCCGGGTCACCGGCACAGCGTCCGGCTGGGGTGCCATGAACAGCACGGTGGGCGCGGAGAGGGCGGCCCTCCGACGACGGGTACGGGGCTGCTCCGGCTCGACCTCGGCCGGCTCATCGGTCACACCGGAGACAGCGGCACCTGGGGACACCTCACCGGAGCGCTCCTGCGCGCCACTGGTCCAGGCCAGCTCGGCGGCGGCCGCCCTCGGGGTGGCCTCCGTGTCGTTCAACTCGGCCTCGGCCTCGCGCAGGTCGGACTCCGCGGGCTCCTCGGCGACGACGGGCTCCTCGGCGACCGGCTCCTCGATCGCGGCTGGTTCCGTGGCGACCGGCTCCTCGACCGCGGGCGGCTCCTCGACGGCAGCCGGCGTGGCCTTCTTACGCCGGGTACGGGTCACCTTTACCGGCGGGACCACCTCGGCCGAGGCCGCTTCCGCGGAAGCGGCGACCAACGGCTCATCGGCGGTCGTCTCGACGGGGGTGGCCTTGCGGCGGCGCCGGGGGGTCTTCGGGGCGACGTCCAGGTCGCCGGAGATCGGGGCGAAGACCTCCGCCTGCGGCGACTCAGCACTGCCGGCGTCGACGGTGGGCGCCTCGATCGGCGCGTCGGTCTGCTCCGGCTGGTTGAGCGGGGCGGCCCGACGACGGGTCGCCCGGGTACGCCGCACGGGCGCGGCGGGCTCGGCGCTCTCCGCGCCGCTCGGGTCCACCGAGGCTGAACCAACAGCCGTGGTGGGGGTCGCGACGGGGGCACCGTCGGCACTGGTGCTGTGGTCGGCGGTCTCACCGGCCGGCTGTGAACCGGTCCGTTCGCCGCCCTCGGGCTCGTTCTCGAGCATGGACGTTCTCCAGTTCTGGCTGCCCCGGGCGCGTGTGAGCGCTGCCACGCAGGGTCGCCGCAAAAGTGTTTCCGCCGGGCGCGCGTGGTGCGCGACCGCCGAAGTCTGCCTGCCAGAGCACGGACCGTCGGTCAGTGCCCAACGATGGCTGCCCCGTCGCGGTCCGCATCCAACGGATCCACGATCGCACCCTGCGCGGTCAACGTGCCCTGAGCCAGCCGGGTCACCCTCGGCGAAACCGGCGGCTCCAGGTCGGCCACCACGCGGAGGCCGGAAAGGACGTCATCGGGCCGTACGGACGGGGTGACCTGCCGCACGACCAGTTCGAGTATCGCACACGGTACGGCCGGCGCCCCGGAAGGCGTCGGCGTTGGCGCGAGGACATCGATAGATATCACAGCCGCGCGGGCGTCGAAAGTGCGTCGGCCCTGCTTGGTCATCCGCTCGACCAACACCTCTTCGGCCGCGAGGAAAGCGTCGACTGCCGCGCGTAGGACCTCCGTGTCGACCTCGGGCAACTCGATGTGCCAGTGCGACGCCTCGATCCGGTCCGGAAGGTTGCCCCCCTCGGCGATCACGGCGTCCAACACGTCCAGCCCCGGCGAGAGCGCGGCGTCCAACGCGGCCCGCAACTGCTCCGGGTCGACCGCCGCCTGAAGACCGATCTCCAGGTACTCCGCCTCGCTCGCCACCCCGGTGGGCGCGGCACTGGCGTAGGAGATCTTCGGGTGCGGGTGGAAGCCCTGGGAGAATGCGATCGGTACGGCAGCCCGGCGCAGCGCGCGCTCGAACGCCCGGGCGAAGTCCCGGTGCGAGGTGAACCGCAGCGGGCCGCGCTTGGCGTACCGGATTCGGACGCGCTGGACGACCGGGGCCTGGCCGCCCTCGGGTTGAGGCTTCTTGGCGATCGTGGGCTCCTCGGGTGTACCTGCGTGTCCACCCATCCTGGCGCAGTGCCCGTGACGGTACGCATCCGGGGCGGGTGTCCTGCCCTGGCGAACCGGTTCAAACCAGTCGATAGGACCACAATCACCTACCGGAACGCAGATGGCCGGCCGGCAAACCCGCAGGTCAACCGGCCGGCCATCACGATCAGGACCGGTTGCCGCTCCCCGGTGGGGGCGGCGGTGGCCCACCAGGCGGGCCGTAACCGGGCGGCGCGTAGCCGGACGGTGGGGGGTAACCACCACTCGGCGGGGCGTAGCCGGGAGGCTGGGGGTACCCGGGAGGCTGGGGGTACCCGGGAGGCTGGGGGTACCCGGGAGGCGGCGGGTACCCACCACCCGGCGGGGCGTAGCCGGAAGGCGGGGGGTAACCAGCGCCTGGTGGCCCGTATCCGCTTGGTGGCCCGTATCCGCCGGGAGGTTCCTGGTCGAGCAGGTGGTCCGGGACGTTGGCGGCCAGGGCCGCCTCACGGCGGTACCGACGTCGGTTCCAGATCAGGAACACCGCAAGCCCCAACAGCAGCACCAACACCACGGCGACACCGATGACGACCACCATGACCTGCTGATCCGTCGGGCCACCGCGATCCCCATGCTGGGTGACGTCGAACTCCTCGGCCGCGTCGGCGGTCTGGGTCGGCGCCGGGTCGGCGGTCGCGGCGGTCGGGGCGAGTAGCGGGTTCGCGGTGACCGGCGGCACGTTCGCGCTCAGTGCGGTCACCGGGTCGATCAGGCCGAAGCCGTACTGCGGGTCCCGGCCGGCGGGACCGGCGTCCCTGGCGGTGCGGATGATCCGGTTGATCACATTGGGGGCGTCGAGGTTCGGGTACTTCGATCGGATCAACGCGGCGAGGCCGGAGACGATCGCCGTGGAGTCGGAGGTCCCGTCGCCCCAGCCGTAGCCGTTGTCCGGGCCGGCGTTGTAGATGTCATCGCCGGGTGCGGCGACAACCGCCTCCGGACCCTGGACCGACCCGGACCAGAACTTGCCGCCCCGGGTCGTCCCGGTCACGGCGATCACGCCGGGGACATTGGCGGGAGCATCGACCTTGACGCTGCCCTTGGCGGTGTTACCGGCGGCGATCACCACGACGACGTCGTGGTCCAAGGCGTACTGGATGGCGCTGATCTCTTCGGGGGTGGCGACCGACGGCTTGCCCAGTGACATGTTGATCACCTTGGCGCCACCATCGACGGCCATCCGGATGCCGAAGACGAGCGCCTCATCGTCGTACGGTGCGTCCTTACCCGCGTTCAGCTTGATGGGAAGGATCTTCACGCCGGGGGCAATGCCGTCCACGCCGTCAGGGCTGGCGTTCGTCGCCGCGATGATGCCAGCCATGTGCGTGCCGTGCCCATCCTCGTCGGCCCGTCCGTCTCCGCTGGCGCCGTAGCTGCGGCGACCGGGAAGCACCCGGCCCTTCAGGTCCGGATGGTTGGCGTCGACGCCGCTGTCGAGCACGGCCACGACCACGCCCCGCCCGGTGGACAACTTGTGCGCCTGCGCGATCCGGAGCTCGTCCACATACCACTGCTCGGCTCGCCGAGGTGCCGCCGCCGCCGGCTGGGCGGCCCCCAGCACCAGGAGCCCCGCCAGCAGGCAGGCCGCAGCCGGCCGGAGCGCTCCGACGTTCACTGTCATCCGTTCGTCCTCATCGCAGGATGCCTGGGGATGCCCCGTCACCGGGACCCCACGGATCGTCGTCCTCAGTCAACCACGACGAGTGCTCAGAACCCGTACCACCACCGCCGCCGTGTCCGGCGCCGCCCGCGCCGCCCATCATGCCGCCGCCCATCCCGGCACCGCCACGCGCGCCGCCCGCCAGGCCGGCGCCGCCCGCGCCTGCGCCTGCGCCTGCGGCGGTGCGCAGCGCGTTCGCCGCGCTCGTCATCGGCGGCACCTTGCCGTTGCCACCACCCATCATGCCGGGGATGCCGCCCATGCTGCCCACGCCGGCGGCGCCCAGGCCACCGCCGCCGGACCCGATGCCACCGCCCGCGCCAACGCCGCCACCAAAACCACCGCCGGCGCCACCGAGGCTGGAGCCACCGAGGCCGCCACCGGCGCCGCCGTATCCGGTGCCAATGCTGCTGGGCGCGGCGCCGGCCAGACCGGTGCTGTAGCCGTCGTCGGCACCCGGATATCCCGAACCGGTGGGCGGAGGGCTGAACGATCCGGAGCCGCCACCGGTGGAGGAGTCGTCGCCGAATCCGCTGGACGGGGGCGGGGAGAACGGGCCCCCGACAGACGTCGGCCCACCGCCGATGTCGACGCCGCCGGGCGGCTTGCCGATGCTCGGGCCGCCGCCGGCGTCGAACCCGCCACCACCACCACCGCCGCCACCGCCGCCACCGATGTCGCCGACGTCAGGTCGTCCCTTCGGCGGTGTCCGATCGTCAGGGCGATAGGTGTCCGATTCGTTGTTCGGATCGCCCACCACCAGCTTCGGACGCTCCGTGTACACGGCCGCGGGCAGCGGTGACATCGCGGTGTTGGCCGCCTGCTGGTTGTCCCGGTACCAGTTGTCCAGATGGGACTTGGTGTCCCACCAACCACCCCGCTTGTGGTCACCCGCCTGGCCGTCGACCTTCATGGTCGCCTCCAGGTCGTCGGCCTTGTCGCGGAACGCGCCGTCGGCGTACGACGCGGGATTGCTCTGGTAGTCCTTGCGCAGCGCGGCGAGGAAACCCGACGCGCTCTCGCCGTCGCGGGCGTCGTCGAGCTCGGTGCCGTTGGGCAGGCTCCACTCGTTGATGCCGAAGTCGTCCCCCAGCGGGATCGGGATCGAGGCGACCGCCGTGCGGATGTCCGTCTCGATCCGCCCCAACGCGCCGCTGACGTTTGTCGCATCGGTGATCAGATCCTCGATCTGCTTACCGATCTGGCCCAGATGCTCGCGGTAGGCGTCACCGCCGCTGCCCTTCCAACCGGCGAGCATCCCGGGCAGACCACCGACGTGCGGGCGCTCCTGACCCGTGGCGATCGGGCCGACGAACGATCGGCCGACGAGCGCGTCCCGCAGCTGCGTCAGGCCGGAGGAGAGGTTGCCCCACCCCTGCCCGACCGATCCGACCGTCTCCGGGTCCGCGGAGAGCGTCACTTCGCGGACGCACCGCTCCCAGGTTCCTCCAGCCATGACGTCCCCCTCAGGCCGTGTACGGGTAAATGGGCGCGCCGCCGGCAGGGGGCGGCGGAGCCGCCGCCTCGAGTAGCCGCTCGATCTCCTTGCCGTTGGCGCCGTTGCGCTCTTCGGTGTCACGGAACGCCTTGGCGATGTCCTCGGTGCCCTGCTTCAGCGCGGCGAGTTTCTGGGAGAGCGTCTTGAGGTGCATCTCCATGTTGCCCGTGGACTTGGTCAGCGCCTGCCACTGCATGCGGGCGTCCTCGTAGGCGCCGAAGGGGGTGCCGTTCGGGACGCTCTGGGCGCTGTTGCTGTCGCCCTTCATCCGCTCCTTGACGCGTTCCATCTCGTAGCTGATGGTGTCGTCGACGTACTGCTTCAGCCGCTCGACGTACGCCGCCGCGGCGTCCAGGTCCTCGACGCTGACGTGTAGATCGCCGGTGTTCGGCGGCGGAATGGTCCCCATTAGCTTCCTCCCCCGTTCCCGACCCACCGGGTCGGTCCATGTCGGACCCAGCGTATCGAGTCTGACCCAGTCGGGGCAGCCCGGCCGACGTCACGCCGCACCAGCCGTCGTCGATGCCGACGAGGGCCGCACCGTCGACCGTTGCGCGCGGTGCGGCCCGACCAGCGCCAACGGGCCCGCGAGACGCGGACCCGTTGGGTGACATGTCGGATGTGGAGTTTAGTGGCTCACCGCCGCCAGGCGCTGCCCTGCGACGGGCGGTCAGTGGGAGTGGCCGCCTGCCGGGACCTTCATACCGCTGCCGCCCAACGGGGTGAGCGGCAGCAGCTTCTTGCCGGTGGGGCCGATCTGGATCTCGGTGTCCATCGATGGGCAGACCCCGCAGTCGAAGCAGGGCGTCCATCGGCAGTCGTCCTGCTCGAACTCGCTGACCGAGTCCTGCCAGTCCTGCCAGAGCCAGTCCTTGTCCAGGCCCGAGTCCAGGTGGTCCCAGGGCAGGACCTCCAGCTCCTCGCGCTGCCGGGTCGTGTACCAGTCGAGGTCCACCCCGAACGCGGGCAGCGTCTCGGCAGCCGCGTCGACCCAGCGCTGGTAGGAGAAGTGCTCACTCCAACCGTCGAAGCGGCCGCCGTTCTCCCACACCTTGCGGATCACCGAGCCGACCCGGCGGTCACCCCGGGAGAGCAGCCCTTCGATCAGGGACGGCTCGCCGTCGTGGTAGCGGTAGCCGATGGCCCGGCCCAGCGAACGGTCCGAGTTGATCGCCTGCTTGAGGATCTTGAGCCGGTGGTCGATGACCTCCGGACGCTCCATCGCGGCCCACTGGAACGGGGTGTGCGGCTTCGGCACGAAACCACCGATGGAGACCGTGCAGCGGATGTCCTTGGAGCCGGTGGCGGCCCGACCGGCCTTGATCACCTCGTGCGCCATGTCCGCGATCTCGAGGACGTCCTCGTCGGTCTCGGTGGGCAGGCCACACATGAAGTAGAGCTTCACCTGCCGCCAGCCGTTGGTGTACGCGGTGACGACGGTGCGGATCAGGTCTTCCTTCGACACCATCTTGTTGATGACCTTGCGGATCCGCTCCGACCCGCCCTCCGGGGCGAAGGTCAGACCGGTACGCCGCCCGTTGCGGGACAGCTCCTGCGCGAGGTCGATGTTGAAGGCGTCCACCCGGGTCGACGGCAGCGACAGCGAGACGTTCGTGCCCTCGTACTGCTGGGCGAGGCCCGAGCACATGTCGCCGATCTCGGAGTGGTCCGCCGAGGAGAGCGACAGCAGGCCCACCTCGTTGAAGCCGGAGAACTCCAGGCCCTCGCGGACCATCTGCCCGACCGTGGTGATCGACCGCTCCCGCACCGGACGGGTGATCATGCCGGCCTGGCAGAACCGGCAGCCCCGGGTACAGCCTCGGAAGATCTCCACCGCGTACCGCTCGTGCACGGTCTCGGCCAGCGGCACGAGCGGCTTCTTCGGGTACGGCCAGGCGTCCAGGTCCATCGTCGTGCGCTTGTGCACCCGGAACGGCACGTCCGCCCGGTTTGGCACGACCCGCTGGATCCGCCCGTCCGGGAGGTAGTCGACGTCGTAGAAGCGCGGCACGTAGACGCTCTCGGTGCGGGCCAGCCGCAGCAGCAGCTCGTCGCGGCCACCCGGGGAGCCTTCGGCCTTCCACTCCCGGACGATCGCGGTGATCTCCAGAACCGCCTCCTCGCCGTCGCCGAGGACCGCGGCGTCGATGAAGTCGGCGATCGGCTCCGGGTTGAACGCGGCGTGCCCGCCGGCCACGATCACCGGGTCGGCGTCGGTGCGGTCGGCGGCCAGCATCGGCATGCCGGCCAGGTCGATCGCGGTGAGCATGTTGGTGTAGCCGAGCTCGGTGGAGAAGGAGATGCCGAACACGTCGAAGTCGCGGACCGCCCGGTGCGCGTCGACGGTGAACTGCGGCACGCCGTGCGTGCGCATCAGGGTCTCCAGGTCCGGCCAGACCGCGTACGTCCGCTCGGCGAGGGTGTCGGGCAGCTCGTTGAGCACCTCGTAGAGGATCTGCACGCCCTGGTTGGGCAGGCCCACCTCGTAGGCGTCGGGATACATCAGCGCCCAGCGCACGGTGGCCGCGCCCCAGTCCTTGGTCACGGCGCCCAACTCGCCCCCGACGTACTGGATGGGCTTGGAAACCTGGGGCAGCAGCGGCTCGAGCTGGGACCAGACCGATGGCTCCAGGTCGCGGCCCGGCGTCAGACGCGCCGAGCTGGAGTCTTCGCCAGAGTTGGTCGCGGCCGCACGCGGCGTCGGGGACGTGGCACTCATGATGCCCAAGGATACGCGCCCGCCTGGCGGTGGCGGCGCGGTACTAACCTCGGACCGGCGCGAGAGGAGATTGCCGCGATGCCGGAGCCCCAGCCGGGAGCACGGCCGGCCGACGGGAGCACCCCGGGCGCAGAGCCGGACCGGGATCCGGCGGCCGCCGACGAGCCGACCGCCCCACCCGTACCGTCGGACCAGCCGGAACCCCCGACGCAGCCCGAGACTCCGGATCAGCCGGCCCCCTCGGACCAGGCCGAGGCCGCCGCCACCGCGGAGGTCCCCGCGCCCCGGTGGAGCGGCTCGGCGCCGGTGCCGCCCCCACGGCCGCGCCGACCCGCCTGGGGCGAGTCGGCCGAGCCGACTCCGCCGCCGCCCGTGCCCGTCGGCCCGCCGGAGCACCAGACCCCGGTCGACCCGTGGGCTGGCGTGGACACCGGCGGCTGGGACCTGCCCTCCGCCGAGCTGCCCCCGCTGCCCCCGACGACGCACTACCCGACGCCGCGGGCGACCCGGCAGTGGTCCGGTCCGCCCGCTGCCCCGGTCGGGCCGCAACCGGTGTCTCCGGCGGCCGCCCCGAGGCCGCCACAGGGCGCCGTGCCCAGCATCCCGACCCGGCCGATGTCGCCGCCCGCGCCACCGCCCCCAGCGCCGAAGCAGCGCCGGGGCAGGCGATCTGCCACGCCACCTTCGGCGCCGCCGCCGGGCTGGCAGGCCCCCAAGGGGTACGTGCCGGTGCCGGTCCGCCGACGTCGCCGCTGGCCGTGGTTCCTGCTGCTCACCCTGGCGTGCTGCTGCGGCTGCCCCGCCTACTACGGGTTCCCGATCTCGGCCCAGTACCCGGTCCGGGCGTCACTGCCCGTGCAGGTGGACGACCTGAGTCTGCGCCAGGACAACCACAGCGCGGAGACCGCCCAGCAGTTGGAGAGCGAGGTACGCAAGGAGCACTTGCTGGCCGAGGACACCTTCGCTGGTGTCTACTCCACCTCGGATGGCAAGCAGGTGACGGTCTTCGGCGGCACGGGCTTCCGGTTGAACCCGGAGTCGGAGGCGGAGGCCGAGATCAGCCGGCTCACCGAGCGCTACTCGTTGGACGCCCCCGAAAGCGTGGACACCGGTGTGCGGGGCCGGCACGAACGATGCGCGGTTGGCCAGTCCGATGCCGACGACGTCGTCGTCTGCACCTCGGTTGACTACGGCAGCATCGCCACCGGGGTGTTCACCCGGCTCTCCGTCAGCGACAGTGCCGCGCTGCTGGCCACCCTGCGCGACCAGATCGTCCAACCCAAGGGCTGACTTCGGGTCCGGCCTCGCGCTTCGGGTCAGGCCTCGCGGGTCGGATGCGGGTGGGCGCGCGGCGGGGCGTAGCGGGGGACGTACTCCTGGCCGGTGAGCTTCTGGATCTCGCTCATCATCTCGTCGGTCATCTGCCGCAGTGAGGTGCGGTCGGTCGGCCGTCCGCTGAAGTCCAGTGGCTTGCCGAACCGAATGGTGATCTTGGCAGTGCCGGGACGGGGCACCCGGGCACCGATCGGCTGCGCCTTGTCCGTGCCGATCATGCCGACCGGAATGATCGGCACGCCGGTTGAGGTCGCCAGCCGAACCGCCCCGGTCCGCCCCCGGTAGAGCTTGCCGTCGGGCGAGCGAGTGCCCTCCGGGTAGACCACCACGAGGTCACCGCCCTTGAGTGCCGGAATCGCCGCGTCGAACGCGGACAGCGCGGCCCGACCGCCGCCCCGCTCGACCGGAATGGCGCCCAGACCGGTGAGGACGAACTTGGAGATCGCGCCCTTCACGCCGGTGCCCTTGAAATACTCCGACTTCGCCCAGAACGCCAGATGCCGGGGCACGACCGTGCCGAGGAACAGCTCGTCGGCCACCGAGAGGTGGTTGCCGGCGAAGATCGCGCCGCCGGTCACCGGAACGTTCTCCAGCCCCTCCACGGTCGGGCGGAACGCCAACCGCAGCGTGGGCCCCACGGCGAGCTTGCCGATGGTGTAGAGCAGGGGCACTGGTCCTCCGGCAGATGAGGTGCGGACAGGCGGTGTCACGGTAGCGGACGCCTCCGCACCTCCCAGACGGAGGTGGTGAGGCGCCCGCACCCTGACGATGGTCCCGCCCTTCCTACGCACGAGGCGTCAGGAAGGGCGGGTTCCTCACACGCGGCGGACTGTAACCGTTACCCGATCACCCTCGCCGACCTCACCGGCAAAGCCGTCGAGGCCCTCGGCGAAGTCCACCGAGTCGGCCAGCACCTCCCCGGAGACGAAATCGGCGTACGCGGTCACCGCCGCACGCACCTCCTCGGACGCCGACACCGACACCACGATCCGATCCGAGACGTCCAGGTCGGCGTCCCGGCGTGCCTGCTGGACCACCCGCACCACGTCGCGGGCCAGCCCCTCGGCGGCCAACTCCGGGGTGACCTCGGTGTCCAGCACCACCACACCCTCGGAGCCGGGCAGTGGCGCAGAGTGCTCAGCGTCGGCGGCGACCAGGCGCAACTCGTACTCGCCCTCGGCGAGGGTGACGCCAGCGGCCACCGGGGCGCCGTCGACCAGCTCCCAATCGCCCGCCTTGACCGCCTTGATGACCTGCTGCACCTGCTTGCCGACCCGCGGGCCGAGCGCCCGGGGCACCACGGTCAGGACCTGCTCGCAGTACTCGGACAGCTCGGCGCTGAACTCCACCGCCTTCACGTTGACCTCGTCGGCGACAAGGTCGGCGAACGGGCGCAGCTGCTCCGCCGCCGGCGAGGCCACGGTCAGCGTGGACAGCGGCAGGCGTACCCGCAGGCCCTTGGCCTTGCGCAGCGACAGCGCCGCCGAGGCGACCGCCCGGGTGGCGTCCATCGCGGCGACCAGGTCGTGGTCGGCCGGGAACTCGGTCGCCTCGGGCCAGTCGGTCAGGTGCACCGAGCGTTCCCCGGTGAGCCCGCGCCAGATCTCCTCCGCGGTCAGCGGTGCCAGCGGTGCCACCACCCGGCAGAGCGTCTCCAGCACGGTCCAGAGCGTGTCGAACGCTTCTGTGTCACCGGACCAGAATCGGTCCCGGGAGCGACGCACGTACCAGTTGGTCAGCGCGTCCAGGTAGGACCGGACGGTGGCGCACGCACCGGAGATGTCGTACGCATCCATCTGCGCGCCGACCGTCGACACCAGTTCGTTCGTCTTGGCCAGCACGTACCGGTCGAGCAGGTGCGTCGAGTCGGTCCTGCGACGAGCGGTGTGGGAGTCCGCGTTGGCGTAGAGCGTGAAGAAGTACCAGACGTTCCACAGCGGCAGCAGCACCTGCCGGACGGCGTCGCGGATACCCGCCTCGGTGACCGCCATGTCGCCGCCGCGCAGCACCGGCGAGGACATCAGCATCCACCGCATCGCGTCTGAGCCGTACGCGTCGAAGACGTGGTAGACGTCCGGGTAGTTGCTCAGGCTCTTGGACATCTTGCGCCCGTCCGAGCCGAGCAGGATGCCGTGGCTGAGGCAGTTGCGGAACGCCGGCCGGTCGAACAGCGCGGTGGCCAGCACGTGCATGGTGTAGAACCAGCCGCGGGTCTGCCCGATGTACTCGACGATGAAGTCACCCGGGTAGTGGTGCTCGAACCAGTCCGCGTTCTCGAACGGGTAGTGCACCTGGGCGAACGGCATCGAACCGGACTCGAACCAGCAGTCCAGCACCTCCGGCACCCGGCGCATCATCGACTTGCCGGTCGGGTCGTCCGGGTTGGGGCGGACCAGGTCGTCCACCGCGGGTCGGTGCAGGTCGGTCAGGCGTACGCCGAAGTCCCGCTCGATGTCCGCGAGCGAGCCGTAGACGTCCAACCGTGGGTAGTTCGGGTCGTCGGACTTCCAGGCCGGGATCGGCGAGCCCCAGAACCGGTTCCGGCTGATCGACCAGTCCCGGGCGTTGGCCAGCCACTTGCCGAACGAGCCGTCCTTGATGTGCCCCGGCGTCCAGTTGATCTGCTGGTTCAGCTCGACCATCCGGTCCCGGAACTGGGTCACCGCCACGAACCACGACGACACCGCCTTGTAGACCAGCGGGGTGTCGCAGCGCCAGCAGTGCGGGTACGAGTGGGTGTAGGTGTCCTGCTTGAGCACCACCCCCCGCTCCTTCAACTCCCGGATCACCGGCTTGTTGACGTCGAAGACCTGCTCGCCCTGGTATGGCGGGACAAGCGCGGTGAATCGCGTGTGATCGTCGACCGTGACGATGGTGGGGATGCCGGCAGCGTTGCAGACGTCCTGGTCGTCCTCACCGAACGCCGGCGCCAGGTGCACGATCCCGGTGCCGTCCTCGGTGGTGACGAACGCCGCGCCGAGCACCTGGTAGGCGTTGTCCCCGGCCTGCTCGACGAGGAAGTCGAACAGCGGGGTGTAGCGGCGCCCGACCAGGTCCCGGCCGTACACCGTCCCGACCTGCTCGTAACCGTCCAACTCCTTGGCGTACGCGGCCAGCCGCGCCGCGCCGACGACGTACCGCTCGCCGTCGCGTTCGAGCACCGCGTACTCGATGTCCGGGCCGACGGCGAGCGCCAGGTTCGACGGCAGGGTCCACGGCGTGGTGGTCCAGACGCCCAGCTTCACGGCGCCGCGCAGCAACTCCGGGGCGGACTCGTCGGGGGTCAGCCCGAACCACACCGACAGCGTCGGGTCGTGCCGGTCCCGGTAGACGTCGTCCATCCGGGTCTCGGTGTTCGACAGCGGCGTCTCACAGCGCCAGCAGTACGCCAGCACCCGGAAGCCCTCGTAGATCAGACCCTTGTTGTGCAGGGTCTTGAAGGCCCACATGACGCTTTCCATGTAGTCCAGGTCGAGGGTCTTGTAGTCGTTTGTGAAGTCGACCCAGCGGGCCTGCCGGTTGATGTACCGCTCCCAGTCCTGGGTGAACTCCAGCACCGAGGAACGGCAGGCCTCGTTGAACCGGGCCACGCCCAGGTCGACGATCTCCGCCTTGCTGGTGATGCCGAGTTGCTTCTCGGCCACCACCTCGGCGGGCAGGCCGTGACAGTCCCAGCCGAAGCGCCGCTCGACGTGCCGGCCGCGCATGGTCTGGTAACGCGGCACCACGTCCTTGACGTAGCCCGTGAAGAGGTGGCCGTAGTGCGGCAAGCCGTTGGCGAACGGCGGGCCGTCGTAGAAGACGTACTCGTTCTTGCCGTCGTCGCCGGCCGGACGGGCCTCTATCGACGCCTCGAAGGTCTTGTCGGCCGTCCAGTGCTCCAGCACCCGGCGCTCGACCGCGGGCAGGTCCGGGCTCGCCGGGACACCGGCGGCGGTCGGGTCGTGCATCGGATAGGCCATCGGGGGTCGCTCTCCTCATGCAGCTCACTCAACGTGGGTCTGCGAGGACGAACCGTCCGGGGTACGCCTGGAAAAACGGCGCTCCCGGGTGGTCCGCGGTACCACCCCGCTTGGCGGTCAGGATCGACCGCCCGCTCATTTGCCGGCTGTGACGGGCCGCACCCGTCCGGTTCTACTGGGCCGGTTGCCCGGCTGTTCTTCCGGAGGCTCACCGGTGATGGCCGGGTCATCGCCTTACGGTGCTCACGATACTCGACCCGCCCACCGGTCCGCCGCCGAGTAATCCCGCCCGCCGAACGCCGCCTAGGCTGGCCGGGTGATCCGGATCGAGTTGGACGAGCCGACGCTGGCCCGTACCCGGATCGCCACCAGCCCGCTCTGGGAGGTGATGACCAGCCTCTACGTGTTGCAGCGAAACCAGGGGGAGGCGCCCTGGCCGTACACCGGTTGGGCGCGGCACGCGCGGCGGGTGCTCGACGAGGTGCCGGCGACCGCGCCGGCGCGGCTGCTGGCCATCGGTTCGCGCGCACCGGATTTTCTCAGCCCGGTCCCCACGTCTGCCGCGCCGACCCTGGCCGAGCAGCTCGCCGAGCTGCGCGCAACGCCGGCGGAGGTGATCGCCGAGCAGATCCCCCGCTACCACCACCCTGACGACGTGCCCGGCTGGTTGAGCCCGTTCGTCACGGACCGGCAGGCCGCCCTGGACCGGCTCGCCGACGGCATCGAGGCGTACTGGGATGCGGCCATCGCGCCCTGGTGGCCCGCGATGCGGGCCGCGCTCGACGAGGAGGTGCTGCACCGCGCGCGGGCGCTCGCCGCGCACGGTCCAGACGCGCTCCTGGCCGACCTGCACGAGCGGGTGCGCTGGGACAAGCCGGTGCTGACCCTGGTCAAGCCGCTGGAGCAGCACTTCGAGGCGGTCGGCCAGCGGCTGCTGCTGATCCCGTTGATCTTCTCGCGGGGCGCGCTCGCCTGCTCCACCGATCACCCGGAGATCGTCGCCGTCTCCTATCAGGCGCGCGGCGCGGCACTGCTCGCCGAGGGCACGCCCGCCCCAGCGATCGGGACCGGGCCGACCACCGACCGGCTGGCGGTGCTGGTCGGTAGGGGGCGCGCCCAGGTGCTGCGGGCGCTGACCCGGCCGGCGAGCACCGCCGGCCTCGCGGCCACCCTGGGGCTGGCACCGAGCACCGTCTCGGAGCAACTCTCCGCGCTGCTCAGCGCCGGTGTGGTGCACCGCCGGCGGGTCGGCCGCCGGGTGCTGTACGGCCTGGAACCAGCCGGCCTGGCCCTGGTACAGCTGATCGGCGACGAGCTGACGACCGCCTCGGCCTGAACATTCGGTCGGATCCGAATTCGTTTCCCACCACCCCCGGCCACTTCTAGCCTCCGGGCATGAGCGAACACGCGATTGAGGCGGTGGGGCTGCACCGCACCTACCGCAGCCGCACGGGATGGTTACGTCCACAGCGCCGCGAGGTGGAGGCGGTCCGCGGCGTCGACCTGACGGTCGGCAACGGGGAGTTGTTCGGCCTGCTGGGACCGAACGGCGCTGGTAAGACCACGACCATCAAGCTGCTGAACACGCTGCTCATCCCGACCGCCGGCGAGGCCCGGATCTGCGGCTTCGACGTGGTCCGGCAGACCCGGGAGGTGCGCCGGCGGATCGGGTACGTGTTCGGCGGCGACCGCGGCCTGTACGACCGACTCTCCGCCCGGGACAACCTGCGCTACTTCGCCGAGCTGTACGGCGTCCCGGGGCGGGAGCAGAAGCGGCGGATCGCCGAACTCTTCGAGCTGGTCCGGCTGACCGGCCGGGAGAACGACCGGGTGGAGGGCTACTCCCGCGGCATGCGGCAGCGGCTGCACATCGCCCGGGGCCTGCTGCACCGGCCGAACGTCCTCTTCCTCGACGAGCCGTCGATCGGTGTGGACCCGGTGGCCGCCCGGGAGCTGCGGCAGACCGTCGCCGAGCTGGCCGCCACCGGCACCACCGTGCTGCTCACCACGCACTACATGGCCGAGGCCGACGAGCTGTGCGGCCGGATCGCGGTGATCGCGAACGGCACGATCCAGGCCCTCGGCACCCCCGCCGAACTGCGGCACCACGCGGACGGCCGGCAGGTGCTGGAGGTGGAGGCGTACGGGGTCGGCGACGCCCAGCTCACCGCCATCCACGCCCTGCCCGGGGTACGGGAGGCGAGCGTGGTCGTCGCCGGTGCGGCGCAGGTGTTGACCGTGCAGTCCGATGCGGGGGTGGACGTGCAGGCAGACGTGTTACGCGCGCTGGACGGGGTGCGGCTGGGCCGGGTCACGGCCCGGCAACCCACCCTTGAGGACGCGTACGTGGCGATCGTGAACCGGGTCGACGCGCAGGCCCGCCCGCTTGCGGCGGTGGCCGGGTGAGGACGCTGCGGATGATCGCGCTCGGCGCGCTGCTGCACGCCAAGCAGCTCAGCCGGTCGCCGTTCGAGATCGCTACGGCGCTGATCGTGCCGGTGGTGCAGGCGACCCTGGCGGTCTACCTGTTCCGGGCGGGTGGCGAGCCGGGCCGGCTGTTGGAGGCCGCCGTCGGGGCGGGGTTGATGGGCATCTGGTCGTCGGTGCTGTTCGGTTCCGGTGGCGCCATCCAGAACCAGCGCTGGCAGGGCACCCTGGAAATGATCATGTTGGCGCCCCGGCCGCCGGCCCTGGTGGTCCTGCCGATCACGCTGGCCACCGCGCTCACCGGCACGTACGCCATGGTCGCCACGCTGGCCTGGGGTCGCCTGCTGTACGGCATCCCGCTGACCTTCGCCGACCCGCTGGCCTTCGCGGTCGCGGTGCCCGGCTGCATCATCGGGCTCGGCATGTTCGGCCTGCTGCTCGCCTCCACGTTCGTGCTGTTACGCAACGCCAACGCGCTGACCAACACGCTGGAGTACCCGATCTGGCTGGTCTCCGGGATGCTCGTGCCGATCACCGCGCTGCCCAGCTGGACCAGCCCGATCGCCGCCGTGCTGCCCACCACCTGGGGAGCGCGTGCGGTCCGCGAGGCGACCACCGGCAGCGGGCCGGTCTGGCCGTCGCTCGGCGTCTGCCTGGCGATCAGCCTGGCCTGCCTGGCGCTCGGCGCGATCATGATGACCCACGTCGAGCGGCGAGCCCGCGCGGCGGCCACCCTCGCTCTGGCCTGAGGAGGCGACGATGACCGCACTGCTCCGCCTGGTCGGCACCGGTGGCGTGATCGCCTACCGGGCACTGTTCAACTGGACCACCCCGGCGATGTTCGTCGGCACACTGCTCATCGGCCCGCTGTTCCAGCTGCTCTTCTTCGCCTACCTGGGACGGCAGCTCGGGGTCGCCGACGACGGTTTCTACATCACCGGCAACGCCGTGCTGGCAGCCTCCCTGGCCTGCGTGTTCGGCGGCACGATGGCGGTCTCCAACGAGCGCCGCTTCGGCACCCTCGGGCACGTCCTGCTGTCGCCGCGCAGCCGCACCGCGGTCTTCCTCGGCCGAGTCCTGCCGTACGCCGGCAACGGGCTGTTGATCGCGGTGACCACCATGACCGCCGCGTCGCTGCTGCTCGGCCTCCGGATGCCGCTCGACGCGCTGCCGGGGTTGCTGCTCACCCTGGCGGTGGCGGCGTTGGCCTGCGGGTTCTTCGGCCTGACGCTTGGTGCGATAGGGCTGCGGTTCCGCGACGTCTGGCTGGTCTCCAACGTGGCGGTGGCCCTGCTGCTCCTGCTCACCGGGGTGAACGTGCCCGCCGCCGAGTTACCGACCTGGATGCGGGTCACCGGCGAGCTGCTGCCGATCACCCACGCCGCCGAGGCGGCCCGTCGGCTGGTCGCGGGCGACGGCTTCCAGGCCGCCGCACCCCAACTCGCAGCCGAACTCGCCATCGCCGTCGCCTACGCCGTCCTCGCCGCGCTCCTGCTCAAGGTCTTCGAAGCCGAGTCCCGCCGCCGAGCCTCCCTAGAAACCCTGTAACCCCACCCCGTCCCCCGTCCCCGGCCCCGGCCCTCAGCCCTCTCGACCCCGTTGATCATGAGGTTATTGCCGGCCGCACCGGCGTGTCGTGACGATAACCTCATGATCAACCGGGGTCAGGCCCCCGGGACCGGGCCGAGGCGCCCGGGACCGGGGCCAGGCCGGTTCCGGTCCCGGGGGCGGGGGTGGGTTAGGGGGCTGGGAGGGTGGTGGACCAGAGGGAGGCCCCGTCGCGGTCGCGGAGGTGGACCGTCAGGGCCTCCGACTTCCCGTCGATAAAGACCTCACCGAAGTGCTGGAAGCCCTCCGCCGGCGAGCTGTTCGCCAGCGGCGGGGCGTGCACGAAGGCCGCCTGCGGGCCGAACGTGCCGTCCAGCGCGTTCGGGCCGAACGCCCCGGCGTGCGCGGGCCCGGAGACGAACTCCCAGAACGGGGTGAAGTCACCGACTGCCGCACGGGACGGGTCGTAGTGGTGCGCGGCGGAGTAGTGCACGTCGGCCGTGAGGAAGACCATGCCGGTCACCCCAGCGCGGTGGGTGGCCCGCAGCACCTCGGCGAACTCAAGCTCACGCCCGGCCGGTGCGCCCGGGTCGCCCTGCGCGACACCTTCCTGCGCAGTCGGACCGTCCGGCACCACCACCCCGATCGGCAGGTCGTTGGCGATCACCTTCCAGGTCGCCGTGGACCGCTTGAGCTCCCGGATCAGCCACTCCCGCTGCTCGCGGCCGAGCAGACCGCGCTTCGGGTCGGCGTACGTGTTGCCGTCGTTCGGGTCCTTGTGGGTCCGCATGTCCAGCACGAACACGTCCAGCATCGGTCCGTACGACAGCCGCCGGTACATCGGGCCATCGACCGGCACCGGCAGCCACTCGTTGAATGCCTGCCGGGCCCGGGCGGCGAGCACGTCCACCCGCTGCTCGGTGTAGCGCGGGTCGTCCAGGATCTCCCCCGGGTACCAGTTGTTGAGGACCTCGTGGTCGTCCCACTGGTTGATCTGCGGCACCACGGCGGCGAACTCCCGTAGGTGCTTGTCGAGCAGGTTGTAAGCGAACTGCCCCCGGTACTCGGCCAGCGTCTCGGCGACCTTGCTCTTCTCGGGGGTCACCAGGTTGCGCCAGATCCGGCCGTCGGGCAGCGTCACCGACTCGACCAGCGGGCCGTCGGCGTACACCGTGTCGCCGCTGCACAGGAAGAAGTCCGGCCGGGTCTCCCGCATTGCACGGAAGATCGACATCCCGCCGAAGTTCGGGTCGATCCCCCAGCCCTGCCCGACGACGTCGCCGGTCCAGACGAACTTCACGTCGCGGCGCCGCTGCCGTCCCGGCGCGGTGGTCAGCGACCCGGTCAGCGGCTCACTGACCACCCCGTGCCGGTCCAGGCTCTCGACCCGGACCCGGTAGTGCAGCCGCTCGGCGTCCGGCAGGCCACGCAGCCGGACCTTCCCGGTGAAGTCGCCGTTCGGGGTGAGCACCGGGCCGCGCAGCTTCCGCGCGCCCCGGAAGTCCGGCCGACGGCTCACCTCGACCAGCATCCGGCCCGGCCGGTCGGCCCGCGTCCAGACCAGTGCCGAGTCCGCGGTGACGTCACCGCTCTGCACACCGTGGGTGAGCACCGGGCGTCCCGCCGGGCGCCAGGCCGGGGCCGCGGTCGCACCGGCACCGCCCAGCAGGGCGCCGCCGGCGACTCCGGCACCGGCCACCAGGCCAGCCCGCAGCAGGGTACGTCGATCAAGCTCGGTCATGTTTCCTCCCGGTCATGGATTGACCCCGTCGGTCTACCGGGTGGAGATGACCGCGATCGTCGATGCGGATGACGCGGATCGGAACGCAGGTTGTCCGGTGAGCATGACCGGAGTCACAGCCCCGGCTGTCACGACCCGCCCCGGCTGTCACGTCGTGTCGGTGTCGAACCGAGCAGGGGAGGTAGTCATGCAGCGAATGAATCCCGGTGAGGTGGCGCCGAAGGCGTACCAGGCCGTCATGGGGCTGGAGAAGTACGTCCAGTCGAACGTCGACCACACCGTGCTTGAGCTGATCAAGCTGCGGGCGTCGATGATCAACGGGTGCGCGTACTGCGTGGACATGCACAGCCGGGACGCGCTCGCCAAGGGCGAGTCGAGCCGGCGGCTGTTCGCGGTCGCCGCCTGGCGGGAGTCGCCGTTCTTCGACGAACGGGAGCGGGCCGCACTGGCGCTCACCGAGGCGGTCACCCGGCTTGGTGAGCACGGTGTTCCGGACGAGGTGTGGGATGACGCCGCGAAGGTCTGGTCGGAGAAGGAACTGGCCGACCTCGTCATGGCGATTGCCACAATCAACGTGTGGAATCGGATCGGAGTGACAATGCGGTTGGAGCCTCCGGCCCAGGCGTGACCACCGAAGCGGCAGAGGCGGCCGGTGCGCTCCAGGCGCACCGGCCGATGCTGCTCGGGCTCGCGTACCGTCTGCTCGGCAGCCGGCACGACGCGGAGGATGTGCTGCAGGAGGCGTACCTGCGCTGGCTGGGTGTGGACCGCTCAACTGTCGACGAGCCGCGCCGGTACCTGTCCCGGGTGGTCACCCGGTTGGCCCTGGACCGGCTGCGGGCCCGCCAGGCCGCCCACGAGACGTACGTCGGGACGTGGCTGCCCGAACCGGTGCCGACCGCGCCCTCGCCGTTCGGGCCGTTGGACCGCGCGGAGTTGCGCGACTCGCTCTCCACCGCCTTGTTGCACGTCCTGGAGCGGCTCACCCCGCCGGAGCGGGCGGTGTACGTCCTACACACAGCCTTCGAGCTGCCGTACGCGGAGATCGGCGAGATCCTGGACCGGTCCGCTGCCGACTGCCGGCAACTGCATCATCGGGCGATGGCCCGGGTGCGGCAGGAGCAGCGCCGGTTCACCGCCAGCCGCTCGGAGCGGGAACGGCTGCTCGAGGCGTTCCTGGCCGCCGCCCAGGACGGGGACCTGGCGACGCTCACCGATTTGGTCGCCTCGGACGCCACGGCCTGGAACGACGGCGGTGGGCGGGTACGGGCAGCCCTCAACCCGGTCAGCGGCGCGGACCGGATCGCCCGGTTCTACGCCGGGATCTACGGCCGACGCCACGCTATGACGGTCGATCGGATCGAACTCAACGGGGAACCAGCGATGGTGATCACCCGCGCGGACGGCAGTCGGTACACCCTCAGCATCGCCGCAGCGGGCGGTCAGATCACCGGAATCTACGTGGTCGGCAACCCGACAAAACTGTCGTCGGTCGACTGAACCCCGCCGCCGTCGGTCGGCCCCGGCCGGGTCGCGTCAGCCCAGCTCGGGGAACCAGAGCGCGATCTCACGCTTGGCGCTGTCAGTCGAGTCGGAGGCGTGCACCAGGTTCTCCCGGTTGGACAGCGACAGGTCACCCCGGATGGTGCCGGCGGCGGCCTTGCGGCCGTCGGTCGCGCCGACCAGCCCGCGGACCACGTCGATGACCTGGTCGCCGGAGAGCACCAGGGCCACGAGTGGACCGCTGGTCATGAAGCCCTTCAGCGGCGGGTAGAAGGCCTTGTCGACGTGCTCGGCGTAGTGCTCGTCGGCGAGTGCGGCGTCCATCGTCCGGTGCACCATCGCGTCGATCCGCAGCCCCTTGCGCTCGAAGCGGGAGAGGACCTCGCCGACCAGGCCGCGGCGGACCGCGTCGGGCTTGATCAGAACGAGGCTGCGCTCATCCGGGCTGTTGCTGGACACGCTGGGTTCCTCCTGTACGCGTTGAACGCTTGGGATCGGTACGGTCAGCCTAGCGACCCGGTCCCGGCGCCGGCGCGGCGGCCGGTCTTTCCCCCGGTGGCCGATCCGGCCTAGCCTGGTCCTGACCCCAGGAGGTCCACTGTGGCGAATGGCGGGAACCGGCCCATCGCGCCGGTACGCAAGCTGATCGGCACGGTGCTGGGCACCGTGGCCACGTTCGTCGTCCTCTTCGGGCTGGGCATGACCAGTTGGGCCATCGTGGCTCTCGGGGTCGCCCTGCTGGTGCTGGCGATCGCGCTGGCGACCGTACGCGGCAGCGGGCGCACCTGGGTGGTCGGCGTCGGGCACGTGCACAGCGCCTCCGAACCACCCACCCAGTACGCGTTCGGCCGCTGCGAACTGCAACTGGTGATCGACGCGCCTGGTCTGCCGCCCCGATCCAAAAAGATCATCGAGCCGAGGGTGCCGGTCTCCAAGTGGCCGTCGCTGGGGCAGACCCTGCCGATCCGGGTCGCGTTGGACGATCAGCGGCACGTCAAGGTCCTCTGGGACGAGGTGCCGACGCACGCCGAGACCGCCGCCGCCGTCGCCGACCTCCCGCCGGAGTTCGCCGATGGCGACGCCATGGACGAGGTGCTGATCCAGCAGGATGCCCCGCCGTGGGCCGACCGCGCGCCGGAGGACGACGTCCGGGACGACTTCCGCGACCCGTTCCGGGACCCGCTCGGCCCCGACCCTCTGCGCACCGACCCCCTGCGGGACGACCCGGACGTCGTGTCCGAGGAGCGCGAGCCCGTGGTGATGCGCCAGAGCCCGGGCGGCCCCGTGGTGTTGGAGGGCGTCGTCGTCGAGCAGCAGGCCAGTGGTGGTCTGCCCCGGCGGGCCACCCCGGCGCCGCGCCCACCCGCCGAGGAGCGCTTCGACGAGCCCGCCGGTGACCGGTTCGATCTGCCGGAGGACGACCGGATACCCGACCCACCACCCGCGCAGCACTTCGACCCGCCGCCGGCGCAGCGCTCCGACCCGCCGGCGCAGCGCTCCGACCCGCCGCCGGCGCAGCGGTCCCGCCCGGGCGCGACCGACCCACTGGACCCAATCGACCTTCCGCTGGACGACCCCTCCCCGGTCGGGGCGGCGCGGGAGACCGTCACCGATGCCGAGCTGGACGAAGCGATCTTCGGGTTCGACGGGGGCGCGGCTGCGGATCCGGCCGGGCCGATCAGCGGGGTGGGCCTCACCCTCCTGGTGACCGACCTGTCCCGTTCGCTCGGCTTCTACCGTGACGTGCTCGGCTTCACCGAGGTCGACCAGGGTGCCGGCAACGCCGTACTCGCCTCGGGCACGACCCGGCTCGTTCTGCGCGAGGTGACCGGCGCCGCGCCCATCAGCCGCCGGCTCGTGCACGTCAACCTTGAGGTCAACGACATCGAAGCGGCGTACGAGCGGCTACGCGAGTCGGGCGTCCGATTCACGTACGCGCCCCGGGTGGTCAACCGAGGTTCCAAGCTGGAGGTGTGGGCGGCGGCGTTCCGCGACCCGGACGGCCACGGCATCGCGCTCACCCAGTGGCGTGAACGCGCCGAGGCCTGACCCGGCCCGCACCACCTCAAGGTGCCACCAAACCGGGTCGGACGTCAGCCGAGGATGACCCGGCGGACGTGCAGCGCGTACGCCCAGACCAGGGCGAAGATGATGCCCAGGCCGAGCAGTGACCAGTGCAGCAGGCCCCCCAGCATCAGCAGGCCCTGCAGCACGGTGCCGGCATGCCAGGCCCAGGGGCGGCGCATCATGCCGGCGAGCACGACGGCGGCCACCGCCAGTGCCACCACGGCACCGATCGCGGCACCGCTCAGATCACCGCCGACCACCCGGATCGGCTGGATCGCCAGCAGCAGCACGAGCGCTTCCAGGCTGAGCGTGCCGGCGCCCAAGCCGCGTACCGCCCGCTCCGGGTTACGCAACCCGGAGCGGCGCGGCTGCCCGGTCGCCGGCTCCTCCCCCGTGGGCTGATCGGCCGGCGACCCGGCTGAGCTCTGATCGGCCGGTGACCCGGTCGGGTCCTCGGTGGCGCGCGGGTCCCGCTCCGGGCCGGTCATCGCTTCAGCAGCCGACGGGCGTCGGCGACCGTCACTACCGAACCTGTGACCAGCACCCCCACCCCGCTGAGTTCCCCGGGAACGTCCTCCTCGGCCAGCGCCACCGCCAACTCGATCGCGTCCGGCATCTCCTCGGCCAACTCCACCCGTTCCTCGCCGAAGATCTCCTCGGCCAACTCGACGAGTTCCGCAGTAGGCATCGCCCGCGGCGAGCTGTTGCGGGTGACCACCAGCTGGTCGACCACCGGCTCAAGCAGCTCCAACAGCCCTTCGGCGTCCTTGTCGGCGAGGACTCCAACCACCGCCACCAGCTTGCTGAACGCGAACTCCTCCTGCAGGGCCGTGACGGTGGCCGCCATGCCGTGCGGGTTGTGCGCGCCGTCCAACAGAATGGTCGGGGCGTTGCGTACCCGCTCCAGCCGCCCCGGGGAGCTGGTCGAGGCGAAGCCCTCCCGGACCGCCTCGATGTCCAACTGCCGTCGGGCCCCGGCACCCAGGAACGCCTCCACGGCGGCGAGCGCCACGGCGGCGTTCTGCGCCTGGTGGGCGCCGTGCAGCGGGACGAACACGTCGTCGTAGACGCCACCCAGGCCCTGCAGGCTGAGCACCTGCCCGCCGACCGCGACCGCCCGGGTCAGCACGCCGAACTCGGTGCCCTCCCGAGCGATGGTCGCTCCCACTTCGGCGCAACGGTCGAGGAGCGGACGGGCCGCCTCCTCCTCCTGCGCCGCAGCGATCACCGTGGCGCCCGGGTGGATGATGCCGGCCTTGGCCAGCGCAATGTCCTGGAGCGTGTCACCCAGCCACTCGGTGTGGTCCAACCCGATCGGAGTGATCACACAGACCCCGGCCTGGATGACGTTCGTGGCGTCTTCGGCGCCACCGAGGCCCACCTCGACCACCGCGATGTCGACAGGTGCGTCGGCGAACGTGGCGAACGCCAGCGCGGTGGTCATGTCGAAGTACGTCAGCGGCTCGTCCGACCGCGCGTCGATCAGCTCGGCCAGTGGCTTGATCTCCCGGTACACCGACGTGAAGCGCTCCTCGCTGACCGGCTCACCGTCCAGGCTGATCCGCTCCCGGACGGTCTCCAGGTGCGGGCTGGTGTACCGGCCGGTGTGCAGCCCGTGCGCCCGCAACAGCGAGTCGATCATCCGCGCGGTGGAGGTCTTGCCGTTGGTGCCGGTCAGGTGGATCGAGGGGTACGCCCGCTGCGGACTGCCGAGCAGGTCGAGCAGCGACTCGATCCGGTCCAGCTCGAAGACCATGCGGGTGAAGCCACGGGCGTTCAGCTCGGCCTCGACGGCGGCGAATTCGGTACGGTCGGTCACGAGGAAAGTGTCTCCAGAGCAGCGTCGATCCGGACCAGGTCGGCCTCGGCGGTGGCGAGCCGGTCGCGGATCTTGGCGACCACCGGCTCGGGGGCCTTGCCGATGAAGGCCGGGTTGTCGAGCTTCGCCCGGGCCTGCGCGACCTCCTTCTCGGCCGCCGCGCGGTCCTTCGTCAGCCGAGCCCGCTCGGCGGCCACGTCGATCGACCCCCGGGTGTCCAACGCGACACCGACCGCGCCGGGCATGGCCAGCGTGGCGCTGGCCTGGAAATCGTCACCGGCCGGGTCCAGTCGGACCAGCGAACGGATCAGCGGCTCGTGGGCGTCGATGCCAGCCCCGGCCAGGCCGTCCAACCGGGCGGCCACCCGCTGGGTCGGGCGCAGCCCCTGGTCGGAACGGAACCGTCGGATCTCGGTGACAACCCGCTGCACACTGACCAGCTCGGCCTCCGCAGCGTCGTCGACCAGCGACCGGTCGGCCACCGGCCAGGCAGCGGCCTGCACCGTCTCGCCACCGGTCAGCGCGAGCCACAACTCCTCGGTGACGAACGGGATGACCGGGTGCAGCAGCCGCAGCAGCTGATCCAGCACGTGCCCGAGCACCCGCCGGCTGGTCTCCGCCCGCTCACCACCCGCGGCGAGCACAGGCTTGCTCAGCTCGACGTACCAGTCGCAGACGTCGTCCCAGGCGAAGTGGTAGAGCAGGTCGCACACCTTGGCGAACTCGTACGCCTCGAACTGCTCGTCGACCTCGGCGGTGACGTGCGTCAGCCGGGACAGGATCCACCGGTCGACGGTGGACAACTGCTCGGCAGCAGGCAGGTCGCCCGTGGTGTGCGCGCCGTTCATCAGGGCGAACCGGGTGGCATTCCAGAGCTTGTTGCAGAAGTTGCGCGAGCCCTGGCACCACTCCTCGCTGACCGGCACGTCCTGGCCGGGGTTCGCACCACGGGCCAGGGTGAACCGGGTGGCGTCGGCGCCGAACCGGTCGATCCAGTCCAGCGGGTCGACCACGTTGCCGAACGACTTGGACATCTTCTTGCCATGCTCGTCGCGAACCATGCCGTGCAGGGCCACCACGTCGAACGGCTGCTTGCCGTCCATCGCGTACAGGCCGAACATCATCATCCGGGCGACCCAGAAGAACAGGATGTCGTAGCCCGTGACCAGGACGCTCGTCGGGTAGAACTTGGCCAGGTCCGGGGTCTGCTCCGGCCAGCCGAGGGTGGAGAACGGCCAGAGCGCGCTGGAGAACCAGGTGTCCAGCACATCCTCGTCCTGCCGCCAGCCGTCACCCGTCGGCGGCTGCTCGTCCGGGCCGACACAGACGATCTCACCCTGCGGGCCGTACCAGACGGGGATCCGGTGACCCCACCACAGCTGGCGGGAGATGCACCAGTCGTGCATGTTGTCGACCCAGGCGAAGTAACGCTTGGCCAGCTCGGCCGGCTCGATGCGGACCCGGCCGTCACGGACGGCATCGCCGGCGGCCTGGGCGAGCGGTGCGGTGTTGACGAACCACTGCAGCGACAGCCGCGGCTCGACGGTCGTCTTACACCGCGAGCAGTGCCCGACCGCGTGCACGTACGGCCGCTTCTCCGCGACGATCCGGCCCTGCTCGCGGAGCGCCGCCACGATCGCGGGCCGTGCTTCGAACCGGTCCAGCCCTTCGAACGGGCCCGGCACGGTGATCACGCCACGCTCGTCCATCACGGTGATGGCGGGCAGGTCGTGACGCTGGCCGATCTCGAAGTCGTTCGGGTCGTGCGCGGGGGTCACCTTGACCATGCCGGTGCCGAACGACGGGTCGACGTGGGCGTCGGCGACGATCGGGATGCGGCGGCCGGTCAGCGGCAACTCGACCTCGGTGCCGATGAGGTGCTGGTAGCGCTCGTCGTCCGGGTGCACCGCCACCGCGGTGTCGCCCAGCATCGTCTCGGCCCGGGTGGTGGCCACCACGACCTCGTCGCTGTAGCGGATGGAGATCAGCTCGCCGTCGTCGTCGGTGTGCTCGACCTCGATGTCGGAGAGCGCCGTCAGGCATCGCGGGCACCAGTTGATGATCCGGTTGGCCCGGTAGATGAGGCCCTCGTCGAAGAGCTTCTTGAAGATCGTCTGGACGGCGCGGGTCAGCCCCTCGTCCATGGTGAACCGCTCACGGTCCCAGTCGACGGAGTCGCCGAGGCGCCGCATCTGACCGAGGATGGCGCCGCCGGACTCGGCCTTCCACTGCCAGACCCGCTCGACGAACTTTTCCCGCCCGAGGTCGTGCCGGGAGAGGCCCTCGGCGGCGAGTTGACGCTCGACCAGGTTCTGGGTGGCGATACCGGCATGGTCCATGCCAGGCAGCCAGAGCGCCTCGAAACCCTGCATCCGCTTACGCCTGGTCAGGGCGTCCATCAGCGTGTGCTCGAACGCGTGGCCCATGTGCAGGGAACCGGTGACGTTCGGCGGCGGAATCACGATGGTGAAGGGGGGCTTGTCGCTGTCGGCGGTCGCCCGGAAGTGCCCGGCGGCTACCCACTGCTCGTACCGTCGCTGCTCGACCTCGCCGGGCTGGTACTGGCCGGCAAGGGTAGGGGCGTCGGGGCGGTGGGCATCCAGTCTCTCGGTCACCTGACAAGTCTACGGAGGGCTTCCGCAGACCTGACGTGCGCCACCTGTGGTTCGCGTACGGTGTCGGCTATGTCCGACGCACATCTCACCGAGCGGTCGCTCGACGGCGGCCGCGAGCCGGTCGAGCTGACCGAAGAGCCGATCCAGCTGAGCACCCGAGACTCCGGGGGTGACCCCGACGAACGGTCGGAGGGCTGGTCCCGACGACGCAAGATCGGTTGGACGGCCGCATTGGTGGTGGGCCTTGCGGGTGCCGGGGTGCTGGGTGTCGGTGGGTGGCGGATCGCGCAGCAGAAGGACACCCAGCTGACCTCGCCTGACCGGGTGGCGGGTCTGATCCGGGATGACAGCGAGCGCGCGAAGAGCACAGCCGACTACCTGCGCAGTGGTCTGGCGGCGGACATCGAGTTGGACCGCAGCTTCGGCACGGTCTACCGCGACCCGGCCGACGACAAGCGTTCGGTGCTCATCTTCGGGGGCACCACCCTGCTCTGGCAGCCGGAGGGAGACCTGGACAGCCTCTTCCGCCTGATGTCCGATGAGACGGGTCCGGTGAATGGTCTGCGCGAGGTGCCCGCGGGCGACCTGGGCGGCGTGATGAAATGCGGCAACACCAGCGGTGAGGGCGGCGACTTCGCGGTTTGTGGCTGGGCCGACCACGGCAGCGTGGTGATGGCGATGTTCCCGGGGCGGTCGGTCAGCGACGCCGGCGGCCTGCTGCGTAACCTACGCACGGACATGCAGTCGCGGGACTGACTGGGCACGAGCATTCCGGGATATGCAGAAAGGGCCACCCCGGAGGGGTGGCCCTTTCTGAAAAGTTTGTCCGGCGGCGTCCTACTCTCCCACACCCTCACGAGTGCAGTACCATCGGCGCTGGAGGGCTTAGCTTCCGGGTT